>NZ_JAHLOS010000014.1 GCF_018917525.1 Enterococcus raffinosus | reverse complement strand
TGTAGTATACCAGGGACCTGCAAGGAGAGCGTAACACGAAAAATAAAGAGAGAAAGGTTCTTTGAGGATTTTCATCATCTCATTGGTGCCTTTCGTAGGAAGGCGGATTTATAAAAATGAAAAGAAATGGTTTAGATATGACGGTAGTAATTTTGGGAATTGCTTGTATTGGTTTATTGACGGTGAATCGCTATATTTTACGGCCTTTATGGCAGTCGGAATTTCGCACTGAGATGAGACAGGTGAAACAAGACATCCGTGAAGACTTGAAAGACAGCAAAGATGATATCGAGGAAGCCTCTAAAGAAGTAAAAAATGAGTTGAAGGAAAGTCGTAAAACAAAAAAACTTGAACTGTCAGAAAGTCAAAAAGAAGCGAAGGAAGAAATAAAAGAAGCAAAAGATGAGCTGAAAGAGGCACTAGAAGTGTCCTATTAGGATCATCCGATGTTTATTGCGCTTGTATTTACATGAAAATAATCATTCGATTGAAAAAGACCTTCATCCGTGGAGGCCTTTTTTATTCGACTTGCTGCCGAATTTTATGTTTCATTTCTGTTTGGAAAAACAAAGTTGAGAGCGTCATCAAGATGGCTCCAACAAAAAAACTGCTTTTAATAATTGTCATCACTTTTGTATCTGCTAAAAAACCTATGTATGGAAGATAAAAATGTGGTCGACCGATTAAATTTCGTTCATGAACAAGCCCCATCTCTGCTTTAACAGAGTTGTCTCCTTTGACAAAATAACCATCGATTTTATTGTCCACCGCTAGTACTCGCCGCGTTTTGATCGATTTTCCTTGATTTTCATAATAGGTGATGGTATCGCCAACATGGATAGGCTCCATCACATCTTTCACAAAAACCAGTCCGTCCTTTTGATATTCTGGCGCCATTTTATTATCTGAAATGACGTATGGTGTGACATTCAATGCTTTTGGAATAACAATCGTCAAAACAGCTAAGAGAAATATTGAGAAAATCAGCACAACATATAGAAACGTTATTTTTTTATTTTTCAACATGCGGAACCACCTCCTTTTAGAAGAAAAACTATCTGTATTTATCATATCACATTTGTTAAAAAAATCTATTTTTTAGTTTCTAATTGAATAAAATTTTGACTGGATATCGCAATATGTTACTATTATTATAGTATTAGACGATTTCTATTGTCTTTCTTCAAAAGAAAGGGTGTTATTTATCATTGCAAAACTAAGCAATCAGCGTTTTTTTAAATTCTGTTCAAAGCAACGCTTCATTTTAATAATAGCGGTTATTTTAATCGCAGCCATAGCCATTGTATTCAAAACTTTTGATGAAATTAAAAAAACAAACGTTACAGAATTGAAAAGTCATTGGACATTTGTTGTTAAGAATCATTCTGACCATTATATCTACGGAAAAACTGATCAGCGATTGAAAAATGTACAACCGAATAATGCACTTATTATGCAGCAGCAGCTGGAGATACCATTCAAGGAGCCACAGCTAGTTGTTCGGGCCAACCATCAGTGGGTATCGGTGTTTGTCGGAGAGCGGCTTCTTTACAAATACGCCGCTACCGATAAGCACAAAGAACCAGGAATGCTTCAGACGACTATCCAGCTGCCAAATGATTATCGCAAGCACAAGCTGCGCATCATTACAAAGACGCCCTATGAATACTATGCCGGTATTCCTGCTCAAGTATTTATCGGAAAGTCCGCGGAAGTCAGTCGCTTCTTTATGCTTCGTTCACTGCCGCAGTTTTTACTTTTGAGTGTCTGTGGGACTTTAATTATCATCATGCTGGTACTGCTTTTTTTAAGACCGAGATATTCGAAGAAACAGCTGCTTTCTTCTCTGCTTTTAATCGGTTTTACATTATTAGTCGGGCTGCAATCGCTCGTTCTGAATGTTCCGGCAAGTACCTTGTTCAATCCTAGAAGCTTGTCGATTCTCTATAATCTGACCGCGATTTTGATTCCGGTTTTTCTAACGAATTACTATTTGCTGCGGACAAAAAAGTATCAACATTACTATCTCTATGGTGTCGGTTCACAGGTCACACTTTTAACTGTCGGCGTGTTTTGCATCGCTGTCGGAAAACTATCCTTACCTATCGCGATGCAGATTTTCAGTGGATTTAATGTCTTTATGACGTTATACACCTCAGCAGTCGCTCTAGCTGAGTCCGCTGATCAAAATCGTTTTTATACTATTTGTTCACCGGGAATTATTATGGCTGCCTTTGTTCACTGCTTTTTCTATATTCAATTGTTTGCAGGAGCTGCAAATCTTACAACCGACTGGCCGTTGGTGCTATTCAGCGGATTAATGCTTTTAATCTCAGGCTATCATTTTGAAGAAGAGATCAACTACATTCAGAATTACCGAAGACAGCAGCAGGAATCTGCGCAACAACAACTGCTTATAAAAGAAAAGCAGCAAAATCTACTAATGACATTCAACTTATTAGCTGAAAAAGAAGCTGCTAGAAATAATCAAGTAGCCTCCCTAACCGCTCACCTTCAGCAAATGCGTGAGTACTATCAAAAAGAATTTCGTAAACAAGCAAAATTCTTCAACTGTCAACTAATTGTTGAAGAGGAAACCACTGTGCTAAACGATGAGTCCTTGTCTTTGCTGATCCAATTATTCGAAAAATTTCTGAGCGATCCACGCTTTGGAACGATCGATATTTCGATCAAACAGGAGCAAAGACAGTTGATCATCGAAAGCAACACCAGTGCCTTCACTCGCCACTCTTTTGATGAATCCGTCGTAGCAGAAAACTCGATCGATTCCCATCAAGAGTTGGAACAAGCCGTTAAACGCTCCAATGGCGAGTGGCATTGGCAAATAAAAGAAAAACAGCAATACTTTAAAATCACCTTAGAATTATAAAAAATCAGGGAACAGTCCACTCGACGGACCGTTCCCTGATTTTTTTACTGTTCAATTTTGGCGCTCTCACTTTAGCTGAGACTTAATACTTCGGCTTGCCCGAATCCATTGGCGGGAAGCTTGCTGGCAAACTGGACTTGATGCCCATAGTTGTCTAAGGAACCCGCAACATTTGCTTCGCCGCCTCCATAGAAAACAGCCAATTGTTGGGCATGTTGAAGGCGTGTGCCCGCTTCCGCCGACAAACGCAGCATGATTTCTCCTAGACAAACGACCTTAGCCATTGACTGTTCCCCGAATCTCGGACAGTTTTGCCGCATATTGCTGAGCGATTTCTGTTACCTTGGCAAAATCACCCGTAGCTGCCGGAGCCAACAGATTTCCACCCACACCAACTGCGACGACGCCTGCTGCAAACCAAGTCGCCATATTTTCAAGGTTCACACCGCCCGTCGGCATTAAGTTGATATGCGGCAGCGGTGCCTTGACCGCTGCGACCATACTTGGACCACTGACACTTCCCGGAAACAACTTGATAATATCAACGCCCATTTTCAACGCCTGTTGCATTTCAGTAATCGTCATACAGCCAGGCAGATACGGGATCTGATATAGATTGCACAGCTCTGCCGTTTCCTGATCAAAGCTTGGGCTGACGATAAATTCCGCTCCCACCATGATGGCTAAGCGAGCCGTCACCACATCCAGCACTGTTCCAGCACCGATTACAACGTCTGCCCCTTGATATTCTTCAACTAATTCTTGGATCGCTGTCTGTGCGTTAGGAACGGTAAACGTAACTTCGATCCCCGTCACTCCGCCAGCAATAATCGCTTGGCTGGCTTTAACTGCCTCAGCAGAATCCTTTCCGCGAACCACTGCGATCACACCCGCTTTTTTTAAACGTGACAAAATGTCCATTCGTTTCATATCGCTATCTCCTAACCGTTCAGCAAAGCACGTTCTAAAATGACGCCCGCTTGATGCTGCCCTTCTAGGTCTCTTTCACCAGAAAATTTCAACACCCGATCCATGTTGGTAATCACCACAATGATCATGCTTTCTTTTCCTTGTCTATGAATATAAGCCAGATCCATCTGCGCGATTTTCGTATCCGCTGTGACTTTGTCGCCCGCTTTAACAGAAACATCGAAGCCTTTACCGTCTAATGACACCGTATCAATCCCCATATGAACCAGAACCTCCACACCATTACTGGTTTGAATCCCAATGGCATGCTTTGAAGGAAAGACAGTAGTCACGGTTCCGCTAACTGGCGCATAAACGGCACCGTCAACAGAGTTAATTGCAAAGCCGTCACCCATCATCTTCGTTGAGAAAACTTCGTCTGGCACATCCTCTAAAGGAATATAATCGCCTTTTGCCACAGCATGCAGTGCAACTTCATTAGTCAGCTCATCAGCTTCTGCCTGTTCAGCTGGAACCAGCATATACGTAATCACAAATGAAGAGATCAACGCGATCAAGATCCCTAGTACCGCAAAAATAAAGTACTGACCAATGTATGCTGGCAGGCTGAAAATACTTGATAAAATATAGCCATAGATACGTACACCGAAGAAACTGATAAAGGCAGATGCCACAGAACTACCGACTGTTGCGGCAATAAAGGCTTTTTTGTATTTTGACAAAATCCCGAATAATGCCGGCTCCGTGATTCCTAACAAACCAGAAACAGCGGATGATAAAACAAGGGATTTATCTTCTTTTGATTTGACTTTTGTATAGATCGCCGCTGTCGCACCAGTGATCGCCATGTTCGCCATAAACATCATTGGCATCAGCATGTCATAGCCTTGGTTGGCAAAGTTCTGTAGAGCAATCGGTGTCATCGCATGATGCAGACCTGTAAAGATCGCAATCGGACGAATCGCACCAACGACAATCCCCGCCAATACTGGTGAGATTGAAAACAGCCACGCTACGCCAGCCGCCAACAGATTTCCTAAATGAATACTAATTGGCCCGATAATCGTCAATGTAACTAATCCTGCAACAAACAAAGAAATGGTTGGCGTAAAGACTGTCCGTAATACCTGCGGCAGAACTTTATCAACCCAACGATAGATATAGCTCAGCGCCAATACCGCGAAAATAATTGGAATAACGGTTCCCGCATAATTAAAGACCGGCACAGGAACGACGCCGAATAGTTTAAAGGCCGAGATCGAGCCTTCAGCTACCGCATTTGTCATCGTCGGAAATTGCAATGTTGCCGCAATCGCGACCGCTAAATATTGATTAGTTTTAAAAATACGAGCAGCCGATGCCGCGACAAAGAATGGCAAGAAGGTAAAGACACCACTGGCGATCATATCAATGATCAAGTACGTATCCGTTTGGTTTGAGATGACATTCAAGGCAACTAGCCCAGCCATCAACCCTTTGATCATCCCCGCACCAGCGATCGCCGGAACGATAGGACCAAAAACGCCGGAAACAGTATCCATAAATAAGGATATGGCTCCTTTTTTCTCGCCGTCACCTTGCTGACTATTTTCATCCAATCCTAACGCCTTAGCAATGGGTGCAAAATACTCCGCTACGTCTGTTCCGATCACTACCTGCAGCTGATCACTTTGATATTTCGTTCCAACCACTTTCGTTATCTTCTCAAGACCAGCGTAATCTACCAATTTTTCGTCTTTTAGATTGAAACGCAGCCTGGTCATACAATGCCAAGCATTATTGATATTTTCTGCACCGCCGACATTTTTAATAATTTGTTTCGCTACATCCTCATGCTTCACTTTTTCTTCCTCCTTATTCGTGTTAGTGAATTAATTTTTCACAGAAAAATTAGTCCGTTTCGAATGCCGTATATCATTCAACTAAAGTGTTCACACTATTGATTTGCTAAATCTTCGAAATTGATTTTTCTTTTCGTAAACTGCAAAAAGTTGAACTGACATCCTTATTCGTGTTAGTGAATTAATTTTTCACAGAAAAATTAGTCCGTTTCGAATGCCGTATATCATTCAACTAAAGCGTTCAATCTAGTGATTTACCAAATCTTCAAAATTGATATCTCTTTTGATAAACTGCAAAAAGTTGAACTGACATCCTTATTCTTCGAAACGTAAGTAAATGTGTTTCCGTTTTCACCCACATAGTAGCATGGTAAACCACTCTTGTAAAACCAGTCCTTTTTGTTAATAATTAAAAATAAACAGCTCTATACCAACGTTCTTATAAGTTTAATTAAAAAATTGGACTGTTTTTACGTGCTTTAACTCCTTTTTTTTAGACCAAATTGACAGCCCTATCATTTACATGTTTCAATGAGCATGCAAACGAATCTTATCTATGTACATTGGAGTGAAGAAAATGACACCTACTATCATTACAGATATAAAAAGCTTCGCCATCAAACCTGATCGCCATAATTTATTAGTGGTCAAGGTAGAAACGAACAAGGGCGTCTCCGGCGTCGGCTGCGGAACCTTTCAATTTCGGCCATTAGCCGTTCAAACAGTCGTGGAAGAATACTTAAAACCATTACTGATTGGAAGAGACGCGAATCAAATCGAAGACATTTGGCAAGTGATGAACGTCAATTCCTATTGGCGCAACGGACCCATCACCAATAATGCCATCTCAGGTGTCGATATGGCTCTGTGGGATATCAAGGGCAAGCTGGCAGACATGCCATTATATCAATTACTCGGTGGGAAAGCGCGGACCGCAATTCCAGCTTATACCCATGCAGTAGCAGATAACCTAGATGAACTGTATAGTGAGATCGACAAATTCTTAGCAGAAGGCTATCGTTACATTCGCTGTCAATTGGGCTTTTACGGCGGCAATCCAAGCAGGCTGGAAACGCCTGAAAAACCACTTGAGGGCTCTTATTTTGATCAAGAGGACTATATGCAGACGACATTAGACATGTTCGAAAGCATTCAAAACAACTACGGCAGCCAGTTTCAAATGCTCCATGATGTCCATGAACGTCTTCATCCCAACCAAGCCATCAAATTTGCGAAGGCTGCAGAAAAATACAATCTCTTCTTCTTAGAGGATATCCTGCCGCCAAACCAAAACGAATGGTTGGCGCAATTACGCAGTCAATCAGTAACACCGATCGCAACCGGCGAATTGTTCAATAATCCGATGGAGTGGAAGGAATTAGTTCGCAATCGTCACATTGACTACATGCGTGCGCATGTTTCCCAAATCGGCGGGATCACTCCAGCCTTAAAATTGGCTCACTATTGTGAAGCGATGGGAATCCGAATCGCTTGGCATACACCCTCCGATATTACACCAGTTGGGTTAGCGGTGAATACTCATTTGAACATTCACTTGCATAATGCTGCGATCCAGGAAAATATCGATGTTCCTGCGAACACACAAAAAGTCTTTGGTAATATTCCAACTCCAGACAAGGGCTTCTTTTATCCCATCGAGGAAAGCGGCATCGGTGTGACCTTTAATGAAGAACTGGCGGCCGAGTATCCAGTCGTTTATCGCACTCACGAATGGACACAAAGCCGGACACCGGATGGAACGATTGTAACACCATAAAAATAAAAGCAATGACCCGTACTTCTGCCTTCGAAGTGCGGGTCATTTTGTTTGCAATAAGATTTCTAATCAATCCGTGACCGATGAATCTCACGGTCAAAGGGACGAATATACGTTACAGAATAATCGATCGCCACGATGCTGCTGTATTCAAAGATCTGCCCATCCTCCAAAATGGCTCGATTCGTAATCTGCATCGCGGGTGTTCCGCGTTTACAGAGCAGCAGCTTGGACTGCTCCTTGGAAGTTGTGATGGGGTCATAGCTGGTAATGTAATGAGAGATGCGGTAGCCCTTCTGCTCCACATAGTTTTGAATCGAATGCTCTACCACTTCCTGAGATAAGTCAGGAAACATCGAGACCGGCATCTTTGAAATTTCTAACTGTTCGATTTTGTAATTGACGATCCGAATCCGCTCAAACGTCCAAATTTCCTCGCCTTCATTGATTTGAAAGATTTTCTGTTCGTCTAAGGTGGCAGGTGTTTTCTTTAGTTCGATCATCTTTGAATCGATCCGGTCATAGGGCGTTCGAGTCAGCGAATTGAAGATCAGCGGGTTTTTCACCCACTTCTCGTGAACGAAAATCCCTGACCCCTGAACGACGCGGACGATCCCGATTTCTTCTAAATTTTTCACTGCCTGCTGAATCGTAAAGCGGGAAACGCCATAGATTTCCGCTAACTTCCGCTGATTCGGCAATTTTCCATTATTAAATTCTTCCTGATAGATTTTACTCAATAAGTCTTGAACGATGAATTCACGCTTTTTCATAAAGAGCTCCTTTATTCTGCTTTCACTGACTATCTTAACAAAAATCAAAAAAACAAACGACCTTTTGCTAAACAGAAGGTCGTTTGTTGGACATTTAATAAATCAATTCTAAGAAATCTTCTTTGGTGATATTACCAAAGTAGTGAGTTAAGTCAATCTGATCAATGCATTCCTCTAGGGCTTTTTTATCATAGCGCGTACCGATCAATTGGTTCTCAACATCCTTGATCTCGCCTAAGCCAAAGAAATCACCGAAGATTTTGGCTTTTTCGATCTTACCGTTGGCAACGTCTAAGCGAACTTCAATCGAACCGATAGAAAAACGTTTTTGCCGTTCCAAGTTAAACTCTGGTGAACGGCCATAATTCCAATCCCAGTTTTTGTAGTATTCTTCCGAGATTTGATTGATTGCTTTCCAGTCTTCCTCATTCAACTCATGAGTTTTCACTTGGTCCACACTGTCTACACCAAAAATCTGCAAAAGAATCGCTTGGCGGAATTCTTCTGTCGTCATCGCTTGTTTATCAGCCGGTAAGTAATCTTTGATGTTCGTCACACGAGAACGGATCGATTTGATGCCTTTGGATTCGATCTTATCTTTCTTAACTTTTAAGGCATTGACGACTTCATCAATATCACTATCAAACATCAAGGTTCCATGAGCGAACATCCGGCCATTTGTCGAATACATCGCATTACCGGAGAATTTCTTGTCGTCAATCACAAGATCGTTCCGACCTTTTAATTGTGCCCCTTCAATTCCAAGCTTATGCAAGGCTTCAACGATCGGCTCCGTCAATTTTTTGAAATCTCTAAAGGAGTTGCCATCATCTGGCATGATAAAGCTAAAGTTCAAATTTCCAAGATCATGATACACAGCACCCCCGCCACTTAAGCGGCGAACGACATGAATCCCTTTTTCGTCCACATACTCTTTATTGATTTCCTCGATCGTATTTTGATTACGACCAATGATAATCGACGGTTCATTGATGTAAAAAAGCAAGATTGGTTCATCGAGCGGCATATTTTGTAATAAATACGTCTCGATGGCAAGGTTTACTCGTGGATCACGTTCTTTGTCATTTGGTACATATAGCATAGTTCCAACTCCTCTTTTTCTTATATTTCAAAAACTTTGTGGGGCTGAGCCAATTCAACGGGAATTTCCCCGCTAACGGCTGCAGCTTGTTGACGCAGCTCTTCCAGATCACCGTGTTGCGGCAAATGAGTCAAGACTAGCTTTTTGACTGCGGCATTTTTGGCAAATGTTCCCGCTTCGCCTGCGGTAAAATGAGCTTTATGTTTTTCGTTGCCATTAAACAAATAAGTGTCCGCTAAAAATAGATCGGCGTCCTTGGCAAATTCATTAAAGGATTCCAAATACCCAGAATCACCTGTAAAGACAAAAACAGCTCCGGTTTTTTCTTCCACAAAGCGCATCGCATAGCAAGGCACCGGATGAATCGTCTTCATAAACGTAACAAGAAACGGTCCAAGTTTCAATTCTTCTGCTTCAAAGTAGGAACGACCTTCCGTCACACCTTCCATGGTCAAATCGTTGAAATGAAATTCGTCTTCTGTATGTCCATAAATCGGCAAAATAGGCTTAGGTGTTTGCGTTGGATAAAGCTGCCAATAATATTGCAGCACCCCGAGATCCGCAATGTGATCATGATGGTAATGCGTCAAAATCACCGCATCCAAGTCCAGCGGATCAAGTTCCTTTTCCAATTCCACAAGGGTCGAACTACCAGCATCCAGTAATAAGTTAAAGCCATCAGCCTGCAGCAAATAGCTGGTGGTTCCTTGACCTTCATAAGGATATGCACCTAAACAACCGAGTACGGTCAGCTTCATGCTAATTCCCCCTGATCAATTTTTTCCTTCAAGGCTTGGTCATAAAAAGCAGCACTCGCCGTATTTACATAGACCGCTACGAAAAGCAGACCTACGATCAATGCGACAAACCCTAGAATGTACCAGCCAATGAATGACAATTGCAATAAGATATATTTACCCCAGCGATCCTTCAATAAGACCCAAGCACGTTTGATACAATCAGCCACACTCAAATCGGGATAATCAAATTTCACCCAAACAGCGAACTTAAAGATGATACTAATAATTGTTGTTACCAGTAAAAAAAGTAACGTTGAGATGACATAAAGTCCTAATACACCAATGTTCATCAGCGTAGAAACACTTTCTGTGTTCGTCGTTAATCCACCAGTTGAAATCAGCGAGATATATACACTACTACCCGCTTGCAACAATAATGGAATGAAAAAGATCGCTGCCAAAACATATTGTACAATTTGAGCAAGAATATTGATGATCATCAACGGAACATAATATCCCTGCTGAAAAACAACAAAAATTTGACCCAGTTCAGCTCGACCACCCCGTACGACATACAAGCTGACATAATATAATGAGTAGCTAAAAGCAAAAAGTACCAGAATACCTAATAAAAATGAGATTCCTAACTGAATATTCGTATTGTCAGTCATCGTAGAAACATTACTAATTGCTGCTGTCAGCAGTCCAACGATCACCACTAACCCTACATTAATTCCCCATTGACCATTAAGACGGTCTTTCGCCATTTGACGATAATCACTAAGACGCATAAAAACACTCCTTCTTCATTTTAAAGTAATTATTTTTTCCTTCCGAAAAAATAAGTTTGATCCTCAAGCCGTATACTATCCGACTAAATTTCTGCCTTCTAGTATTGAGCTAGCTCGTAATCAAGTTTGTATTTTTCACAGGCAGCAGCAGACTCCTATGACTCTGCTAATTTGGCTATTTCTTCGTTTAATTTCTTTATTTTTTGTTCAATTCGTTGTTTTTCAGGTGCAATTGGAACATTCGCAAAGGTTAATCGCTTAAATGTTTGCAATTCCTTTTTTAAGTGTTCCACTTCTGTACGTTTTGTATCTATCTTCGTAGTCAAATCGCATTTCTCCTTTGACAAGAACCGAGGGACATAAAACAAACAACAACCTGTTTTAGCTAAAGAAATTAGTAATTCTTGATTTCTCCAACTGTATCATAGTCTAAACGAGCAACGACTTCCGTGACTAATTTGACCGTATTAAAATAATCCTCTTCGTGAATAATCGAAGTATGTGAATGCAGGTAACGGACTGGTACTGTGATAGCTAATGAAGGAACACCGTCCCGTGTTAAATGCATTTGACCAGCATCGGTTCCACCACCGGCAATCACTGTATACTGGAATGGAATTTCTAATTCTTCAGCAACATCGATCACGAAATCCAATAATTTTTTATGAGGAACCATCGATGCATCATAGATTAGGATTTGCGGACCTTTTCCAAGAACGGAATCCGCCTCTTTTGGTGTCATCCCCGGTGTGTCACCCGCGGTACCTGTATCTAACGCAAACGCGATATCTGGATTCACAATATGAGAACTTGTCCGAGCTCCCCGTAAACCAACTTCTTCCTGGACATCACTGCCGGCGAACAGCACATTGTGATGCTCTCGCTTGGATAAATTTTCTAAAACACGTAAAGCCACAGCCGTCCCGATCCGGTTATCCCATGCTTTTGCCAATAAGAATTTCGAATCATTCATTCGTTGATATTGAATATATGGTGTCACCATATCGCCAGGACGAATGCCCCATTCTTTGGCTTCATCCGCATTTGATGCCCCGATATCAATAAACATATCTTTGATTTCGAACGGGCGTTTCCGAGCTTCTGGCGTCAGCACATGTGGTGGTTTTGAGCCGATTACGCCATGAATGATTTTTCCTTTACGGGTTTTGATTTCAACTTGTTGTGCCAGCATCACTTGATTCCACCAGCCGCCAATCGTTTGAAATTCTAAAAAGCCTTTTTCGGTGATCTTGGTAACCATAAAGCCAACTTCGTCCAAATGTCCTGAAATGAAGACTTTTGGTCCGCCGCCGCCACCGTGCTTTGCGATGACACTGCCTAACCCATCAAAGAAAATGTCGTCAGCGAAACCCTTCGCATAATTTTTAAAGACTTCTCTGACCTCATCTTCATTTCCAGCGATGCCGCGTGCTGAAGTTAAATCAATCAATAATTGCTCTTCCTGTTTTTCCACTCTTACTCCTCCTGCTTTGCTAAAAAATATAATTGCTTTGTATTTGACTATCCATAAAAAAATAATCGCTCAAATTCTCTTAAAACAAGAAAGCTGGATAGCGTTTATCCATAAATTAGTATACCATTGTCAAAAAAATCTGCGTAGTATGTTGTATAATCACTACGAGGTGATCAAATGACACGTTTGTTGGCGATTGAATTAACTATGATGGTCATGCTGGAAAATGAGGCAGGGGAAATCTTAGTACAGGATCGAAAGAAGAAGGATTGGCCCGGCTGGACTTTTCCGGGTGGTCATGTGGAAAAAGAAGAAGGCAGCTATGAGGCTGCTTTAAGAGAAATTGAAGAAGAAACGGGATTGATGATCCAACCCGTTCTGCGAGGAACCGCTGAATGGAACAACTTAGCTAAGGAGACTCGTGAGCTGGCATTTCTTTATACGGCGACAGTCAAAAAGCAACCCGTTCCCGAAGATCTCTTTTGGGTCAAAAAAACTGATTTAAACACACATAAGCTTGCAGGGACTTTGAACGAATTACTCCCCATCTTTTTCGGTGAAGAACAACAGATTTACTTTGAAGTATAAAAAATCAGCGTAGCCTATACGGACACGCTGATTTTCCTTATGCTTTCACCTTTTTATAAACCAAACTCCCCTTTTCTTTCATCGTGATCATATGAATGACCCAGAAAGCTGCCGCAAATGCTAACAGCACGCCAGATTGGAATAAGAATTTATCTAGGAAAGCTTGATTGAAATTCACTGTTTTTCCGATCAATTCATTGTTCTGGGCAAACCAATAGGTCGGGGTGAAGGCGGCGATTTTATTTACCACATCAGGTAAGAACGCACTTGGTACAAAGACTCCGCCGACAAAACAGCTCCCCATAATAAAGATATTATTGATCCCCGCGATGGCATCTTCATTTTTCATAATACTCGTAACCAATACCGAAAAGCTGATAATAGCTATGAAAAAGGCGAGTGTATTCAGTACGAAGTAGCCCATGACCTGATCGAACGCTCCTTTAGTGATAACTAAAACAAAAGCTATAAACAGGACCCAACAGAAGATTGAATAGACCAAATTTCCAATCGCAATTTTTCGTGATAGCTTCCGGCGCGAAATTGGTGAACAGCTGTTGCGGCGACTGATCTCCTCACGATTGAAGGCTAAGTTTACTGCGGCATAGCCACTAAAAATCGACATGAACATTCCATAAGCCAATAAGTTATAGATTTGTCCGCTGACCTGTTGCTTTTTCTTTTTATGATACGTTAGATCAAAATTTACTTTCCCATCTTCCTTCAGCGTTGACTGAGTTTTCTTGAGCACATCCTTTGGACTATCCTCTGGCATTTGCTTTTGATAGGTCAAATAGGTATTCATAAAATTATTGATTGTCGTATCCACTAATGATTTAGAAAAGGTCGCTGGACGCGTCTTGCCAGCTAGTTTCACACCTTCTCCTTGTGCTAACTTCTCAGAGAAGTCTTTGGGGATCTCTAAAATGTATTCTACTTCATCAAAATACAGCGCATCATCCAACCCTTTTTGCGAGGTATCCTTCAACTTAACAAGATTATGCTGCTTACCTAAATAATCAACGAAGCCCTTTTCAATCGCAGAATCATCCTCTGAAAGAATCGCGATTTTCGCCCCGGTTAATTCTTCTGCATCTTTGGTTAATTGTCCAGCATAGAAAAGGGTGATCACTGCCATGATAATGACCCCTAGCAGCAAACTGCCTTTTTTCCTTTTTAAAATTTCCAGAATCGCCTTATAAGTGGTCATATTGCACCTTCCTTTCGAAAGAATAGTTAAGCAGGATAAACAACACACCAAATCCAACTAACCAAATCAAGTTGGTATAAAAGGGTGTCAACGATTGATAGTAGAATAATTGATAAAGACTTTCACTGATTAGATTAACAATATTAATCCGTCCTAAAAACGGCAGATTCACATCGATCCAATATTTAATTGACTGAGAACCCATCATTCCCGCTAGGAAACTCATGATCATCGAGATCGATATCCCGATTGATATTTTTTGTTGAAAATCCAGTTTTGAAAAAACATTACCGATTAACGTACCAAACGAAATAGCGGTAAAGGTGCCTAAAGCGCAGACGAGCAAAATATAGTTCCAATGATCGCCAAACTCAACTTGATAGACAAATCGATAGAACATCAGAATCAAGACTGTCTGAACAAAGAACAGGATAAAGCTTGCCAGCATATTGGCAAATGAAACAAGTAATTTATTTCGAGGGATCAGACATAAGCGGATACCTTCAGGTGATTGATTGGCCTGCTGGTCATTTGCGTTGCGCAGCCCCCACATGAATCCATACATGATCGTCATACCGACCAATGTAAAAAAGTAGAAGGATTTCAAATTGAAATTTCCTGTGCCGTTTCCATCTTTCACATAGCTCTCCTGCTGAAGCAGCTGGTTGATCTCTTGCGGTTGAACCTTCCCAGTTGCCATCAAAGTTTCTGCCTTATTGGTATTTTGCAGATATTGATTCAAGACTTCTTTTAAAACCGTTTGCTGCGTGTCACTTTTACTGACAAATAGTTCAATTTCTTTTTCGTCAATTGTAAAATAACCGGAAAGCTTATCATTGGCTAACTGCTCTTGGGCTTTTTTCTTAGTCATTGCTTTGCTTTTAAAAATCACTTTTCCATCTTGCTTGATTTCCTTTAACACATTCTCAAAGCGTTCCTGATTGGCTTCATCAGTAGAAACGATTCCGACCGTGGATTGCTCTGTCCCCCAAATTTTGTCGAGATCGCCAAAGGCTAGATTAAACAGCAGACCTAATGCGATTGGAAAAGCGAGGGTCCAAAAAAGTAAGCTGCGATTTCTTAACAGAACACGTAATCGATACGTAAACAAACGAATAAACATCTTAGCTCCTCCTAATCTCTCAATTCTTTTCCAGTTATTTCTAAAAAGACATCGTTTAGTGTCGCCTCTTGTGTATGAATGTTGGCATACATAATTTTTTCGACTTCAAAATAATTTAAGATCGGCAGCAAGGTTTCCTTCAACTCTTTCGTCGTTACACTTAAATAATTTTCATCATAAGTTACTTCGATAATCGATGGAAAAGCTCCGACCGCATCCACTTGTTCTTGGGATAGTCCTGGAACTTCAATAATTAATTTTTCATTCTCACGAACCATATTTTTCAATTGTTCTTTGCTGCCTTCCGCAATCACTTGTCCTTGGTCGATGATGACGATATGGTTACACAAAATCTCGACCTCTTCCATATAATGCGTCGTGTAGACAATCGTTGCACCCATCCGATTTAACTCCTTGATGCTGTCCAAAATTTTATTTCGACTCTGAGGGTCAACTGCGACAGTTGGCTCATCTAAGAAAATCAATTCCGGCTTATGGACAATTCCGCAAGCAATGTTCAACCGTCGTTTCAATCCGCCGCTTAGCTGTTTCGGATAAAATTTGCGAAACTCCTCTAAGCCAACGAGCTGAATCACTTCTTCGACATATTGTTCACGTCTTGCTTTTTCTTGAATATACATTCCGCAAAAATAATTGATATTGTCCGTAACAGTCAATTCTTCAAAAAAAGCAATTTCCTGAGGGACAACCCCGATTTTTTGTTTGATGTTATACTTTTCCGGTCCCATTTCTTCTCCAAAAATCTTGATTGATCCGCGGTCATAGGTCAGTAATGAAAGAATACAATTGATAGTAGTGGATTTGCCGCTGCCGTTTGGACCAAGCAATCCCAATATCTCCCCTTTTTTTACAGATAAATTTAAATGATTCAAGGCGGTGAAATCACCATAACGTTTTACTAAGTTCTCGATTTCGATCAACATTTGAAAAACCCCTTTTCCTTTTCTTCTTACATTTACTATAATGAAAATAAGCGTTTGCTTGTAGTGAGTTTGCGCCAATCATAAGATGACAAATGTCATTTGATTCGTGCAGAATTTCACCTAAATCAAATGACGTAATAATTGATGATGCGAATCAACCTTATTTCTCCGCAATCAGAGAAATGAAGCCTTAATACAGAGTAGGAGCGTCAATGAAAAATTTAAACAGCTATTCAATGGATTTTTTCTTTTTAGAATTGATTGGGATCCTGTTGCTTTTTCAACAGGATTTCAAACCGCAAATGGTGGTCTATTTGTTAGCCAGTATCCTTTTGGCCGGTCCCGCTCTATTGCTGAAGCAGGCTTTAGGACAAGCATTGGGCGTTTTTCCCTTATTAATCCTAAGTTTTTTCTGGCCCCCACTGCTGCTTTTCTTGCCGGCAAACCTGCGGATCGCTTGGCGCGAAGAGATTATTTGGAGCTGGGCACTAATCGTCTTAGCAGTCCCCTTATTACAAGATGCCTATTCTTCACCAGAGCGTATGCTGATTTTACTCTTGAGTAGCTTCGCGATCCTTTTAGCCTGGCGTGGAAAAAAACAATCCGAGATAAAAGAAGCCTTGCTGCAATTAAAGGATGACAGTTGGGAAAAGCAAGAACTGTTGAAACTGAAAAATCAGGAGCTCATCCAATCGCAGGAAACCTTCATCGATTTGGAAATTTCCGAAGAACGAAATCGGATCGCTCGCGACATCCATGATAACGTCGGACATCTACTATCTAGTGCGATTATTCAGCTTGGCGCAATTGAAGCAGTCAATCAAACAGAGAATTTAAAAAAACCGTTGAACCAATTACGGACAACGATTCATACAGGGATGGATAATATTCGCGAAAGTGTCCACGATCTTCACGAGACCTCACTTTCCTTTTCAAAGGGACTTGAATTATTAATTGCAGATTTTCAATTTTGCGAAGTGGAGATTCGGGGAAATGTTCCAGAAGGTATGAATCAGGAGCAAGAACGAACGCTGCTTATGATTCTTAAGGAAGCGCTGGCTAATGTGATGAAACACAGTAATGCTACCAAAGTGACACTTTCATTTAATGAACTGCCTGCCTTTTATCGACTGCAAATTCTTGATAATGGAACGCTTGCCAAGAAGAGCGGAGATGGCATTGGTTTAAAAAGCATGCGGCAGCGCGTAGAACAAATTAACGGACAACTGCATGTCTCACAAACTCTAGATAATTTTCTAATTCATATCGTTCTGCCAAAAGACAGTCAAACATCCTTTCACAATAACCATTGAACAAGAAGAAAAGATTCTATAGTACTAGGAGGAGGTATGCCATGATTCGCGTTGTTGTTGTTGACGATGACCCGTTGGTAACGGAATCATTGAAAACTATTTTAGAAATATCTGATGAAATAAACGTTGTCGGTACCGGAAATTCCGCACCAGAAGCAGTTAAACTATATTTGCAGGAGCATCCGGATGTTCTATTAACAGATATTCGTATGGGAGATAGTACTGGGATCGAAGCCGCAAAAGCGATTTTTAAACAGGTGCCAGAAGCCGTCATTTTATTATTAACGACCTTTTGCGATGATGACTATATCCGGGAAGCTTTGCAGATCGGTGTCAAAGGCTATTTGATCAAGCAGGATCTGGGCAGTATTGTCCCTGCAATCAAAGCTGTATATAATGGACAGACTGTCTTTGGAACAGAGATCGTAGGAAAATTAGCTTCGATCTTGACGGATCAATCTCTTCGCAAACAACCAGCCATTGACTTATCTGAAAGAGAGGAAAGTATTCTGATTGCAGTCGCCAATGGCAAAAACAACAAGGAGATTGCCCAAGAGCTGTTCTTGAGTGAGGGTACAGTCCGCAACAACATCAGCCAGCTATTAGATAAATTAGGGGTTCGTGACCGAACACAGCTAGCAATCTTCTATTATAAAAATTATTAGCAAGAAATTGACTAGAGTTCCAAAGAATATTTTCTTTGGGCTCTTTTATTTTACAATTTGAAGAGGCAACAACTATACCTGTTTAAAAATTAAATCGCTCATTTTCTTTTCTTCTTAGCACTATCTCCCTTCTTTTTCCAACTGCCTTTTTTCTGAGGCCCATTCTCAATCAAATTCCGAACATAAGCACCTTTAGGTGTCAGCAGTTTCGTCTTGTTAGGCTTCTGTGGTTTTGCGGTTGGCGGATCAGAGACGTCGGTTGCGGTTTTCGGCGTAGCTCTGTCTTTTAACAAGGTTTGTGACGTCTGGGCGCTCATAGGTTCGAGATCGAGAGTAGGTTCTTGCATTTCAAGTTCATCCGCTACCGGTTCCTCCGGCTCTTCTTCAGTAAACACCACCCGAACATTTTCTAAACTAACCACATCGGGGTGTCCTACGCGAACCAATGTCAGTAACTCTTGATCATCCAACGTACTCAGATCAACTCCTGCGGGCACAACGATTTCGATTGTCTTTACTTCTGGCGCTTCTGAATTTTGGACGGACGCTACTTGTAGGGCGTCTTGATGTTCTACTTGATCCTCGACTTGTTCCTCAACTTGTTCCTCAACCGATACTTCCTCTTCCACAAAAGTATCTTTTACTCCTGGGCGCTTCGCTTGGACTAATTTTACAAACCGTCTTACACCAGCAGCTGTCTCAAAGAATGCCACAGTCGTAAGGATTTCCAGAATTTGAGAAGTTTCCGCCCTTGAGCGTGTTTCGTCTGCATCAGCAATCGTCAGCGCGTGCTTCTTGCCTGACGCATCTTCAAAGGTAGAAACGAGCCGAAGAGCCAGCTCTGGATTCTGCGGTTTTTCTGTTCCGGGATTATCTAAACGTTTTTTATATGCACGAGCTTTCTCGGTTAACCGATAGTATTCCTTTTTGTCAACAAACAAGCGGCGAACGACCTTGTCCCAATCTCCGCTGTTTTTGAAATAATCTTTAAAATAAGCACAGTATTCACGCAGCGCATCACTAGGCTCTGCTGTCAGGAACACCTCACAAACCAATTCTTGGCAAAGAAAAGAAAAATCACTAACAACAAGTGAATTTCGTACCATAACCACTACAAGGTACTTAATAAATGTGGCAACATCTTGAGAAAATTCGAAATAGCTAGCGATTTTCGCCTCCAGTGTGGTTCTTTTCACTCCAAACAAGGTTCTCGGTAATAGCGGTTTTTCCTGCTTCATCGTTTTCATTTGTATGGGCTCCCTCCAGCCATGTATACGCTTTATTATTTGATAAAAGTATAACGCTAAAAGTGAAAATGGAGTTTTTTTCTTTCGTAGTTGAGAATTAAAAAAAACAAACGTTTTCGTTTATAGGTGTTTTTTTAATTTTTTTAAAGTTACAGGTGTGATTATGCTTATTCTCTCTAAATTGACTATAAAGATATGAAAAAGAACACCTAAAAAATAAAGTCCAGTCACAAAGTTGTTTTGCTTGTTTCTATTTCACTTCAAAATTCTTTTTTTTAAATAAAAGTGATCCTATTAAATAGCCCTTTTACTTCGCTGATTTAGACAATAAAACAGGGCAATCACAAGTTTACAAGTGTGATTGCCCTGCTTCTATTTTATTGCATCTGGATTCATTTCCTGCCATTCTTTACTTAAGAAATAGCGATTGTTGAGGGTATAATTTTCGCCTTGAGACTTAGGATTTCTCAAAAACGGTGCGATTTTTTTGTCTGCCGCTAACCAGCCCTTCCAACCCAAATGAATCGTATCTTGCATGAAGTACGGTGTATTTTGTTGGTCTGAATAGTCAGCGATATTGGTGAAGCCCTGAGAAGTTAATTGATATTTGATCTTAGCCGAGAATTGCTGCAACATCTCATCAGAAAGACCTGTAAATTTCGCCCAGCGGCCATTGACAGGTGGAATGATAAAGAGCACATCCGCATGCTTTTTCGCTAATTGATCAAGCGCCAATTGAAAATCGGAAAACTCTGGGGAATAGCGATAATCCCATTTTCGTTGCGAATTGGCAAATCGATCCATATGAGGTTTGATTCGTTTTTGATAAAAACGATGTTGAATACCAAATTCATTTCCTTGAGTCGCCTGCTTGCCTAAACGATTGGCTAACTGATTCAACTTATGCTGATCATAAGCTTCAGGCAGGGCTTTGACATTTTCATCAATCGCCTTCTGTTTACTGATCATCCCGATCGTACTGAACAATTCATCTTCACGTTCCAACATATTTAATTTTAGCTTGCTGAAGGTGACATCCGTTTTATCTGGCAAACGGCCATCCATCACTGCATCCAGCATTCTTTCTAAACGTTCATCTTTTCTTACCACTCCGTAATGCGTCAGGCGTTGAGCCAAATATTGATCACTGGCTTGGACTTTTTTTAGATTCAACAGCCAAGTCAAGGTTTGCTCTGGGGAATAATAGGCATCAAAATAGTCACGTTTGATCCCATTTTTAACAAACCATTGTGGAGAAATGATGAAGACCACCTTTCGATCTTTCAGCTCGTTTCCCAACGACTGCATCATCATGAATTGGGTCAGCGACTGGGTTCCCGGTGCGCCCATCAAAAACGGAGTATAGCCGCGGTCATACTTTTCGGCTAGGACCGATGGATGGAACGGACTGATCCGACTCAATTCAGAGGAACCAAAGAAGGGGACGTATTTATCGGTACTTAGGGCTTCCTTTGTGATACTGTTTCCTCGCAGAACATTTCCCGCCATCGAACTTGAAGCAGCTTTGATCAGCTTTGGATCGTTGCTGTTGATTTTAAATGGTGAAAAAAACAGAAGAACCAATAAACCTGCCGCTAAAAGGATCGGCCCAAAGATACCGAAGAGTTTCTTTTTCATTAGGCTTGCAATGCTTTCACTTGTTCAATAATTTTATTTGGTGTGTTCCATTGAGCGCGGTCAAACTCTGAAACTGGTACTTGCACGCCTAATTGTCCTTCGATCTCAACCAGTAATTGAACGGTTGCTAAAGAGTCCATCAAGCCTTCTTCGAATAAATCCACCTCTGGATTGTCTCTTACTTCGTCTGTTCCTGTGATATCTTCTAAAATACTAAATAATGTGTCTTCCATGTTACTCGCTCCATTTCGTGTTTTTGTAGTTTAGCTGTTTATCTTCCTAGAAAGAAATTGTGAAATATTAATTTATCCAAAAAACCTGAGAAGATCAAAAAGCTTAAGCAGACAGCGTTGAAGGTTAAGAAGATTGCCAACGCGTGGGTAAATTTATTAGATGGTATCTGTTTTTTGTGTTTCTTCTTGAATCGCAGCCACGCATCAGTCAGACAAATCAATGCAGCGTGGTAGAAGCCATACAAGATGTAATACCAAGTCAAGCCGTGCCAAACGCCCATGATCAGGAACAAAGCGAAGTAGCCGACATTTGACGCGACGATCCGACTCTTGAAGGTTTTCTTTTTAATCAAGGTGAACATCAAGCGCATGTAGATGTAATCGCGGAACCAAAAGGATAAGGTCATGTGCCAACGATTCCAGAATTCTTTGATGTTCCAGGATAAGAACGGCTTATTAAAGTTCGGTGGTGTCTCGTATCCCATCAGCTTGCTGGTACCTACTGCGAACAGACTGTAGCCAGCGAAATCGAAGAACAAATACATACTATAGACATACATATAGCCGACTAGGCCCCAAGAAATGCCCCCATGCTGCATCGCCATTCGATCAACGATTGGCAGCAGCACTTGACCAAAATAATAGCCGATTACAAATTTATATAAAAAGCCGACAAAAATATCGTGAACACCAGCGCCTAATAAATCGACGTATTTTTCTGGTGTAGGCGGCTCCTTCAAATCTTTTTCAAAGCGGCGATACCGATCGATCGGACCAGAGGAAATCGTTGGGAAAAACAGCAGGAACTTGATATAGTTCAACGGGCTGTATTCCTTGATCATCCCATCACGCATTTCCATGATGATCTGAACCGATTTAAAGGTCAGATAAGAAATCCCTAGAAATCCAAAGAGGGAATTTTCGCCATCCATGAATGGCGTGACTTTGACTAGGATCAAAGGGACGATACTTAAAAATACGGCTAAGTAAAAGATACCCGCTTGATTCTTGTTTTTACGATAATGGTTGTAACACCAAACAAGAATACTTTGGAAGATCACGTAGCCGATCAATGCCAGTCCTTGGCGATAATCCTTTCCGCCAAAAGAAACATACAAGAAGAACAGTGTGATCAGTGATTGATACCAACCGATTCGTTTGCCGCGAAGCAGTAAGCTTAAAATTAACGGTAGCAGCGCCACAATCAAAATAATGAAGTAAATCGGTGACGCGTATGGGACCATGTGAGGTACAATCATCAGCTGTTCACCTCGTTAATTAATCGCTTGCGGTCAATTTTGCCGTTTGCCGTCCGCGGTAATTGGTCAACATAGACAAATTTTTGCGGAATCATGTATTCCATGACGCCTTCTGCCAGTTCTTCTTTCACTGCTTTGGTTAGCTGATACGCTTTTTCAAAGTCATTGTCATTGGCAACAACATAAGCGACTAATTGCTGAACCTTGTGGTCTTGATACTTTGGAACAACGGTCGCTTGCTTCACATAAGATACTTTCTCTAAATGATGATCGATGTCTTCCAGCTCAATTCGAAAGCCATGCAGCTTCACTTGGAAATCGATCCGACCTTCATATAGCAGCAAGCCATCTGCCTGCAAACGTCCAGCATCACCGGTATGGTAGGCAGGAACCCCGTCAATCTCAAAAAAGGCTGCTGCTGTTTTCTCTGGATTGTGCATGTAGCCCTTTGAAACGCTGGGACCCTTAATGATAATCTCACCAGCAGCACCTTCTGCTGCTTCGTGATCTTCATCATAGATCAAAACTTCCGTGTCTTCTTTAATATAGCCGATCGGTACACGATCGTATGTCGCCAAAACCTCTTCTGTCACTTCGATTTGTGTCATAGCAACCGTTGCTTCCGTTGGTCCGTAAGTATTAAAGACCTTCGCATTCGGGAAGCGACGAAGCAATTCAGCTGCTGTCTTACGCGGCAACTCTTCGCCACAGAATTGGAAAATCTTTAGTGAAGGCACATGTTCGCCATCAAAGGTCTTCTCCATTAGACAGATATCCATGAATGACGGGGTCGAGACCCAGACCTCCAAAGCTAAATTTGGTAAAAAGCTGAATAATTTCTTGAAATCATTGATGACCGTTTTTTCCATAGGGATCAGAGTCCCGCCACTGCAAAGGGCTGGATAAACACTCATGACCGAAAGATCAAAGGAATACGGCGCCTGTGACAAGAAGCGCATCCCTGGTTCGATCCCGAAATCCTTCAAATCCCAATTCACAAAGCTCAATAAATTCTTGTGACTGATTTGAACACCCTTCGGTACCCCAGTCGTTCCAGAAGTAAAAATGATATAAAAAGTTTCGTCAGCTACGACTGGCTGCAGGTCCGTTGGCGCTTGTTCAGTCGTAAAGAGCTCAGCCAGCTTGACTGGTGTCACAACTGGAATAGTCACGTTGATTTCTTCGGGCCAAGGTAAAACACTTAAGATCATTGCTGGCTGTGCGACTTCTAAAATCAATTGGATGCGATCCAATGGTGTGTTTGATTCGATCGGAATATAGGCATGTCCGCTTTTAGCAGCCCCTAAAAAACTAGCGATCATTTCAAATTCCAATTCACCGAAAACAACGATTGGTGTGTTTGATTCTATGTTCTGATTCAAATAGTGTGCTAAGTTATCGGACCATTGATGCAAGGTTTGATAACTGAACTGTTCTGTTTCTGATTGATAGGCAATTGCTTCTGGCGTTTCATTCGCCCATTGATCAATTGCTGTGATGATGTTTTGCATGATTGTCCCCCCGTTCGATTCAAGAACGAACTTTTTTCAATCGATTAAAATTCGTTATAGATAAAATTACCGCCTTGGATACTCTTGTAATGGTATAAGTAAATTAGAATCAAAAGGACGGCAAAGTAGAAAAACGTCTTTCCAATAAAACTTAACCAGTAACGAGTAGCGGGGCGTTTAAAAAATTCCTTCATCCGATCGCCCTCTCCCTTTTATTTAGTACTCATTATAGGAGGCTGCCAAAAATCTACCATTTGATTCTCTTACATATACCGCTTTCAAACGAACAGTTTTGTCACATTGATATCCGCAACACTCGGAACAGTGTTTATAATGAGCAAATTGCCTGCTATCATTGGTTTTCTGCCGATGTAACCAGGAAAATAGCTAGACGAAAAAACAGGATATACCGAATATCGATTCATCCTGTTCTTAAGCTTTTATAAAAGTTTCTTCTGATAGACACATGTTGTCCAATAGAATAGCGCATAGACCACTAGCATCAGTCCGCAAAATAGATAAACAAATCCATAGTTGGCATTTTTAGCAATATGAGAGATGACCGAGATGGCTAGCATACTGTGAATCAGAGCCAAGATCGCTGGAATAAAGAACACCACTCGATTTTCACGTTTGATTTCTTGATAAATCGTTTTTTCCGGAATGCCCATTTGCCGTAATAGACCGTATTTCTTTCGTTTTTGCTTAAATTCGGAAAGTTGCCGCAATGTGACCATACTAGCTGTCACAATAATAAATGTGGTGGTCACAAAGGTTACTACGAACAGCACTAGTCCCATACTGCTGCGAGTCATTCGATAGACTTCCTGATACGAGGTATACTCTGAACGATAGACCGTTGATCCATCTTTTTTATTTCCTTCTCCTTCTACAATATCTCCGACAATCTGCTTATTTTTCCATGTCAGATCATAATGTATTGGATAATCCCAATCGCCCTTCAGATTAGCACGAATCATTTGATTCAGCTTGTTCTCAAAACGATCTTCTACATCAATTACCTCTAACGCATAAGAAACTCCGGATAATTCATCAAAAAGTTCATCAGAAACGACAATCATTCCCGTACCATATCGCAAGCTCGTATCGCCGAAAAAATTAGGGTGCGTTTCTTGAACCTTCAGCTTCTGACTTTTCAAATAAATGATTTTACTGTAACGAGCATAGTCATTCAGATAACGCTGATAGGAGCTCAAAACAACTGTCGAATCAGTAGACTTCAGCTGAATGTTCTGCAAGGTAGGATTTGTTTTCCGGAAAGCCTGATAGTCAGATATCGAAACGACATCCGTAATCTCTGGCTGAGAATTTACACCCTCTCCAGAAATTGCGACGCTTTGCTTGGCCGGCACTGCTTTTAAGTGTAAGGTTTGCCGTTGATAAGGAGCAACGCTTTGCAGCTTCGGTGCCAGCTTCTGATAGCTTTGCTGTGTAATCATCACGGAAGCCGGGGCAATTTCATCAACTAAACGCATTTGTAATGAAACAAGCGCCGCCATTCCTCCTAAAATCGCCAAGGCTAATCCTAGCGCAACTGTAATGGAACCAAAAAAACGCCATTCGCTAAATAGCCGCAATTGCCACTCGCTTCTCGACAGCATCCCCAAATTTTTATTTAAACGCTTTGGTCGATAGGAATTATACCAGCGCAATGTGAATGCAAAAAACAAATAGCTGCCCAATACACAGAGTAAAAAGATTAAGCCCATTAGTAAAGCATTTCCTCGCAGCAAGCCAAAACGATCACTCACTGTCCGAGAAAAGACAACATAGGTCACAGCCATACCCCAGCCGCTTAATAAAAAGAGAGCCCCGATACTACCCGCGATTTTTTGCGGCAAAGATACCTTCATCGCTTGAATTTTTCGCAAACGAAGCTTTTTTAAGTGAGAAAATTTCGACCCCGATACCAACCATAAAATCTGGAAGGAAACAACCGCCAATATAAAGAGCACCACTAAGCCAGTTGCTATGATCGCATCGGTTGAGAAAAAGAAATGCACTCTCAGCGGCAGATCCATGGCCTTTACCAAGATCATACTAAACAACTTCGACAAGAGAACTCCCACGCCGATCCCGATTACAAAAGAAAAAATTCCGATAAAGAAGATTTCTAAAATGAACCAGAGACAAATCTGGTAGTAGTTCAACCCATACAAATGGAAGATACTGATATCCTTACGCCGATTTTCTATGAAAAAACGATTGGTATTAGCCATAAAAAACAACAAAATCAGTACAACCGCAAAACTCCCGAAGCCTAACACCCCGACTAACTGGGTATTTTTTCCGGCACTGCGAATCAAGGGCTGCTCATAGGTCATCGCTGTAAAAGAGTAATAAACCATTACCGCAAAAATCAGACTGAAGAAAAAGATCAAATAGTTCGACATCTGCTTCTTGAAGCTCCGCCAAACAATTTTAATCAGCATTGGCCTTCCCCCCTCCGCCGATCGTGGCTTGCATATCAATGACCTTTTCAAAAAAATCCTTGCGAGACGACCGACGGACAATTTCAGAGAAAAAGCGGCCATCCTTAATAAACAATACTCGATTACAATAGCTAGCAGTATAAGGATCATGGGTCACCATTAAGATCGTGGTTTCCTCATGAAGATTCACCTCATCTAAATAATTCAAAAACTCCGACGCAGACTTAGAATCTAACGAGCCTGTGGGTTCATCGGCGAACAAAACCAATGGACGGCTGATCAAAGCACGGGCCGCTGCTGTTCGCTGTTGTTGACCGATGGAGATTTCTTCTGGGTAACGTGCTAAAATTTGCTCAATCTTCAAAATTTTCGTCAACCGAAGCACCCGTTCTTCAATCTCTTCATTCGAGAGCTTGCTGACAGTCAACGGTAAAATAATATTATCCTTGACCGTTAAACTATCAATTAGATTAAAGTCCTGAAAGATAAAACCTAAATTTTCTCGCCGAAAATCCGTCAAACGATTCTCCCGCATCTGGGTAATATCTGCGCCGTCGATTTTAACGGAGCCCATTGTTGGCAACAAAATCGTGGAAAGAATATTCATCAAGGTCGTCTTGCCAGCACCACTGGGACCCATAATGCCAACGAACTCACCTTTTTCCACACTAAAATTCAGATCATTTAAAACAGTAACTTTATTATTTCGTGTGCCGAAGCTTTTACTAAGATGCTGCACATCGATCATTTTTTTCATAGGTTTCTCCTTATTCGTTTTAATGTAATCATTTTTTCTAAAAGAAAAAATTAGGTTGATTCGAATGCCGTATATCATTCAACTAAAGCCTTCAATCAATATATTTGCTAATTTTGATAATTTCTTTTTTGCCTAAGTCTCCTGCAAAAAGTTGAACTGACATCCTTATTCGTTTTAATGTAAATATTTGATCCTTCCCCTTGTACCCTCGAGGGATATATTTCAAAAAATAATACGACAAATCCTTATTTTTAATATCTAAATTTTTTTCTTTATGGTATCATATTTGAGGCGGATTCCTATGTGAAACGTCCTTCAATATTCTTACAATTTCTTCACTTTTTTGGAAAAATATTTTTCAGTTATTTTATCTTAAATGGAAGCTTGTCCTTATCAGCTTTCTTATATCTTTCAGTAAACAAACACACTATATATAGTGTGTTTTTCTTTTTTGGCAAAAAAATAATACTATATATCGTTGCAACAACCTCAAAAATACTATATGATTGATAATGAACTTTAAAGGAAATGGAGTGTTTGCAATGATGGAAATCCACACAAAAGATTCGTTGTTCAACGAATATCAACCGTCGCTAAAAAATATTAAGGTCGTAAAACGTGATGGTCGTCACACATCCTTTGACGATCAAAAAATTTATGATGCTTTAATCAAAGCCGAAACGAAAATTAAAGGGTCTGTTGATCCATTGGCTCATGAACGTATCCAGTCAATCGTTGAGCGCGTAGATGCAGAAATTTCAGAACGTTTTACTAGCGATATCAAAATATATGAAATCCAAAACATTGTGGAGCATACATTATTAGAACACAACGAATATGAATTAGCAGAAGAATACATCAATTATCGGACGCGCCGCGACTTCCAGCGCAGTAAAGCAACAGATATCAACTTTACGATCGGCAAATTGATCAACAAGGATCAAACCGTCGTCAATGAAAATGCCAATAAGGATAGTGATGTCTTTAATACACAGCGTGACTTAACGGCTGGGATCGTCGGCAAGTCGATCGGCTTGAAGATGCTGCCGCCGCACGTAGCCAACGCTCACCAAAAAGGCGACATCCATTATCATGATTTGGACTACCATCCATATACACCGATGACCAACTGCTGTTTGATTGACTTCAAAGGCATGTTAAACAACGGCTTCAAGATCGGAAATGCGGAAGTGGAAAGTCCTAAATCAATCCAAACGGCAACTGCCCAAATTTCACAAATCATCGCCAATGTGGCATCAAGCCAATACGGCGGCTGTTCGGCGGATCGTACTGACGAGTTGTTAGCTCCTTTTGCGCGCCTAAATTACGCGAAGCACTTAAAAGATGCAGAAGAATGGATTGATGATCCTGAAAAGCAAAAAGCTTTTGCAAAACAAAAAACCCGTAAAGACATTTACGACGCGATGCAAAGCTTGGAATATGAGATCAATACTCTGTTTACCTCTAATGGACAAACACCATTCACTTCACTAGGCTTCGGTCTAGGAACTGACTGGTTTGAACGGGAGATTCAAAAAGCGATCCTGCAAATCCGGATCGAAGGTCTAGGCAGTGAAAAACGCACAGCGATCTTCCCTAAATTGATCTTTACGTTACGTCGTGGGACTAACTTGAATCCGACTGATCCAAACTACGATATTAAAGAACTGGCTTTAGAATGTGCAACGAAACGGATGTATCCAGACATCTTGAACTACGATAAATTGATCGAATTAACCGGCAGCTTTAAAGTCCCAATGGGTTGTCGTTCATTCTTGCAGGGCTGGAAAAATGAACAAGGTGAAGAAGTCAACGCTGGTCGGATGAATCTTGGCGTTGTTACTTTGAACTTACCGCGGATTGCGTTAGAATCCGGCGGCAACAAAGAAAAATTCTGGTCATTACTAGAAGAACGTCTGCAAATCGCTAAAGACGCGTTAGTCTTCCGGATCGATCGTTGTAAAGAAGCCACACCGGCAAATGCACCAATCCTTTATCAATATGGCGCATTCGGCAAACGCTTGAAACGGACCGACGCCGTCAACGAATTGTTTAAAAACAAACGGGCAACCATTTCACTTGGATATATCGGTCTTTACGAAGTAGCCAGCGTTTTTTACGGCGGCGAATGGGAAGATAATAAAGAAGCGAAAGACTTCACTATCGATATCATGAAGGATTTGAAAGAACACGCAGACGCATGGGGCAATGAATACGGCTATCACTTCAGTGTGTACTCAACGCCAAGTGAAAGCTTAACTGATCGCTTCTGTCATTTAGATACAGAACGTTTTGGTGTTGTCGAAAATATTACAGATAAAGACTACTATACAAATAGTTTCCATTACGATGTTCGTAAAAATCCAACACCATTTGAAAAATTGGACTTTGAAAAGGATTATCCGAAATATTGTTCTGGCGGGTTCATCCACTACTGTGAGTATCCTGTTCTACAACAAAATCCAAAATCATTGGAAGCTGTTTGGGACTATGGTTACGATCGGATTGCTTACTTAGGAACGAATACACCGATTGATCACTGCTACGAATGCGGCTTCGAAGGCGACTTCAAGCCAACCAAACGCGGCTTTGAATGTCCACAATGCGGTAATCACGATCCAAAATCATGTGATGTCGTTAAACGAACTTGCGGCTACTTAGGAAATCCTCAGGCACGCCCAATGGTTCACGGACGCCATGAAGAAATCGCCTCACGTGTAAAACACATGTAAAAAGCTCAACGAACGGACTTCGTTCATTGAGCCAAACAGAAATACGATTGACAGGGACGGCGCTCTTTGCCGCTCCCTGTTTTACTTGAAAGGGGAAAAATATGCGTAATCCTAAACCCAAAGAATGGCTGGCCAGCGAATTGAGTCAACAATACATCGCAGATTATAAAGCTTTCAACTTTGTCGATGGCGAAGGCGTCCGCAATAGTCTTTATGTCAGCGGCTGTCCCTTTGCCTGCGAAGGCTGCTTCAATGCGGCGTCGCAGAATTTCCGTTATGGCAAGCCCTTTACGCAAGAACTAGAAGATCAGCTGATTGCAGATACCGCCCATGATTATGTCCAAGGCGTGACCTTCCTAGGTGGTGAGCCCTTCTTGAATACACAGGTCTGCTTAAAAGTGATCAATCGACTTCGCGCTGAATTTGGCGACACTAAAGACATCTGGTCTTGGAGCGGCTACACCTTTGAAGAATTGCTGTTAGATAGCGATGATAAATTAGAGATGCTAAGTAAGATCGATATTTTAGTCGATGGCCGCTTCGAACTCTCAAAGAAAAACTTGATGCTGCAATTCCGCGGCAGCTCAAACCAACGCATCATCGATGTGAAAAAATCATTAGCTCAAGGTGAGGTCGTCATTTGGGAGAAGCTTCATGACTCCGAAAAAGCTTTCGAGCAAATTAAAAAGAGCGAACTAATTTGATCGCTCTTCCCACAAAGGTAACACAATATTTTCAAAGGCAATGGGATCGAGATTAGTCAGAGTAATTCCGACTAAGCGGATCCCTTTTTCTACGCCGCCAATCTCCTCCCAAATCAAACTGGCTTGAGAAAATAAGTCTTCTTTCTTTTCTATGTAATAAGGCAAAGTGACCCGCCGCGTGACCGTCGTATAATCCGCGTAACGAACCTTGAGAACGACCGTTTTGCCATGCCGCTGCACCCGCTTTAAGGAACCTTCGACCTTTTCAGCTAACTGCCTCAACTGACTTAACACCTCATCATCTGTCGATAACGGGCGACCATACGTATGCTCCTTACCGACAGATTTTCGTTCACGTGTGATACTAACCGGCGAATCATGGATTCCCCGCACCTTCCGATACAAGGAATAGCCCATCTTGCCAAATTCCTGAATCAAGAACATTTCACTTTTCTCGTACAAGTCCGCCCCCGTAAAGATACCTAGCTCATTCATTTTAGGAACAGTCTTCTTACCGACACCATGAAATTTCTCAATCGGCAGGCGTTTCAAAAAGACGACAGCTTCCTCTGGTGAGATCACCGTCATTCCTTGAGGCTTTTGATAATCGGAAGCCAGCTTGGCCAAAAATTTATTATAGCTAACTCCCGCAGAGCAGGTTAATTGCAGCTCCTGCCAAATCTCCTGCTGTATCAGGCGGGCGATTTTGATCGCTGAACGCGCATTGATCTTGTTTTCCGTCACATCCAGATAAGCTTCATCAATAGACACCGGTTCGATGATATCCGTATAGCGATGAAAAATTTCCCGTACCTGTTGGGAGACCGCACTGTATTTGGCATGATCACCCGGCTTAAAAATCGCCTGGGGACACAATTCATAGGCCTTCTGGGCACTCATCGCTGAATGAATCCCGTAGATCCGCGCCTTGTAATTCGCCGTCGTCACGACACCCTTGCCGCCCGTATCAGAAGGATGACGAGCGATCACTAAAGGATGCTTTGCCAGTTCCGGATCATCCCGCTCCTCAACGGAGGCAAAAAAAGCATCCATATCCATATGAATAATTTTTCGCGATGTATCATTTTTCAATGGAAAAACCAACTCAGCCATGCTGCTCGCCTCCTTCCTAGGTTTATTTCTACCTTCATTATAACCGAACGTTTGTTCAGAGACAATTATTCCTACTGGAAGCAAGAGAAATGTAACTATTATAAGAAAGGCTTCACGAACTCGCTCAGCTTTTGAGCATCAGGTAGGTACTGTTCCACATCAGCTCTGCAAGCAATCACTGTGTGTCTCAGCAATAAGACCAAAATATTTCTAAATTGCCAAGAAACACAGTGATTAAAGAGAACTGATGTTGATTGGTACCTCCTCGGTGCTTCTCAAATTTCGAAATATTTTTGCTTATTGCCGATATGCTAGTTCTGCTTAACGGAGTTTAGCAGTAACTGTATGCGTAGCTTGCGTAGAAAAGCTAGTTCGTGAAGCCGGACATGGATATACCTGCTGTAAAGCGATTTTCTCATGTGAAAATTTTAGAATTTCCTTACAAGTCAAAAAAAACGAACAACCTGTACTATCAAACGATAGAAACAGCGTTGTCCGAATTATGTTTTAGGCAAATCCCTTATCTTTCGATTAAATTCACTTTGCGGATCATCAGCTTGTCCGCCGATCCGCGCTGAAACTCCTGCGGTTCGCCAAAAATTTCAGCATAGATGACCTTATTGTGCTCGCGGCGACGCAGCTGATAGATAATTTTTCCAGTATCCTCCAGCTCCTTCATCATTTCTGTCACACCGCCAAAGCCGGTTTTCTTCGTGATAAAACCAGTCGCCACCATGCGTTCATCCAAATAGCGTGCCGAGATCACTGACCCTTTTGCCAGTGTTGTTCTCAGAGCAGTCGCTAATTCCTCTAATTCTTCAGGAACCGGTAATTCTCGTTCCACTGGTTGATATAACGTATCGCGCAAGGTATTTAACTCCTCAACTAAGGCTTCATATTGTTCCTTAGTCAGCATCACACCTGCAATTTTCTCGCGGTTAAAAATATAAACTCCGGTCTCTGCTTTACGAGCTTGAGCAAAAACATCCATTGGTGATTTTTTTACTTCTGTAATTGAAGATGTCGGAACATCTAATTTTCGCAATCCCATTCTGCTCTCCTCCTACTTCCTAGCTCTTCAAATGTAAGAACTACCCCTTATTTTCAACTGTATCCCCTTCTAAAAATCACGCGAACGATCAAGATCACGCGAAATAGAACGACACTCTTATCGTAGTCCTCATCATTATAGCATAACCTTTCTTTAAGAAAAATCTTGATCTAATTTTCCTTAATCAGATAATAAAACCATCTGATATTTCTCCTGAATCTTTAAAGAGTAATCTAAAGTAGGCGTCGTTTTCAACGCGACTTGATGACTTGCAACCACAATGTTTTTCAAGGCCAAAGCCAGCCCTTCATTTTGACAATTCCTCAGCATCGGAATTTGCCGTTTTACTTCCCTACTAAGATGAACATAATTTGACGAAACCGCCTCTTGCTTCCATTTTAAATTGAAGAGTAGTACGGGAAGGCCTTGAGATAGCCCAAAAAACAGATCCAAAAGCTTCACATTGAATGTGTTTCTTAACACTTCACCTTCCCAAGCGATCGCGTCCTCAATAATCCTACTGGCCCTTTTGACTTCCAGATACAAGTCTGTCTGATAATTTTGGTGAGACTGATAGAATTCAGTGAATCGTTGAAAATGGTAACGCATATGGTCAAAGAAGAGATACTCAGCTATATTCTCCTGTATACCGAATTCCTCAATAAAGCGATTGATTAGCATTCTATCTGGAAATAATGCTTGGTTCACTGAAGGTATTGGTTGGTCTTTATAATATTGATCGATTTGTTGATAAACTTCGCCTTCTTCAAAATAATAGAAATCTCTCAAATAGCGTAATTGTAACAACAAAATGGTACCCGGATCACCTAAAAGACTCCCTGCTTGCCGATTCACCCAAAGATTGAAATGAACCAATCGTTTATTTAATTCTCTTATCTTGGCATAGCCCTTTTCTGTATACGGCTGCTGCCAAAGAAAATGTTTAAAAACTTGAAAGAGCGGGTCCTGCATTAACACTTTCCGATGAAGCTCTAAGAAATTGGGATAGCGACGACGATTAATTCGCCAGGTTTTTCCTTTTATTACGTAACCCTTTTGCTGTAATTCATCACTATAACGCATCGCTGATTTAATACTTACACGGAGTTGTTTAGCCATTTCAGTAACTGTATATTGTTCTTCATTGATTAACTCAAGCAACCGCAGATGTTGTTGCGTTTTGTTTCTGATTATAAATTGCCAGATCATACCTTGTGTCTCCTCTTTTGCTGATTGAAATTCTTTTTCTTTAAAAATAACATAGATAGACACAAAGTTTTTTGTCAACTTTTTATCAAAAAAAAAAGCGTCTGAATTCTCAAACGCTTAAAGTCATGGCATTTATTGCCACAATAATCGTACTCAAAGACATTAAAATCGCACCAACAGCAGGACTTAATAAAATTCCGATAGGTGCTAAAATACCTGCTGCTAAAGGGATTGCCAAAATGTTATATCCAGCACCCCACCACAGGTTTTGGATCATTTTTCTATGAGTTCTTTTCGCCAAACGGACGAATTTTAAAATATCTTGTAAATTGCTATTGGTCAGTACAACGTCAGCCGAATCAATCGCAATATCAGTCCCAGCACCAATCGCCATTCCAATCGTCGCTCTTGCTAAAGCAGGGGCATCATTGATACCGTCTCCCACCATCATGACTTTCTTGCCATCATCCGTGTAGCGTTTGATGATTTTTTCTTTATCATCCGGTAATAGCTCGCTATAAAATTCTTTGATGTCCAGATAATCAGCTACTGCCTTTGCCGCCTCCTGATTGTCTCCAGTCAACATGACAGGTTCAATCCCGACGTTTCGCAAACTCTTGATGAAATCCTTGGCCTGCGGTTTTAATGTATCTCCCATCGCAAAGAACGCAACTAATTGTTCATCAATTAATAGGAAGGAAATCGTATTTCCCTGTGCTTGATAGTCCTTCAATTTTTCTTGATCGAAGGTCAATTTACGGCGTTCGATTTCTTTTTGGTTTGCTAGAATAACCTGATGGCCCTCTACTGTTCCGCTAACCCCGATTCCCTTCAAAGTTGATACCTCTTGCGCTTGGTAAGGGTCGATGCCCTCTGATTTCAAATAATTCATGACACCGACAGCTAATGGATGATTGGTTTGCGCTTCAAGAGCACCGATATATTTCAACGCTTCTTCTTTACTCGTGTCTGCCAATTCCTCGATTCCTGTCACTGTAAACTTACCTTCTGTTAAGGTTCCTGTTTTATCAAGAAAAACATAATCCAACTGGTTTCCTTGCTCTAAGGCTTGTCGACTTTTCAGCAGCAACCCATTTTTAGCCGCTAATGAGGTGGAACGAGCGATTACTAAAGGAATCGCTAAGCCTAAAGCATGTGGACAGGCGATGACAAAAACGGTCACCATACGGTCCAAAGCCTGCGGCAAATCTGCGGCAAATAGCCAGACAATAAAAGTTAAAATCCCTGCAACTAACGCAATGTAGAATAACCATTTCGCCACTTTATCTGAAATCGATTCTAATTTTGATTTTTCTTGCTGAGCTTGCTGAACCATCGTCATGACTTTAGCAAGGTAGCCGTCTTCCCCAGTACCAGTGACTTTTACTCTGATCGTACCATCGCCATTGACTGAACCGCCAATGACCGTGTCACCGACATTCTTCTGAACGCCTTTAGATTCACCGGTCACAGCCGATTCATCGACAATCGTTGAGCCTTTGATAATCTGTCCATCGGTCGGAATTTTATCCCCCGCACGAACTAAGAGCATGTCACCACTCTTGATCTCCTGCAGCTTGACCTTTTGGGTCGATCCATCTTCTTGGATCAGATTCACCTCGTCCGGCAGTAATTCTGCTAACTTCTTCAAAGCATTACTGGCATTGGATACGGCGTTCATTTCGACCCAATGACCTAAGAGCATGATGACAATCAGTGTTGCCAATTCCCAGAAGAAATCCATGACGTGCTCATGAGGATTCAACTTATTCGCAATAAAGGAATACAAACTATAGATGTAGGCAACTGTAATCCCCATCGCAATCAAGGTCATCATAGCTGGACTCTTCATCTTCAGTTCCATTTTCGCCCCGCTCAAGAACGGTTGGCCGCCGTAAATAAACAGCACCGTCGCTAACACTAAAACGACCCACTCAGAACCCGGAAAAGTGAATTGGAAGGGCAGCTGCATTCCCATCATCGGCGAAAGAACGATGATCGGAATCGATAAAACAAGTGAGAGCCAAAATTTTTGTTTGAAATTCCCCATATGCATCGAATGATCCATGCCGCCATGCGCCATCTCGTGATGGTCATGTCCACTCATTTCCTGATTCATATTGTGATGATCGTGTCCATTCATCGAATGATCCATTTCGTTATGATCATGCTTGGAATGGTCCATTTTCATCGATTCATCCATTTGATCTCCTTGTTTCATGCTACATGCCTCCTAATTTACTTCAACATTCTTAAACGATTCATTCGCAGTTATCTAATTTATGCTGATTCTACAACTTTTTTTGATTCAAACTGAGAGAGTTCAACAATACGCTGACCGAACTAAAAGCCATCGCGCCACCGGCAATGATGGGATTCAAAAAGCCTAAAGCAGCAAAAGGAATACCAATCACATTGTATAAAAACGCCCAGAATAAATTTTGTTTGATTTTTCTTAAGGTTAATTTGGATAAACGAATGCTCTTTTCAACCGATAAAAGATCACTGTTCATTAAAGTAATATCGGCTGTCTCCATCGCAATATCCGTTCCACTGCCCATGGCAATGCCGATATCAGCTAAAGCCAGTGCAGGCGCATCATTAATCCCATCGCCGACCATCCCGACCGATTGACCTTTGGTTTGAAGCTCCTTAACTACCTGAGCCTTATCCTCTGGTAAAACTTCTGCAACGATATCTGATGCCTGTAAGCCAACTTGTCCACCAATATATTGCGCAGTCTGAGGATTATCCCCCGTCAGCATTTTTACCTTGATTCCTGATTGATGAAGAGCAGCGATAGCGGATTTAGAAGACGCTTTGACTTGATCCGTTACCGAAATCATTGCCAGAACTTTCTTATTGTCGGTTAAGAACATCACCGTTTTTCCTTCTCCTTCTAACGCTAACACACGATCTTCAGGAAATGAAATGTTTCGCTCGTTCAAGCCGCGTTTTGAGCCAACAAAATAGGATTGCCCATTGATTACGCCGGTAACGCCTTGCCCTGTTAAGCTCTCAAAATTGTCGACGGGCAAGATTTCAACCTGATCTTTTCCATAATGATAGATCGCCTTTGCTAAAGGATGCTCGGAATGCTGCTCAAGACTGGTTAAATAAGCCAACGCCTGTGGATCAAATGCTTCAAAATCTGCCACTACCGGCTTGCCTTCTGTAATCGTTCCAGTTTTGTCCAAGACGATCGTTGTCAAGTGAGCGATTTTTTCTAACGCGCCGCCGCCCTTGATCAGAATCCCTGACTTCGCGCCTAAACCCGTTCCTACCATAATAGCTGTCGGTGTCGCTAACCCAAGTGCACATGGACACGCAATTACCAGCACAGAGACACTATGGACGATCGCCTGTTGCCAATCACCAGTTAGTAAGCCAGTCGCGAGCAACGTAAGTAACGCCAATCCCAATACTGTCGGGACAAAAATACTAGAGATTTTGTCCGCAATCTGCTGGATTGGGGCTTTTTCACCCTGCGCATCCTCCACCATACGAATAATTCGTGAAAGGACGGTCATACTGCCGACTTGTGTAGCACTAAATTGAATGCTGCCTGTGGTATTAACGGTGCCGCCAAATACTTGATCATCCACCTGTTTATCCACTGGTAAGCTTTCACCAGTCAACATACTTTCGTCAATCGTTGTCTGCCCTTTTAAAATCTTTCCATCTACCGGAATTTGTTCTCCAGGACGAACCCGCAGGATGTCGCCAACCTGCACCTCTTCGATCGGTACTTCCTTTTCTTCGCCTGCCACAATAATCATTGCCGTCTTGGCTTGCAGACTCATTAACTGCTTGATCGCATCACTGGTCTTCGTCTTAGCTTTTTGTTCTAAATATTTTCCTAACAAGATCAAGGTGATAATCATGCCGCTGCTTTCAAAATACAGATCTGAATTGTGAGGATTGAAGAAACCATTATACACACTTAACACAAAAGCAGCCGAGGTTCCCATCGCTACCAGCACATCCATATTCGGAGCTTTGGTTTTCAGCGCATGATACGCCCCGCGATAAAAACGCTGCCCAACACCAAATTGCACAGGTGTCACTAGGATCAATTGAACTAATGGAATGTGCAAAAAGTATACCCACTCTGCATGACTGCCCAAGAGCATCGCGATCATAGCAATCATCAAAGGAGCTGTTAGAACCGCACTTAAAATCAAATCCCGCTTCATTTTTCTAAGGTAAGCGGCCTTTTCTTCTTCGATCTTTTGTTTGTGAGCCTCATCAAACAAAATTGCGCCATAGCCAATGGCCTCAACTCGTTGAATCAAATTTTCTGCTGTCAAGTTTCCATCAAACTGAACGGTCGCCTTTTCCGTTGCCAGATTCACATTCGCCTCTAGCACACCTTCTGTTGCTTTCAGCTCCTTCTCTACTCGAGCGGAACAATTGGCACAGGTCATGCCAGTAATGGCAAATGTTTCTACTGTCGTGTCTGCCAATTAGATCACCTCAGTTTCATACCCAGCTTCTGTCACTGCTGCAGCAATTTGGTCCGCCGAAACTTGCGCTTCATCGAATTTAACAACGCCTTGATTCTTCTTCAGATTGATCTTAACCTTATCGATCCCATCCAATTGATTGATCGCCTTTTCCACGTTCGCTACGCAGTGATTACAGCTCATTCCGTTGATTGCAAATTGTTTTTTCATGATAATAATCTCCATTCCTATTGGTTTATTTTTTATGGCTGTTGCCAATTATTTATGATGATTGCATTCACACTGACCGGGAATACAATTGCATTCAATCGCAGCTACAGTTTTCTTATTAATTAACTGAGCTTTGATCATTTCCACATCTGCCTCCGTCAGCTCCGCTTCCGCAACTAACTCCGCGATCGTTTCGCCAATTCGTTTCGCACAAATATGAGAAAATAAATTTTCCGTCGCACTTTTGACCGTTTCGCCTTCACTGATAGCCGGATAATAAATATATTTCTTCCCAGATTGCTCCGTACGCACTGCCTCTTTTTTTACCAATCGCCCCAACAACGTTTTGATCGTCGCCGGCTTCCATTCCATCGTTTGTCCCAGAATATCAATAATTTCCTGCGCCGTAGTCGATTCCTGCGTCCAGATCACCCGCATGACCTCCCACTCCGAATCACTGATCTTAATCGGTGTCACCGTCATTGTCATAACACTTCGCCCCTTTCGTTTACATTTGTAATCTATAAACAAAGTTTACATTTGTAATCTGTTTTAGTCAACTGATATGCGAAAGTTTTTTTACACAAGAAAAGCTCTGCAACTAAAAATAGTCGCAAAGCCTTTTCTTTTATATAATCTTATTTCACTCGCAAACAACGCATCGCATTCAGCACAGCGAGCACAGTTACACCAACATCGGCGAAGACTGCCGCGTACATAGTCGCAAAACCTAAAGCACCTAGCAATAGAACGATGACTTTCACTCCGATTGCAAAGACGATATTTTGTTTCACGATGCCCATCGTCTTGCGGGCGATTTGGATTGCAACCGGAATTTTAGCCGGCTGATCGTCCATGATCACGACATCCGCCGCTTCGATCGCTGCATCCGAACCAAGTCCGCCCATGGCGATCCCAATATCTGCTCGGGCTAATACCGGCGCATCGTTCATACCATCACCGACAAAAGCGGTCTTTTGTTCTCGTGACAATTCTGCTTCTAAATGATTGACTTTATCCTCCGGCAATAATTCACTGTAGACTTGATCAATTCCGACTTTTTTCCCAATCGCATCCGCGATCATCCGGTTATCACCTGTCAGCATCACCGTCCGTTTCACACCTAAGCTTTTCACTTCTGATAAGGCTTCTGAGACATTGTCCTTCAGTTCATCAGCGATTAATAGATGTCCAATGTATTTTCCATCCATTGCCACATAAACGATCGTGCCGATTTCATTAACTGCTTGGAAGGAAATATCGTATTTCGCTAACAGCTTTTCATTTCCGACTAAGAAATGATGCCCTTCGATCTCAACCGAAATCCCGAAGCCGGCAATTTCTTCCAGCTGACTAACGGGAGATAACGGTTGGTCGACATATTTGACGATCGATTGTGCGATCGGATGGCTGGAGCTTTGTTCGGCACTGGCAACATAGCGCAAGAAATCCTTTTGATCGATCGTCGTCTCAACATTTTGAACTTCGAAAACGCCTTTGGTCAAGGTTCCTGTTTTATCAAAGACCAGCGTTTCCACATTCGCTAATGTTTCAATGTAGTTACTTCCCTTAATCAAGATCCCGGCCTTACTTGCACCACCGATTCCGCCAAAGAAACTTAGCGGTACGGAGATCACCAAAGCACACGGACAAGAAATAACCAAGAAGGTCAAAGCTCGATACACCCAATCATAAAAAGGTTCGCCGGTAACTAATGGCGGTACTACCGCCAGCAATACAGCCAAACCAACAACGATCGGCGTATAATAGCGGGCAAAACTAGTAATAAAATTTTCCGCCGGTGCCTTTTTACTGCTGGCATTTTCAACTAAGTCTAAAATCTTGCTGACAGTCGATTCACCAAAAGTCGTCGTGACTTCCACTGTCAATTGTCCGCTTTGATTAATAAAGCCGCTAAGAATTTGTTCCCCCGCATTGATACTGCGTGGGACGGATTCACCAGTCAACGCCGAAGTATCCAGCATCGAACGTCCTTCTTTGACGATCCCATCTAATGGAACCTTCTCCCCAGGCTTAACTAAAATCTGATCACCAACACGAATTGTTTCCGGTGCAACCTTTCTTACCTCGCCATTTTGGATCAAGTTCGCTGAATCAGGTCGGATCGCCAATAAGGAGCTGATAGATTTCCTTGATTTTGCCACGGCGTAATCTTGGAAGAATTCCCCGACTTGATAAAACAGCATCACGGCCACAGCCTCAGGATATTCACCGATTGCGATCGCACCGACCGTCGCCACGGCCATCAAAAAGTTTTCATCGAAAATCTCACCATGAAAAATGTTCGTAATCGCGGTCTTCAAAACATCATAACCGATCCATAAGTATAAAATCAGATAAGCAACGAACTCCCAAGGCATTGCCGGCTTCACGATCGCCAGCACGCCTAATGCTAAAACGGCTGTTACGATCTGAATGATTTTCCCTTTAGAACTCTCTTCGACCTTCTCCGTTTGCACACTATTCACTTCAACGTCCGGTTCTAATTTGTTCACAACTTCTTTAGCTTCTTCGCAAACCCGAGCGATTTCCTTTTCAGGCGCATGGATCGTCAGCTTCGTACTCATAAAATCAACCTGTGCACTTTCGACCCCTTTGATTTGTTGGACGGAACGCTCGATTTTTGCTGCACAGTTCGCGCAATCCAATCCATCCAAACGATATACCTTTTCCATGAGATACCCTTCTCTCTAAACTACATATGAATGTTTCTTCATGTATATTATATATGAGTATTCATTCATGTGTCAAGTAGAAAAGAAAGCTTTTTCAAAAATATTTTTACAATATAAACATTGATATGACAGCCTTTCTAAAAATAATGAAAACTTTTTCTAAAAAAGAGTTGACTTCTAGACCCACGGTCGGTATTATTAAGTCAGAAAGAACGACCGACAGTCGGTTGGGAGAAAGGAGATCAGACATGCGTATCGTAAAAGAGCATGATGAACGAAGAAACGAGATCATCACCACCGCCGAAGAATTCTTCTTAACCAAAGGCTTCAACAAAACAACCGTCAATGACATTTTGAAACGAATCGGTATCGCGAAAGGAACCTTCTATCATTACTTCGTTTCAAAAGAAGAGGTTTTAGACGCCGTCATTGGTCAAATCATTGAACAAGAAATTTCAAGAGCAAAAGAAATCCAAGCTTCAAATGGATCAGCACTAGAAAAGCTCATCACCTTTCTTACACAAAATAGTCAAGAAGATGAACGAAAAGAAGAAATCGTCGACAAATTTCAAATGCCGGAGAATTCATTAATGAAACAGCGAGCACTAGCCGGAACCATCAATCAAGTTTGTCCCGTCTTAGCAGAAATCATTGAAGTTGGCAGACAGCAAGGAGAATTCAACACCGCTTACCCGCTTGAAAGCATTCAATTTTTAATCGCTGGAATTCAAACGATGTTTGACGAAATTGAAAAATTACCGCCTGAAACCATTCAAAACCGAGTTATTGCTGCAACGGATTTAATTTACAAAGCCTTGGATGTGAACCCAGAAATCCATCCTTACGATCAAACTACCGCACAATTACAAAAAATCTTTATCCCATAAGCTCAACAAAACCTGTTGAGTTTAACATTTAAAATGAAAATGACCGACAGTCGGTCAAGAAAGAGGAATTTACTATGAATAATACAGAAATGATCGAAACACTCGCTATCCAAACAAACGAAGCCGCTATGACAATCGAAAGTATCTTAAAAAGCTACGAACACTATTGCAACGAAAATATTACCCGCTACTCAAGCAAACACTTAACTGCAATCATCGACTTTATCGCTGCTGAAACTCATTTGCCAGAAGAAACCTGTTCAAAAGTAATGACCCAGTTCTTTGACACAGTAAAAAAACAAATCAAACATAAATTCTTTTAACCTAAAAAATGAAAAGAGGAAAATAAAATGAAAAAACTTACGATCATCGCATTGACACTTATCACTCTAGGAGCAACTTCGCAAATCGTTGAAAAGAATATCGACAAAGAAGAAGTGAAAACTGTCATCACCACTAACCTAAAAGAAAACGATGAAACGAACGAAGACCTTTATTTCCAACATGACGAACAAGAAAATTCTTTACTTGAAAAAATTGGATTCTAAACTAAAAAAAAAAACTCAAAAAAGGAGAAATTTAAAATGAAAAAACTTACTATTATTGCTTTGACACTCATCACTTTAGGGGCTACTTCTCAAATCGTTGAAAAAAACATCGACAAAGAAGAAGTAAAAACTGTTGTTACTGCGAATCTCAAAGAACACGACGAAAAAGACAGTGACATTGATTTTGGTCATGACAACGACGATGAAAATACATTAGCCGAAAAAATCGGATTTTAATTAGGAGGAGATTTACTATGAAAAAACTAACAATTATTGCTTTGACACTTATCACTTTGGGAGCCACTTCTCAGATCGTTGAAAAAAACATCGACAAAGAAGAAGTGAAAACTGTTGTTACTACGAATCTCAAAGAACACGACGAAAAAGACAGTGACATTGATTTTGGTCATGACAACGACGCTGAAAATACATTAGCTGAAAAAATCGGATTTTAATTAGGAGGAGATTTAACATGAAAAAACTTACTATTATCGCATTGACACTGATCACTCTAGGAGCCACTTCGCAAATCGTCGAAAAGAACATCGACAAAGAAGAGGTAAAAACCGTCGTTACTACGAACCTCAAAGAAAATGATTCTGAGAATGAATCAATCTACTTCCAGCATGAAGACGACAAACAAGGCTCATTAATAGAAAAAATTGGATTTTAAAAAAGCGTCGAGGACAGCCTCGACGCTTTTGCTCTATTTCAATTACGGATAAATCCGGTTCAACAAACGTGGGAATGGTATAGCCTCACGCACATGATCGATCCCAGCAATAAAGGTAATCGTTCGTTCAAGACCTAAACCAAAACCTGAGTGTGGAACAGTACCATATCTGCGTAAATCTAAATACCATGAGTATTCTTCTTCACTAAGATTATGCTCACGGATTTGTTCTAACAAGAAATCATAGTCCGTTGCACGCTCTGAACCGCCGATGATTTCACCGTAGCCTTCAGGCGCAATCAAGTCCGCACAGATGACAACATCTTCCCGAGTTGGATGTGGTTTCATGTAGAATGGTTTGATCGCCTTTGGATAATTCAAAATGAAAACAGGACGGTCAAAGGAGTTAGCGATAAAGGTTTCATGCGGTGAACCGAAATCATCGCCCCATTCAATATCGTCAAAACCATTTTTCTTCAATAATTCGATCGCGTCATCATAAGAGATTCGCGGATAAGGAAGTTTTGTATAGTTCTTCAAAATTTCTTTGTCACGGCCCAGTACATCTAACGCGTAATCGCAATTATCCAATACGTTTTGAACTAAGTAAGCAACGTACTGTTCTTGAACCTCTAGGCTATCTTCTTGATGCATGAAGGCCATTTCTGGTTCAATCATCCAAAACTCAATTAAGTGACGGCGTGTTTTTGATTTTTCTGCACGGAAAGTTGGACCAAATGAGAATACTTTGCCTAGTGCCATTGCAGCTGCTTCCATATACAATTGTCCACTTTGAGATAAATAAGCCTTATGGTCAAAATAGTTCGTTTCAAATAAGTCGCTGGTGCCTTCAGGAGCTGAACCTGTCAAAATCGGCGGATCAACTTTCACGAAGCCGTTGTTGTTAAAGAATTCATAGGTCGCACGAATCACTTCGTTACGAATTAGCATGATCGCATGCTGTTGTGACGAACGCAACCATAAGTGACGATGATCCATCAAGAAATCAACACCGTGTTCTTTTGGTGTAATTGGATAGTCATGACTTTCACCGATCACTTCGATCTCTTTCACACCTAGTTCATACCCGAATTTTGAACGAGTATCTTCCCGAATTTCTCCAGTTACGATGATTGATGTTTCTTGCGTCAATTCTTTGGCTAAATGAAAGACCTCTTCTGACACTTCACTTTTTACAACAACTGCTTGGAAATAAGCCGTTCCATCACGTAATTGTAAAAAAGAGATTTTTCCGCTTGAACGCTTATTAGCGACCCAAGCACCGATTTTTACTGTTTCGCCAACATGATTCTTGGCATCAATGATTTGAATTTGTTCCACAAATGTCTCTCCTAACTTATTTATCCCGAATTGATGTTTTACTTCTTACTATTTTCAATAAAGCGGCGAATCCGCACAACAGCTTCTTCTAAATCCTCCATGCTGGCTGAATAACTCATCCGTACACTATCATCAGATCCAAAGCCTTCACCAGTTACCAGCGCTACTTGTTCTTGCTCCAACAGATCGTTAACCCAAGTCGTTACATTATCGTAACCGCCCATCTCCATGGCTCCCTTGATATTTGGAAATAGATAAAATGCCCCTTGCGGTTTTTTTAACTTAAAGCCTGGCAAATCGGCCACCTTCGGATAGATCGTGTTTAAGCGCTCTTCAAAGGCTTGGCGCATTTTTTCTGCCGTTTCTTGTTCGCCAGTTAAAGCTTCAACAGCCGCTACCTGGCTGACAGAGGCTGGGTTACTTGTCGCTTGAGAGGCGATTGACGTCATTCCGCCAATGATCTCAGCATTCCCAATCGCATAACCGATTCGCCAACCGGTCATAGAATAGGTTTTTGATACCCCGTTGATGATCACTGTATGATGGAAAATCTCGTCAGATAAAGAAGCCATATGCGGCGCTTCGTTCCCATTATAAACAAGATGATCATAAATATCATCTGAGACAATCAACAGTTCATGACGGACTGCCCATTCACCAATTTCCCGCAGCTCCTCTTCTGTGTAGATCATACCTGTCGGATTTGACGGTGAATTGATGATAATCGCTTTTGTCTTCTCCGTCCGAGCTGCTTCAAGCTGATCAACCGTTATCTTGTAATCATTGTCCTGAACTCCAGTAACAAAAACTGGCAGCCCCTGCGCTAGTTTAACCTGTTCCCCGTAGCTGACCCAATAAGGCACTGGGATAATCACTTCATCCCCTGCATCCAAAATTGTTTGGAACAAGGTATACAACGCAAATTTCGCACCGCTGGTCACGATGATGTTTTTCGGTTCGATCGTTAAATCATAGTTTTCCTTAGTGAAGTCAACGATCGCGGACTTCAATTCCGGCGTACCGCCAGCTGCGGTGTAAAAGCTAACTTTCCCGCTCTTGATTCCTTCAATCGCAGCTTGCTCGATATTCTCCGGAGTCGTAAAATCTGGTTCTCCGACAGTTAAACTAATGACATCTAAGCCTTGAGCCTTCAACTCTTTGGCTTTGGCGGTGGCGGCTAAAGTGACGGACGGTTCTAGGTTTGTTACACGCTGTGACAATTTCATAACTGATAACTCCCTTACCAAGATTTTTTATATTTTTTTTATCTCTTTGATCGTCTTGCCGTCATTAAATGCCAGCAAGTAATAATAAATCGCGCCCTGTTCGTCTTTCGCAGTAATCTCCCAAGCAGTCTGATCGCGATAGATTCCCAGATTAGCCTTTTCAAAGATTAGCTCTGGGTGAGCACTTTCAAACCGTTTTTCAGCTTGCTGCTCTGTCAGACCATCCTTTTGATTAAGAACGCGGATTTTCTCCCCCGATTCTGGAACGATCACAATAATCGCTTCTCCAGAGTTGCTTTCACCAGTGACGGTGAAATACGTTTTGTCACGGTTAAACCAATAGAATTGATCTACCGTTTTTAAATCGGCATATTTTTCTGCCATTTGAACAGCTTCTCTTTTGGCTTGCTGCATCGGACGATTTGAACGAATGAAAATCATGATCGCCGCCACGATAATGATCAGTAAAAAAGTCACGATTCCTAACAGCCAACGATTGAGTCGCTGTTGTCCTGCACTATTCGTATCCAAAATCATACTCCTCTCAGACAAGCTACATTATACCAAAAGAAGAGCTTCGCCTCATTAATTCTCTGTACTTTTGTCAGAATTTAAAAATTGGTCGGTCTCAAGTAAGATTTCTTCCAACGGTAACTGTTTGATCGGCAACTCCTTTGGCAGTGCTTTGCGTAATTTTTCTCCATAACCTGCCGTGATAAAGCGTTGATCTAATAACAGCATCACACCCTTATCCTTTTCCGAGCGGATCAAGCGTCCCAATGCTTGCCGCAATCTCAGAGCAGCATGAGGAACCGCTTCTTGGAAAAAGGGATTGATTCCTTCTGATGCTAAAAAATCATTGCGCGCTTTTACTTGAAGCCGCTGCGGATTTTCAAATGGTAGACGTGTTACGATTAAAATCTGCAAAATATCTCCTGGTAAATCTATCCCTTCCCAAAAACTATCCGCACCGAACAGCAACGCGTCTTTAGACAATAAGAACCGCTTCAGCAATTTTTCACGACTGCCGCCGATACCTTGAGCTAAGACTTCTCTGCCTTCGTTTAGTAAAGGCACACGCACACGCTGATAAACACGATTCAAGATATCGTGTGAAGTAAACAGAACCAAGATCGGCCGTTTTTGATTTTCTGCCATCTTATATACGACGCTCGCTACGTAATTCGCGTACTGATCAGGCGAGGTCGACTGGATGCTGATACTGTTAGTCGGCAAATACAAACGCGCTTGTTCGGCATAATCATAGGGACTGCTAATAATTTTCAATGCAGTATATGGAATTCCCCAGCGCTTCGCAAAATAATGACGATCACTGCCGATTTTTAGCGTACCACCTAAATAAAGAATCTGTTGATATCGATCATACCATTTTGTCTGGCTGATCAATGAAGCATCTAAATCCTGTACTTGGAAGGTTTTACGTTTCGCATTAAACCAATGAATATAGCGAGCGTCCCATTTTTCGCTAAAGGTCTCAAACGCCTGCTGTTGCTGAGCCAAATTCTCTAACAATAATTGGAGGTCACTCCACTCCGCCTGTTCCTTGATACCAAACGTCTCTTTGTACATCGTAAAATACGTCTGCAACTGATCCCCTAGTGTCAAGGCGTCCTGATAAAGACGACCGATGCGCTGTAAAACTTGTTCTCCAGCTAGAGAAAGCTGATCGATCATATCTTTAGTAATCAACCGCTCATTTTCTGTGGGGTATTCGTCCTTGAAAATTTGATAAAAATCAGTCAAATCCTCGTTCAACTCCTGCAAGACATCTTGAAAAATTTCAAGTAGATGCTGCGTCTGTTGATCCTTTTGTACGAGTGCCTGCCAAACAGAAAATTGCTGATTATCGAACAAATGAGTGATCATACGTTGAATTGCTAAAAGATTAAAATGCTGGGTAGTAACTTTTTCCAACACCCGATTCAAATGATGTGCCTCATCGATGATCAAATAAGGACTCTTCGGCAGCTGAGGCTCTTTTCGTTGGTCTTCTTGCGCTAAGTATGCATGATTTGTCACGATTAGATTACTTTGAGCCAATTTTTCTTGACGGTGACGAATAAAATCAACCGCATAAAAGGGACTATTGGGGTTCAATGTATGCGTTCCTAAATGTGCCACTTCTTGCCAAAAAGGATGCTTTAAACTGGTCATATTCAGTTCATCAAAATCCCCAGTTTCGGTCTGGGTAAGCCAAACGAGCAAAGCCATTTGATAAAAGGTATATTGCTTTTGCTCTGATTTCTTTTCAAAACTTTGATAGAAACGTTCTAAATCAATATAATGTCGACTACTTTTCATTACCACCGCCTGCAAAGGCTGATCCAATAAACGATTGATCAGTGGCAGATCATGATTCAAAATCTGTTCCTGCAACAGTAAAGACACCGTACTAACAATTATCGGCTTTTCTGGTGTTGCTAAAAAACTCATGGGCAACAAGTAGCCCAGTGTCTTGCCGATTCCAGTTGCTGCCTCCACCAAAACATTTTTGTCATCCTTTTTATTAAAGAAATCGTACACCAGGTTCATCAAACGAGCCTGTTCTTTTCGAAAATCCAACTCTCCTTGATAAACCTTTTCCTTAGCCTTTCGTGAGCGTGGATAAGCCTTCGTACCAAAATAATTCTCAGAAAAGAGCGGCACTTGTTTCTTTCGCAAAGCCAAACCATGAATAATGGCTAAATCTTTTGATAATGGTTTAGGATTGGCCTGCATCTCTCTTAAGCAATTTTCCAAATATTTCTTTGTTTGAAAAGCCATCTGATCAGCAGTATCAATTATTTTTTCTAAAGTAATGATTGGCAGCTCTTTTATTTTCGCTTCTAAGTGTAGCAATAATTGCGCTGTCACATCCGCATCGCTGTCCGCCTGATGCGGATTTTCATGAACCAAATGCAATTCCTCTGCCAAATCCTTTAAGCGAAAACTTAAAGATGTTGGCATGAATACTTGCGCTAATTCTACAGTATCAATACCAGGAATCGTCAGCGGCGGCATCCCACAGCGTTCTAATTCATTACTTAAAAAGGGATAGTCAAAATGAATATTGTGAGCCACAAAGATCGTATCTGCTAATAAGTTCGTAATCGTTTGAGCCACATCTTCAAAATAAGGGGCCTTTTTAATTCGCTGATTCGTGATTCCAGTCAACGTCTGAATCTGCGCTGGAATTGATTGATCCGGATTGATATCGGTCGAAAAATGCGTGACGATCTTCCCTTCTTCAATCAGTACACAACCGAATTGAATGATTCGATCCGTCTTAGGGTCCGTTCCAGTCGTTTCAATATCAACAACTGCATAATTCTTTTTCACCTGCGCCCCTCCTTTCTCGGATTAGTGAGTAAATACAAAAAATATACGTAATCAACGGATATCTATGACATCCAGCTTGCTCGTACCTTCCTCACGCATTATATCTGAATAGTACCACTTTCTACAAGAAAGTTCTTTGTTTAAAACGATTCCACTCACTTTTATACTTACAACCAAGTCTTTCATTTGCAAAAAGCGGAGATAAAAAATCACGAAAAAAAAAGCCAGATGCATAAGCATCTGGCATAAAAGTCTACTAAAATTAAGCTTTGTTAACGTTTGTAGCTTGAGGTCCACGTTGGCCTTCTTCAACGTCGAAAGTCACTGCTTGACCTTCTTCTAAAGTTTTGAAGCCGTCGCCTTGGATAGCTGAGAAATGTACGAATACGTCATTTCCGTTTTCAGCAGTGATAAATCCGTAGCCTTTTTCTGAGTTGAACCATTTTACTGTACCTTGTTCCATGTTAAACATCCTCCTAGGATAAAAATTAATTTGTAATTACTTGAATGGTGAAATAGGAAAGATGTTGTCTGAAACAAACTTGCCAATATTACCGTACAAAAACTACAATTAGAAGTATAACATAGATAAAGCGATAACACTAGGTTATCGCTCAAAAATTTTTTTCTTAATATAATTGAAACATTTCTCCTCTAATAGCGTAGGATAGCCAATAAGCTTTTCTCATCCGGTGCATCCTTTTGGTCTAGAACAAAGACCTGTCCGCCATTTTTGATAACATCGTCAGCAATTTCATTCAACACTTGACGACGGTCGTATTCTACATCCGGATCTTCGCCAAAACCATCGACAAGATTAGCTGTCGCAATAAATAGCTGCGATACTTTCCCTTCTTTCGCAGCAGGAACAATATCCACTAATTGATCAATAAACTTGCGATTGATCAATTTTTGATACGTTTGTGTTTCCACTTCTGCTAGCTGATCCGCTATTTTCTGCGTTTCCTTTTTGATATCATTGATATTCATTTGTGCAGGAGACCCGCTGATTGCGGCTTTGTCTGAGTAATAAGGATTTTTCGCAATCTTTTTGAATTGTGATTGATTTTCTGGCAAAGCAAAAAGATACACAGGCAATTGTTCTGGGTTATTCAGTTCCTTCAGAAAGTTATCAACCGCTTGATAATAATTCACCCAATCGATCTCGACTTCCTCATCCTTTGTGCTGACACCGTGAACACTGCCGACTTCTCCACCTCTTGATGAAACGCTTAGATTACCTCCGGTCAATTCGTCGCCTAAGGCCGTTTCGATATCTTTTGGTGCACCTTCTGGAAGCTCAATCATTTCGATTTCTTTGTTGCGAACAAGATAAAGTTTCATAGAATCTCTATTCAAAGCCATTAAATAGTAAGAATAGTTAAATTGCGCGTTTTTTATGATTGCCAATAAATAAGGCAGTTCACTTACATAGTATTGGTCATCAACTGCGATACTTAGGCGATGAATATACGTTTCATCAGCCGTCAAGATGACTGCGACACTTTTTGTTCCGCTACGCCAAAAATCTCCATCTGCTAATAATTGATCGATTTTTTCTTGGAATGGTTCAAAGCTGTGATCAGTGTACTTCTTCTCAAAGCGTCGTTTCGCTTCTTTAGCAAAGTTTTTAAACATGATTTGGTCTTTTTCAACATCCTGATGCGCATGATGAGTATTCAACATAAATGTGATAAAAGGACCGGTTGCTTCTTCTGAAGTCAATTCAGTTAGTAACTTTTTACTGATATTTGCCATAAATGTACCCTCCTATTTAATCTTCCAACCCAAGTGTACCATAGCTCTCAATTTCCTTAAAACGAAACGCAACCCTTACATTATGAAATAATCATAAAAATTTCACTGTAATTTGCATAAGTCTTTTCTAATACATTTCTTAGCGATTAACAAACAGCCATTCATGATTTCATTGATTGAATGCTTTATCATGAACTCATACCAATTATCCCGAATTGGTTTTTCATACTTACTCCTACCAAGAGTAAATAACAACCTTCATTTCCACCATAGTGACGGCTATGGTGGTTTTTTTGCGAGTTCCACTTCGCGCTTTAGCGCGATTAGTGGAATCGTATGCGTGACGAAAATCTAATCCTTTTTCGCGGGCTTCGAAAAAGGATCACCTTTTTTGGAGGTAGCTGTCAGTTCTACTTCATTTGTAAAATCGACTACAAACAAATCACCTAAACAATAATTTGTTTACGTTTCCAAGTTTTGCTAAACTGAAACTAATAAAACAAGGGGGTGGATTATGAAAACTGCCGAGGAAATGTACCAATTCTGTCAAGATACCGGATTTTTCTCTGGTTCTGATCGTCAATGGAGTGTCAGACTTTTTTCTGTCTTAGAAAAGCAGCTTAGGCCGAATGAAGAAGTACTAATTTGCTTTATCGGACTGCACAATCGAACATCTGCTACAAAGAATGATGGTTTTTATGCATACGCCTTGACTGATCAACGTTTTATATTAGGGCAAAAGAAGTTCATCGGTGATGATTTCAAAGTCATCCCTTTAACAAATCTCCAAGATCTTCGATTAACAAAAGAAACCAGCTTAGATATATTAGAAGTTACTTCTTTGGAAGGAACAATTAAAATTGTCCTAACAGAAGAAGAGGCTCCAAAAGTACTGACACAATTAAAGGAAAATATTCAACTCGTCACTAAAGAAAATAACTCTGAGAATCAATTAAGCAAAGCCGAACAACTTCTAAAGATGAAGGAACTACTGGATCAAGGAATTTTAACAGAAGCAGAATTTACAAAAATTAAGGAAGATATTCTTAATTAAAAACACCTGTCTAAGAAAGAACCAAATTCTTAGACAGGTGTTTTATTATTGAATCGCTGCTTTGCCTGTTTCGCGTGTACGAATACGAATTGCTTCTTCAATCGGATAAACAAATATTTTACCTGTTCCGCATTCCTCCGATTGACACATTTCTAAAATCAAGTCAATCACTCGCTCGACATCTTCATCCGCTAAGATGAAACTCACCGACACTTTAGGTAACAATGTGGTAATAACTTCCTGACCGCGAACATGACTTTTTTGACCCTTTTGAAGCCCACAGCCTAATACTTGACTGACTGTCATCCCGTTCACTTCTATTTCTTGATCAAGCGCTGCTTTGATCGTCTCTAATTTTTCTTGTCTAATAATCGCTTCGACTTTTTTCATTGCGTCCTCCTCAGGCTATTTTTAAGAATCCATTCCCATAAATGTCGGATATGCATTTTCATCATGCTCGATTTTATCCAGCCCCAATGCTTCTTCCTGTTGTGATACTCGAATAGGCATAAATGCTCTAATTAATGAAATAATCAAGTAGCTTGCTGCTCCAGCAAATACTAGCGTAAACAGCACACTTTCAATTTGTGCGATGAATAAATGAGTCTCGCCATAAATTAGCCCGACTCTTCCTCCCACAGAAGGATCAGCGAAAATCCCTGTTACGATTCCGCCAAAAATTCCACCGACACCATGACAACCGAAAGCATCCAAAGCATCATCAAACCCAAGCTTTTGCTTAATGACTGAAATGAAGAAGAAACAAAATGGACTTACCAAAGCACCAATTAACAGACTAGACCAAATCGAAACAAATCCAGCCCCAGGTGTAATGGCGACTAAACCTACAACAGCACCTGTACATGCGCCAACAACAGTTGGTTTGCCATTTAAAACTTTCTCAATCAACATCCAAGACAACATTGCACAGGCGGCCGCTGTATTTGTAGTAATTATTGCATGAATCGCCAAGCCATCCGCCGCTAACGCTGACCCGCCATTAAATCCAAACCAGCCAAACCATAAAAGGCCTGTTCCCAAAACAACAAAAGGAACATTATGTGGTCGATAGTCACCAAGATGATACTCGCGACGACGACCTAATACGATTGCTAAAACCAACCCCGAGATTCCTGAACTAATGTGTACAACATTTCCGCCGGCGAAATCGATTGAGCCGATCTTATCGAGGAAGCCGCCGCCCCAAACCATATGCGCCATTGGGAAGTAAACGACGACCAACCAAATCGCGATAAATAGAAAAATCGCAGAAAACCGCATCCGTCCAGCAACTGATCCTGTTAAAATCGCTGTCGTAATCAAAGCAAACATCATTTGAAAGAAAGCGAATAATCCTTCTGGAATTCCATCACCTTTAGTCATAGAGACACCGTTAAAAAGTACTTTGTCCAAATTCCCGATAAAGTCTCCACCACCACTGAAAGATAGCGAGTAGCCAAACACTATCCAGATCAAGGATGCTAATCCCATTGTACAAATAACCATCATCATCGTGTTCAAAATATTTTTCCGTCGTTCTAACCCACCATAGAAAAATGCTAATGCGGGTGTCATGAGAAAAACTAATCCTGAACAAATCAAAATAAATGCAATATTCGCTGCCATCAAACCACTCCATTTCTTTTTATGTTAAGTATTCTAACATCATTTTCGAATAAAAAAAGAGTTTCCACTCATTTTTTTCATATTTTTCTAATTTAATCACTTTCTATGTTAGAAAAACTCACATAAAAAGAGCAGGAATGTAATCCTGCTCTTATAGCTCGTGGTATTCTCTGTAAACATCTTGTTTCTTCAATCCATGTCGTTTGGCTACCGACTTGATCGCTTCTTTAGCAAGCTGTCCTTCTTCAACCAATGCTTCAACCTGTTCTTTCAACGTTCCCTCGAATACTTCCTCTTCCACTACCTCTGTTGTACCAGAAACTAACAAGCAGCACTCTCCTTTTAAGGAATGCTCTGATAGATACTCCATTAATTCCGTTGCCGTCCCTCGCAGGTACTCCTCATAAAGTTTAGTTAATTCCCGACAAATCACCACATCACGGTTGCCAAGAATTTCAGAAATATTTTTGAGTGTTTCTTTTACACGATGAGGCGATTCATAGAAAATCAATGTTGCTGTCTGATTTTTCAACTCTTCTAATTCTTTCTTCTGAGTACTTTTCTTTCGTTGTAAAAATCCATAAAAATAAAAGGGTTGAGGCAACAATCCAGACGCAATCAGAGCTGTCATGCCGGCAGTGGCTCCTGGTAAGGCAACCACTGGAATATCCTCTTCTATACAAGCTACGACTAACTCATGTCCCGGATCACTGATTGAAGGCATTCCAGCATCGCTGACCTGAGCAATTGATTGACCCTTTTTTAAAAAGTCCAATAACTCAGGGATTCTTTCGTTATAGTTATGTTCATGTAGGCTCTTTTGTGGAACCTTCACCTCAAAGTGATTCAGCAGCTTCTGAGTATTCCTTGTATCCTCACTGGCGATCAAATCAACGGATTGTAGTGTCTTGACCGCACGGAAAGTCATATCCTCCAAATTACCGATGGGTGTCGGAACTAAATACAGTGTACCAACTTCCTGTGCGAAACTTTTTTGGATCTTCACGATCATTCTCCTAACTCATCTTCATCATTTTTTCTGGAAAACTTACTATTTCAAATTCTCTCGAAAATTCAATCTATTACCTAGAAAACTAAAGCTATCTCATATCCAAAACTGACCAAAAAAGCGGGTGTGACGAACAGCGTCATACCCACTATTTCAACTCATTTTATTTTTGTTTGCTTTCACGATAGATGACGTCCAAACAAAAAGCACAGGGCTCATCTGCTTCACGCCTTGATCCGTAAAGTAAGTTACAGACGTGAAAGCCATCTTCATAAATTTTTTCAAGATTTAAACGAGATTCTGATAACTCTTGGCGTTCATCCAAAACCGGGGACTTCTTCTCATCAATCTCACGAATCCGTTCGCGTAAGCGTTCATTTTCCATCTCTAATTTAGCATTTTTTTCAACGAGCTCCAGCAAGGTCTCCTTCATCGAAACTAAATCTTCGAGATTCTTTTGCATATCCAGCTCCAATTGATTCAACCCATCATACAAGGAACGTCGATCCATCATGACAGCTCACCCGCTTCAACTAGTTCTTGATAATCAAAATCAATCGTCGCATCACGACCAAACAAACGAACTTTAACTACTTTACTAAGTAAATTCAAGCCGATTACTTTTCCCCGACCTTCTGGCGTATTAATTTCCTTGCCGTAATCAGGCATTTCTTTTTTCGCGGCTTCATATTCACCGTTTTCATATTTCAAACAGCACATCAAACGACCGCAAAGTCCAGAGATTTTCGTTGGATTCAACGACAATCCTTGATCTTTGGCCATTTTGATTGAAACCGGAATAAAGTCACCTAAGAAGGTCGAACAACATAGCGGTCGCCCACATGGCCCGATTCCACCTAGAATCTTCGCTTCATCACGAACACCGATCTGCCGTAATTCGATTCGCGTGCGAAAAACACCTGCTAAATCTTTGACCAGCTCACGAAAATCAATCCGTCCGTCTGCAGTAAAATAAAAAATCATTTTACTGCGATCAAACGTATATTCTACTTGGATCAATTTCATTTCCAACTCATGAGCGCGAATCTTTTCCTTGGCAGTCTTGAAGGCTGCTTCTGCATCCGCTTCGTTTTGAGCTACTTTCTTTAATTCCTTGTCTGATGCTTTATGTAAAATTGTTTTTAAATCATCGGACAAATCTTTTTTTTCAATCTCTATTTTTGGAATTGCCACTGTCGCAATCTGGTGCGCCTGCTGTGACTCGACCAAGACTTTATCATTATAAAAATATTCGTTTTTACCTGGCGCGTAATAATAAATATGCCCTGCATCCCTAAAACGAACACCCACAACTTCAACCATGGTTCTCCCTACTCTCTTAAATAACGTTAAGCAAAAACGATGTGTAACGTTATTTGTTCTGCGATATTTTGAAATGATACGTTTGCTTCTAGTTTCTGACTGGCGGATAAAACGTCTTCTAATAGGTAATTGTATTTTTCTACGTCTATTTGATTTTGTCTCATCACTTGATCGCGTTTTTCTTTCACAAAATACGCCAACATCTCAAAGGCGAGCTGTTGCTGTGACTTGTCTTTAAACGTCCTGACCATTTTTTTCTGAACATAGATAAACGCTTGCGGATCATTTTTTTCGAGATAATTAAACCATTGAATAACAACATCTCTAGCTTCATTAAACCATTCATCTTTTGAGATTTCAACAGCTTTTGTATAACTATTTGTTAAATTTACTAAGAGTTTTGCAGTTTTTTCAGGGATTTGATCTGCCTCTAAACGGGACTGCAAGCGTTCTGTGGACAACGCTTGGAAGTGGATGATCTGACATCGAGAGCGAATCGTAGGTAAAATTTTCCCTAACGATTGAGTCTCTAAAATAATCATAAAGTTGGCTGGTGGTTCTTCCAAAAACTTTAATAGGCTATTCGCCGAGTTCAAATTCATTTTCTCCGCTTGGTGAATAATCACGACTTTTTTCGCAGATTCAAAGCCGCTCTTGGTCAATTCACTTTGTAGCGCTCGAATTTGATCAACTTTAATAGATTGACCATCTGGTTCAATTTCAACTACATCGGGATGATCTTTACTGGTGATTCGCAGACAATTATTACAGTTTTCGCAAGGCATTCCTTCTTGCAAATTTAAACAGAACTGATGCTTGGCAAACCATAGTGCCAATTCTGCTTTGCCTGTTCCTTGGTCGCCTTCAAAAAGATAAGCATGGGCCAAACGCCCATGCTCAAAACTGTTTTGTAATTGGCGAAAAACAATGGGCTGAATTGTCTGGAGTTTTTTCGCTTCTTCCATCTTAATACTGGTGGAAGCCTTCGACTGGTAAGACAAATACTGTCGCACCGCCGACTTCAACTTCAACAGGATAAGGAACTTGTCCATCTAACGAAATATCTAAAGTTACTGGTGTTGTGACGTATTGTGTCCGCGCTTGACAAGTTTCTTTGATTAGAGCCAAAGCATCCTCTACTCGTTCGTCTTCAATCCCAATGATAAAGGTACTATTACCGGCCTTTAAGAAGCCTCCAGTAGAAGAAAGTTTAGTTGCTCGAATGTTCGCATCAATAAATTCATTGGCCAAACGGTTTGAGTCTTTGTCTTGAACGATCGCTAAAATAAGTTTCATAGTTTACACCTCTCATGATTGGAAATAGTCTGGATAGCGTGTCAACAATTCGTAAAAACAAGCTCTCACGACTTCGTCTAAACGCTTCCGAGCATCGATTTTTATGATCCGATCTGGATTTTCTTCTGCTAATTTTAGATAAGCATGACGGACCCTCTGATGAAATTGTAACCCTTCCGAGTCCAAACGGTCAATTTGATTGGTTCGGTTCTTCATGATTCGTTGCAAGCCAGTATCAGAATCAACATCCAGATACAGCGTGATGTCGGGCGTTGTACCTTCAATCGCAAATTCATTGATCTTAGCAACTTCTTCTATACCGATACCACGACCGGCACCCTGATAAGCTAATGAACTATCAACAAAGCGATCACATAAAACAATCTTATCTTCATCAAGCGCAGGCCAGACCTTTTCAATCAGATGCTGACGGCGTGCTGCGGCATAAAGCAGAGCCTCCGTTCGATCATCCATTCGATCATTGCTAGGGTCAAGGATCACGTGGCGAATTTTTTCTGCGATCGGGATGCCTCCAGGTTCTCTTGTTTTGACGATGGATCTTTTCGCCGTTAATTGTAATCTAGGATAGAGTTCATTCAGAACACTGGTTTTCCCAGCGCCGTCTGGCCCCTCAATCGTAATAAATAATCCGTTCACGTTCTAGTCCCCCAAAATAATTATGATCTTCTGTCTCTTAAAAAAACACCGCGAAATCTTTATAATTCACGGCGTCCTTCCACTGCTTTCAATAAAGTGATCTCATCAGCATACTCGATATCGCTGCCGACTGACAAACCATGAGCGAGTCGCGTAACTTTGATTCCGGCTGGTTTGATCAGACGCGATAGATACATTGCAGTTGCTTCGCCTTCTGTCGTTGCATTCGTTGCGATGATGACTTCCTTGATTTCGTCATCATGCAGTCGTTTGATTAAAGGTGCAATATTGATATCTTCAGGACCAGTCCCTTCCATCGGTGATAAAACACCGTGAAGGACATGATAAAGACCGTGATATTCACGAACCTTTTCCATCGACATCACATCTTTTGGCTCTTCTACAACTAGAATCGTGCTACGGTCTCGAGTTGTATCCGAACAAATCTCACAAGGATCTTCTTCCGTGATGTTCCCACAAACACTGCAAAAACGCAAATCTCTCTTAACACTGATCAACGAACGTGCAAACTCATTCACTGACTCATCTTTCATATCAATCGTAAAAAAGGCTAAGCGAGTTGCTGTCTTTTGGCCGATCCCCGGCAGCTTCATATAGCTTTCAATCAACTTGGCAATTGGTTCTGGATATTGCATTCTGTCCTTCCTCTCTGAACAAAGTCGCTTACATTCCAGGAAGTCCCTTTGTATATTTACCCATCGTTTGATCGGTTTCTTTTGTAATCTTAGTGATCGCATCATTTACTGCTAAAACAATCATGTCCTGCAGCATGTCAGGATCTTCTGGATCAATCAACTCAGGATTAATTGTCATTGCTTTCATCGTTTTATCCCCGTTAAAGGTAACTGTGACTAAATCGTTGGTTGAACTTCCAGTGAATTCTTTGGCGTTTAACTCATCTTGAGCCTTCACCATTTCTTTTTGCATTTTTTGCATTTGTTTCATCATGCCTTGCATGTTTCCCATTCCGCGCATCATTTTATTTATTCGCTCCCTTATTCTAATTAATAAAATTACTTCATAAAACTGCTTACCAATGATTCCCAAGGTATAGAGAAAAACTAGCTGCCCTTAATCATCTTTAATTGTTACCAGATCACCAAACAGGCTCTTTGCTTGTTCTACGACTTCATTGTTTTCTTCAGGTATCAGAGTAATGTCATCCTCTGACTCATTCGTCTCAGCTGCTACTGGTCGATCATGATGCTGACTGACAAAAGCTTGTCGTAAACGTGGCCAGCTTTCACGAGTAATAAAGACAAACTCTGGTGTATATTCCTTGATCATCATACTCAAAGTGTTTTGCATATTCAAGCGAAGCTCATCGCTGCTATCTGCTCGTTGACAAACAATTTCATAATCAAAAGCGATCAACATCAAGCCGGGACCTGCTGCCATAGGTTCGCTGGCTTTCAGCATCGCCCGTTGAGTAACTGGCAATGCCATTAACAAATCTTCCCAAACATTCTTCACATTGACTAAATGATCTTTGGTTGCCTCACTTAACACTTGGTACACACGTTCTGTCGGAACACGATAGGTACTGGCGGTTTTCTTCGGCGCCACCTTACGCTCTTCTTTTTCAACTGTTGGATTAGCTTTTAATTGTTGAACTTCATTTTGAAGCTGCTGTATTTGATTCTTTAATGCCGTTAACTCTGCTTGATCTGCTGGTTGTGCCCCAGACGCTATTGCCACTTGATTGCTTGGAGAGTTGGCAATCACACTATCGGCAGTCGTTTGTGGTGTTGCTAATTTCACCGTCGCTACTTCTAAATAAACATTGGCATGATTGGTAAAACGAATCTCGTTTTGCGTCTCGCTCAAAATTTTAATCATGGCATACAAACGGTCAGAAGGCGTAGAACCCGCTAATTGTTTGAACGTTTCAGTTAAATAAGCTGCACGACTTTCCAATAGCTTGGGTGCTTGCTGATAGATCAACAAATCCCGACAATACAGTAACAAATCTTCCGTTAAGCGTCGAGCTTCTTTCCCCTCAGCTAAAATATTTTCCAGAACCTCTAGTGCCCCGCTAACATTTTGCTGCAGGCAAGCACCGATAAAGCTGTCCATCATTTCAGTAGTCAAGCTGCCCGTCACGGCTAGTGCATCTTCTAAAGTAATTTTCTCATTGCTAAAGGAAATCGCTTGGTCCAAAATACTTAACGCATCCCGCATCCCACCTTCAGCCGCTCGTGCAATCACAGACAACGCCTGTTCTTCATAAGGTTGATTGCTTTGTTCAAGAATATAAGCCATCCGTCCAATAATTGCTTGGACATCAATACGTTTAAAATCAAATCGTTGCGTTCGCGAAATGATCGTAGCTGGAATCTTATGTGGTTCAGTCGTTGCTAAGACAAAGATCACATGCTCCTTTGGTTCTTCTAATGTTTTTAATAAGGCATTGAAGGCGCCCGTAGAAAGCATGTGGACTTCATCGATAATATAGACTTTATACTTCGCTGTTGTCGGCGCGTAGTTCGCTCGGTCACGAATAAAACGAATTTCTTCCACACCGTTGTTACTGGCCGCATCAATCTCGATCACGTCTTCTTGTCGTCCATCGGTGATCGAACGGCACATCTCACACTCGTTGCAAGGTTCCCCATCCACACTATTCGGACAATTGATGGCTTTGGCAAAAATTTTCGCCGCACTGGTCTTCCCTGTTCCGCGGGGACCGGTAAATAAATAGGCATGGGAAGTTTTCTGTTGTTGGATTGCATTTTTCAGCGTTTTGGTGATCGCTTCTTGTCCAACAAGGTCATCAAACCGTTGCGACCGCCAAACGCGGTAAAGTGCTTGATACGCCATAATTCTCCTCTTTTCTTTCAAAATCACTGCTTTTTATTATACGTGATTTCGAGTAAAAAAACTATAGAAACCAATTCTCTAATGCAATTGTTTAGTGTCTTTTAATCTGTCGGATGGCTTCCTTTCTATTTCAAAATTGCCCTGTGTTATAATGAAAAAAACGTTTTTATGGAGGTATACTCATGGGATTATTTAAAGCAGCAACAAGTAGTATCGGTGGCGGACTAGCCGATCAATGGTTAGAGATTATCGAACCAGCCGATATGGGACAAACAACAGTGATGTCAAAAGGCGTTGCCGTTCGAAAAGATGATAAACGCGGCAGCAATAAAAAAGGAACCAGCGATGTGATCACAGACGGTTCTGTGATTCATGTCTATCCAAATATGATGATGCTCTTAGTAGATGGCGGCAAAATTATTGATTACACCGCCGAAGAAGGCTATTACACAGTTGAAAACAATTCTGCTCCATCCATGTTTAATGGTTCATTAAAAGAGGCAGTTGCAGAAACATTCAGTCGTTTCAAGTTTGGCGGTGTGACCCCACAGAAACAGCAAGTCTTTTATATTAACTTGCAAGAAATCAAAGGAATCAAATTCGGCACCAGTACCCCGTTGAATTATTTTGATAATTTCTACAACGCGGAACTGTTCTTGCGGGCGCACGGAACCTATTCCATCAAAGTAACGGATCCGATTCTGTTCTTTGCCAACGCGATTCCAAGAAATATGGATCAAGTTGACATTAGCGATATCAATGAACAATATTTACAAGAATTCCTGACTGGTTTACAAGCGTCGATCAATCAAATGTCTGCCGATGGACAACGGATTTCCTATGTGCCATCAAAAAGCTTGGAACTAAGTAAATATCTTTCTGACGCTCTAGATGATAGCTGGAGAGAATTGCGCGGTATGGAGATTGTCTCAGTCGCAGTTGCCAGCATTTCTTATACTGATGACTCAACAAAATTGATCAACATGCGAAACGAAGGCGCCATGCTGGGCGATCCTAACGTGCGCGAAGGCTACGTCCAAGGCTCAGTTGCTCGCGGTATGGAAGCTGCTGGTAAAAATGATGCAGGTGCTGCCACGGGATTCTTCGGAATGGGCATGGGCATGAATACTGGCGGAGATTATCTCAACCAAGCTTCGCAAAATAATAATCAACAAATGCAGCAGAATCAACAGGCCCAACAAAAATCTACTGGCGATCAATGGACTTGCCCGAAATGTGGCGAAGAAAATTCTGGTAAATTCTGCAGCAATTGCGGAGAACCAAAACCAGCTCCAGCAGTCGCAGCAAAAATCCAAATGAAGTGCAGCGACTGTGGTGAAACAGTTGATTTAAGCAATGGCGTTCCGAAATTCTGTCCACATTGCGGTAAGCCCTTCAAAGGTGTTCCGATCGACTAAACTATTACTAACCATAGGAGGACCTGCAAATGGCAGATGTATTGACACATCATTGTCCCAACTGTGGCGGTCCCTTGACCTTTAATCCAAGTGATCAAAAATTCCATTGTGATTATTGCTTAAGCATTTTTACAGTGGAGGATATCGAAAAATTTGAAGCTAAAGAAGCTGTCCCAGATGCGGATGGAGTAACAGAAGCTACTACCGCTGAAAAAGCGAGTACTGGCGATGTCGATCTCTTTCTCTGTCCCAGCTGTGGCGCTCAAATTGTCACTGATCACACTACCGCCGCAACCTACTGTTACTTTTGTCATAATCCCGTCGTATTATCAGGACGTTTGACAGGAGAATTTTTACCGAATAAAGTTTTACCTTTTAAAATCGACCGCGAAAAGGCTATCGCAGATTTTTTAGCTTGGACACAAAAGAAACGCTTTATTCCAAAAGATTTTTTCAACAAAGAACAAATCGATAAAATGACCGGTGTTTATTTTCCCTATTGGGTAGTTGACGCTGAGACTGCTGGTAATTTGACGGGCAAAGGGACCTCTTTGCGGGTCTGGATCGTCGGTGAAATTGAATACACTGAAACAAAAGTCTATCAGATTTTCCGAAAAGGCAAAGCGAAGATTCGTCATTTAACCAAGAATGCCTTGCAAAAAAATCTGCAGCAAAAAATGGTCGAAGGTGTCCAACCTTTTCCGATTGATCAAGCAATCGATTTTCACACTGAGTACTTATCAGGCTTCCAAGCGGAAAAACGGGATATTGAAATCAAAGACTTAGCTGATCAGATTGATCATGAATTAACCGAGTACACAGAAGACTTGTTACGAGATACGGTTTCGGGTTATACCACCTTTACAGCCGGCAATAAATCCGTAAATATAGAGAAACAAGACAATCACTACATGTTACTACCTGTCTGGCTTGTGACTTATCAAGATGCCTCGAAGAAAACCTATTATTACGCGATGAACGGACAAACAGGCAAAGTCAGTGGGATTTTGCCGATCAGCAATAAACGTTTAGGGCTGTTCTCAGGCGGAATTTTCGCTGCGATTATGATAATTGCGATGATCGTGGGGTATTTCCTATGAAAAAATTCCTATTATTAATTGGCTTTTTAGCATTCTTAAGCCCTCTGAAGGTCTTTGCCGCTTCTAATACGGTAAATGATCAGGCAAATCTGCTAACACCAGAAGAACGAACCGAATTGTCTAATCAAGCTGATGCCATAAACGAAAAAATCAAAGGCGAAGTGTTTATTTTGACTACTGACACCAATACTGAGGATCCTGAAACATTCGCAGATAATCAGTTGAGAGATCGGGTTGGTAATAATCACAATGGTGCTCTACTACTGTTAGATATGAATCAGCGGAAAATCCATCTCTCAACTTCAGGGAATATGATCGACTACATCAATGATAAACGGCGTGATAAGCTTTTAGATGATGTCGAGGGAGCAATGAGAGACGGCGATTATTATCAAGCAAGTAAAAATTTCTTGTTTAATGCACAAGAATTCGTTGACGATGGCGTTCCTGGTGGGGCTTATCGTATTGATGAAAAAACCGGAAAAATCACCCGTTATAAATCCATCAGACCAATTGAATTCATTATCGGTTTTGTCATTGCAGCAGTGGCGGCAATCGCCTTTTTTGTTTCTGTACGCTTGCGTTATCAATTAAAAGCTGGGACTTATCGTTACCCATATCGTCAAAATGCGCAATTAGACTTGACTGAACGTCAAGACCAATTAGTGAATTCCTTTGTTACCACTCGGCGGATTCCTAAACCCTCTAACAACAATGGAGGCGGTGGTGGCGGCAGTACCACTCACTCTAGCGGTGGTGGAACCTTTGGCGGTGGCGGACGCAGTTTTTAATCAAATAAAATAAAAAATGTTATCACTACACACCAGAGTCTTTCAAAACTAATGAAAAACTCTGGCGTTTTCATGTATTTTCTTGAATTCACCCTATGATTTTGCTAAACTTTTGGGGTCAATAGAAATAAAGGAGCCCTTCAATGAAAAATAAGAAAAGTTTCCCCCTTGTTTTGGTTGCCCTAGTCCTTTTCTTCCAAAGCCTCATAGGAATCCCCGTCCATGCGGCAGATGAATTTTCGGTCAATGCGAATGCTGGATACGCCATTGATGCTGATTCAGGAAAAGTCTTTTTCAACCAGGACGGCGACTCTCCCAAGGGCATAGCCTCTATCACTAAAACGATCACGGCATACCTCGTTTTAGACGCAATTAAACAACAGAAAATCTCTTGGGAGCAAGAAGTACCAATCTCTGAATATGCTGCAGAATTAAGCACTGTCCCTGAATTGTCAAATGTTACGTTGGTTCGTGATCAAAAATATACAGTCAAAGATCTTTTCGAGGCCATGATCGTTCAATCAGCCAATGCCTGTGCGGTTGCTCTAGCTGAACTCATTGCCGGCAATGAGCACACATTTGTAAATCAAATGCGCGAACAACTCACAGAATGGGGCATCAAAGACGCGACGATTATTAATGCTTCTGGTTTGAGTAATGTTTATCTAGGCGAACACATCTATCCTGGAACCGAAGAAAACGACGAGAATCTAATGTCTGCTAGAGATGTAGCAATCGTAGCCCAGCACCTAATCAAAGATTTCCCAGAAATTTTGGAAACCTCTAAGATCAAGGAAAAAACATTCGCTCCAAATTCATCTCAACCAACTGAAATGGAAAATTGGAATGTTATGCTATTTGACGGCCCGAATTATAAAGAAGGCGTGGATGGCTTAAAAACTGGTACTACTGATTTAGCTGGTGCTTGTTTTGTCGGTACGATCCAAAAAGACGGACGCCGTGTCATCACAGTCATCTTGAATGCACTAAATCAACCAAATGACGAGAATGCTCGATACGTCGAAACAAGCAACTTGATGGATTATTGCTTAAATAATTGGAGTCAGCAAGATGTGACTGTTGCTGGACAGACACCTACTGATAAAAAAGAACTAAAAGTCACAGATGGCAAGAAAAAAACAGTCGCTTTAGCCATGGAAAAACCTGTTAAGCTTTGGATTCGAAGCGATATGGATCCTAAAAACTTAACGATTAAAACAACCTTAGATCATTCATTGCTGGACAATAATGCAATCATCGCACCGGTCCACAAGAATGAAAAAATTGGTACCGTAAGTGTTGCTTTAGCACAAGATAACTTAGGCTATGTTCAAGAAAATGAAGGTGCCAAAACAGATTTAGTAACCAAAAATGAAGTGGAAAAAGCCAGTACTTTCGAGTTAATCTGGCAAAAGATCACTGGCATATTTGCATAAAATAAAAAACTTTCGACGGGGTCGAAAGTTTTTTATTTTGCTTTAAAGGGAAAATACAACTCGACTTCCCCTTCTGCGAAATGTGGTAAATAATGTTCATGGATCGCACCGACAAGCTCCAGATTTTCCATAGGGAAGATTTCTCCCAACATCAAATTTGTCGCATCTTCAATTTTTTCCGCACTCGCCTTAACTGTCAAATAGCTCATTGGCGGTATTTCCCAACGAACCCAGCCTTCAGGTGCCTGAGCTTTTTCCGACACTTGAACCCCTGCTAAGTAACGTCCTTCATTTTTCCATGGCTCTAACCAATGCCCTACATCACTCATCAGCCCCCATAGCTGCAAATCCTTCATTTCTTGTCCTGCCAAAAGGTCAATTAATTCTTCAAAATGAGTGTTCATTTGGTCCCATAGCAATGGTACCCAAGACTGCCCGTCCTCAGCTAAACCTTGACCTTCTTTGCCAACAACGAAAATGGTGGGCAGATCCACGCGATCAATTCCTTTAATCTTCATCAAGATCCCTCCTAGATCGATTTACTTTTTTGAAATTTTTATTCTTACCACAAGTATCATCTTATTAAATTGCTGATATCTCTATAGCTAACTCATTAAAAATAAAATGGCTGACTGTAAAAAGAAAAGCCGACACCCTTCACTTAAGTTTACTAATCTTCCTAAATAAAACCAACTAATACTTCTTAACTGCGCATTTTTACTTTTCTTTGATATACTGACATATAAAGTATTTCCTATTCACAAGAATAGGATGATTAAAAAAATTTCCCGATTTTCAAAGGAGTGATGGGATGGATTTTCAACGAGATTTACTTGCTTTAGCCATTTATTTTATCGTTTTGATCAGTGTAATGATTCGTTTCAAACAAAACAAGTTTAGTAATTTTACATTGTGGACAGGCATTTTTATTGTCTTATATTTTTGTGTGATTGAAATTCAAAAGAAAACCTTTTATATTTTGATCCCGCTTTTCTTCTTTTTATTGTTCCGCTATTTTTATATTAAAGAAAAATGTCGTTTACGAAATGGCTGGCTATTGAATCTTGCACTGATAAGTTTTATGGGCTACGTAGCTTTGGTGACACTTACCGCGAGCTCTTTGATTGGTGCAGGTATCTTAGGGCTATTAGCACTCTTATTCTTGATGACCATTCTGTTTGGCATCTATGCAGCCGTCATTTTCTTGATTGGCAATAGTTTCATTGTTCTACGACACGAATCACGCAAATTGCCGAACTTATTGACCTTGATTCTAGGTTTAGCGATTGTGGCATTGATTGTCTTACAAACGGTTGGCCCTCGAATACTACCTGATTGGTCAGTCATTTTGCTCTCAATTCCGACAACGATTGCGTTTTACTTCTTTGTCGTCTTTTGGAATTTCTTATCGATCTCATTGATTTATCAACTCAATAAACCAAAATACGATCAGGATTTTGTGATTGTTTTAGGTGCCGGATTAATCGGTGGTGAAAAAGTCACGCCCTTATTGGCAAAACGGATTGATCGTGCAATCCAATTTTATCGCGAACAAAGCGAAAAAACATTGTCACCACCTCAGCTTTTAATGTCTGGCGGACAAGGACCTGATGAAAAAGTTCCTGAATCGCAGGCAATGAGAGAGTATGCTTTGGAACAGGGGATTCCAGCCGAAAATATCCTTATGGAAGCTCAATCCACCAATACTCTTGAAAACATGAAGTTTAGTAAAGAAATCATGGAACGGGAAAAACCAAGTGGTTATCACGCTATTTTTACTTCAAACAATTACCATATTTTTAGAGCTGGAATGTATGCCGAAGATGTTGGATTAAAAATTGACGGCATTGGCTCAAAGACTGCACGCTACTATTTACCGAATGCTTTTCTTAGAGAGTTTATAGCAGTAGCTTTGATGAATAAACGTCTTCATCTGATTGTTTGTGGATTGATTACCTTTGGTTTTGTAGCCTTGGCTATCCTTAACTTTCTTTTTGTCCGATAAGTATTATGCTTTTAACCTACTAGAATTACAAAAAGGCAGCTTCTCCTTAACTTAAGGAAGCTGCCTTTATTTTTATTCTGCTCGCAATGCAATCGCAGCATCTTTCTTCGCTGCCATTCTTGCTGGAATATGTCCACCAATCATAGTCAACACCGTTGAGACAACGATCAAAATGACACCATGAACTGGATTTAATTGTGCGACATTTTCTAGTTCAGTCATATTGTACAAAATCGCATTGATTGGGAATGTTGCCAAGTAGGCAATCAATACACCAAGTGTTCCAGAAGCTACCCCTAAGATACATGTTTCTGCATCAAATACACGAGTGATATCTTTCTTACGCGCTCCTAAGGCCTTCAAGACACCGATTTCCTTCGTCCGTTCAATGACTGACGTATAGGTAATGATACCGATCATAATCATACTAGTCACTAATGAGATTCCCGCGAAGGCAATCAATACATAAGTGATGGCATCCATTAAGCCGCCGGTCAATTCAGTCATCGTTCCCGCCAAATCAGTGTAGATGATCTTATCTTCCTTTTTCTTGCCCTTATTGTAATCATCCAAATAGCTCAAGATTTGTTCTTTATCTTTGTAGTTATTTGGGTAAATCATAATACTGCTAGGAATACTGTCTCCGCCTAAGTAAGCCAAAGTACTTTCTTTGGTCGCATCATCTAATTTTTCGTTCGTCATGACATTTGTATCGGTCTCTTTTTGTGCTTTGACAATCTCAGAATTTTCATTGTCCTTCACGATTTTAGAAGTCAACTCATTACTATAAGCAATCCCAGGCGCTAAAAGATTCATCGTTGACGATTGTTTTACCCGCAGGATTCCTGAAATTTTCAACGTGTCATTATTGGCATTGTCGTACATCGCCTTGTAATCATTGTTCGGGATAAAGTTGCCCGTTGGTATTTTTGAATAGTATTCATTGTTGTTGATCAGCTTAAATTCAGTCCCGACGATTTTGTCGAAATCGACCTTTTCGTCATCTTTGACATCAAAGCCCAGGTTTTTCAACGAATTGATATTCGTACTATTATTCGCATCAACGATCAATACAACGTCTGTATTGGCTTTTGGATAAGCGCCAGCCAACAATTTATAATTGTCCTCTAAGAAATTACCTGAATTCTTATCAAGCTGTGTTGGAAACGAAGAAACTCCCATTCCTGTCATACTAGACATTGCACTCATCATGGAAGGTCCACTATCCGGTGCATCGTTTGATAATTTCACAGGTTTTACATCACCATCTACATCCCGTAAAAGATTCATGCCAACAACTCTGGTAAAACCAATATTATTACTTAGCTTAGGATCGATATCATTAATGTAATCGACATACTCTTGATTGATTTTATTGGTATGCTGAGCTTTATCCTCATCACTGATTTTTGCTACAACACTATTTTTCGTATCCTTACTGGAGCCACTGGCTTTTTCTGAACCGAGTGCCCGATCGCGATTAGCCGATTGATCGGTTGTTGTTTTTGAGATCGTGATTGGATACTTCGCCATAGTCTCGGCTTGAGTGTTATCAATTTGTTTCTGGAAGCCGCTGGATAGTGAAAGAACGATTCCGATACTGATGATTCCAATACTTGAAGCAAAAGCCGTTAAAAATGTCCGCCCTTTTTTCGTCCGTAAGTTATTAAAGGAAAGCTTCAACGCGGTTACGAATTTCATTTTCGTGCGTTTTAGTTGAAATTGTTCTCCTTTTTTCCCTTCAATATGGGGATGCGAATCATCCATGATTCGACCGTCAGAAAACCGGATTGTCCGATCAGCATATTTATTTGCTAATTCAGGGTTATGAGTCACCATGATGACTAATTTTTCTTTCGACAATTCTTGAATTAGATTCATGATTTGCACACTGGTTTCAGTGTCTAGCGCCCCAGTCGGTTCATCACAAAGTAAAATGTCAGGATCGTTCGCTAATGCTCGTGCAATTGCGACTCGTTGCATTTGCCCACCAGAAAGCTGATTAGGCTTCTTATGCATATGATCTGCTAATCCGACTCGACGTAAAGCATCCTCTGCTCTTTGGTTTTTCTCTTCTTTTGAAACACCACTCAACGTCATACCAAGTTCTACGTTGTCGATGATTCCTAAATGACCGATCAAATTATAGCTTTGGAAAACAAATCCGATCGAATTATTTCGATAGGCATCCCAATCGGCATCCTTAAAGGTTTTTGTCGATTTCCCATCGATGACCATATCACCAGAATCGTAGTTATCTAAGCCGCCAATCACATTTAACATGGTCGTCTTACCTGATCCGCTGGCACCTAAAATTGCGACAAATTCTTGTCGCCGAAATGCGACCGATACGCCATCTAAAGCCTTGGTTGTCGTATCCCCCACATGATAATATTTTTTGATGTCTTTTAATTCTAACATTGCGTCACCCTTTTCTTTCTGTTTACATCGTAAAGATAGCATGGCATTATTAACTCAAAATGAACAAGAATTCATACTAGGTTCACAGTGATTTGTTACTATTATTAAGCAAAAAGGAAGGTGACGCAAATGAATCGAATACTTATTGTAGAAGATGATGAAAACTTATCATTACTTTATCAATCTGCATTGAAAAATGAACGCTTCGAGGTATTTCGTGCGATGAACGGTATCGAAGCCTTAGATATTTTGGATAAACAATTCATCGATTTGATCATCAGCGACATCATGATGCCGGATATGGACGGCTATGAGTTAGCCGAAAGTTTACGAGAAGCAGGCTATGAGTTACCTATTTTATTTATCACAGCTAAGGACTCTTTCGAAGATAAAAAACGTGGCTTTACAATAGGTGTAGATGATTATATGGTTAAGCCAATTGATGTAAACGAGATGATACTGCGGGTGGATGCTTTATTGCGTCGAGCACAAATTGTCCACACAAAAGAATTAGTAGTAGGAAAAACTCGGCTGGACCAAGAAACCTACCAGATCAAAACAACCGACCAAACGGAAACCTTGCCGCAAAAAGAATTTTTATTACTATATAAATTACTGGCTTATCCTAACAAAATTTTTACCCGTCAGCAATTAATGGACGAGATATGGGGCTTGGACTCTGATACTGATGAGCGAACCATCGATGTTCATATCAAACGACTGCGTACTCGCTTGGAAAAAAATTCGGATTTTTCGATTGAAACAATTCGCGGATTAGGCTACAAGGCGGTCATTCACTCATGAGAAAAAAATTATTTCCACAATTGTGGATGTACTTCGTTGCGATCACGTTTTTAATGATGGTCGTTGTATTAGCGGTTTTTGTCGGCCTGCTTTTTATAGTCAATCACTACCAGCTGCTGGCACCCGAAAAAGAAGGGCACCTTTTCCCTTTTTATTTCATTATTTTCTTAAGCCTAGTGATTGGTGCTACCCTTTCATTTTTTGTAGGAAAGCGAATCCTTTTACCAATCGGCAATCTAAGGCAAGCGATGAGCAAAGTCTCAAAAGGCGATTTCACTGTACAATTAGACGAACAACAGCAAATGGAAGACGTTGAAGAGCTTTACCATGATTTCAATGTTATGGTAAAAGAATTAAGTAGTATCGAAACATTACGAAATGACTTTGTTTCGACGGTCTCTCATGAATTTAAAACACCGATTGCTACAATCAAGGGTTATGTACAATTATTACAAAATGAGGAATTATCAAAAGAGGAACGGCAAATTTACTTAGAACGAATGCTGGATGGTACACATCAGCTAACACATCTTACCGATAATATTCTAAAACTAAGCAAACTGGAAAACCAAGGCATCGGACTGGATTTCCAATACTTTCGTTTAGATGAACAAATTCGTGAGGTCATTTTATTTCTACAACCAAAATGGGAGCAGCTAAACTTGTCGCTAGATTTGGATCTTCCCTGGACGGAGTATTATGGCAACGAGGAATTTCTTTATCAAGTCTGGCTGAATTTAATGGACAATGCAATTAAATACAGTCGTAAGAACAGCAACATCCGTGTTTATCTAAAAAATGATAACGCTGGGCAAACCATTATGATCAGCGACGAAGGTATCGGCATGACTGAAGATGTCGCCGATCGTATTTTCGACAAATTTTATCAAAGCGATACAAGTCGTAAAACGAAAGGCAACGGCTTAGGTCTAGCTTTAGCAAAGCAAATCATTGAACTACACCATGGAACGATCAAAGTCAACAGTTCACCAAATAAAGGCAGTAATTTTAAAATATTTTTGCCAAGCAACCTAAAAAATTCATAATTAATTGACGTAAAAAACGAATTAATTCATCATTAGTTAATATTTGTCTTGTAAGCTATGAGTAACTTAAAGAAAGGGTGACTCATATGGTGGAGAAACAAAAGGTTACCAAATCCGTGTACTTTGTAGAAGAAACCCAAAATATCGAGGGCGCGTATGTTGAAGTCAATACACTTTTTGTCGCAGATAACCAAGAGCAAGCAACCGAGGTTTACGAAAAATTAGTCAAAGAGCAGCCAAAAAAATCCTTTGGCCTATTATTAAACGAATATATCATCAATGCAGATGGCGGCTTTTTCCATAACCTTCTGCAATCATGGAAAAATCTACCAGCTGAATTTTATCGAAAAATGCAGGTCTTAACTTATCGACCTATCGCTGAATACCAAAACTAACAATTAAACAGGAAAAAGAGACACTCTAAAAAAGATTCTTTCTCACATTTGGGTATGTCTGAAAAACTTAGCAATGTATTTGACTCTTATTGAAGATAAGAACAAACACGTCACTAGATTTTTTCGATACTCAATGTTGAAAAAGAATCCTAAAAAGAGTGTCTCATTTTTAAATCATGGACAATAAAAAAACAGCCGCCAATCCAGTAATTACTGAAATAGCCATTGAGCGAGTCTTAAAAGCTACCTCAGCGACTAAAAACATTGCGATGATCCGTACATTGCCGATCACATCAAGCTGATTACCACTAATAAATACATCCTTAAAGACTAAAGCTGCAAATAATGAGATCGGCACATATTTCATCCAATCACTAAACCACTGCGGCACTTGCCGTTGCGAAAAATACAGCATCGGAAAAAGACGTGGTAAATAAGAGGCGCCGAATAGGCAAAGGATCAGCAATAGCAAAGAAGTATTACTCATGATGAACCTCCCCACCCGTCAGATCATAATGGTCTGGTCCGTCATTTTTCTTATGGGCAGTTTTCCAAAAACGTTCAACTAAATAGCCGGTTAAAGAAGCTAATAAAGTCGCTAAAATCAAGCCAAAGGTATTCTTGAAAAGCAACATAAAAATTACTGCTAATACACCAGACAATAGGCCAGTAGCTAATAATAGACCATTGCTCAGCTGCATCATGAACATAAAGATGAACATGGCTGTTAAAGCAAAATGAACCAACTCAGTATCGACATGGATCACAGAACCGAAAATGGTTCCTAAAACTGTACTCCCTGTCCAAGATGCCATCGAAAACCAATTAACATATAACGCTTTCTTACGGTTCCATTCAGGATCAGTAGAATATTTCAAATAATTGACTGCGTAATTTTCATCATTCATAGATTGTGAAAACAGCGCGATAAATGATCGTTTTTCTTTTTTAAAAAATTGCGACAAACTGGAACCCAGTAAAGCATAACGTAGCTCCAAGAAGAAAACCATTAGGATAGTAGACACAAAAGATGCATGCACGCTAATCATTGAGACGACTAAAAATTGTGCGCCTCCTGAAAAAACAAGCATCGAAAGCAAGGCTGTTAAGAAGATGTTAAATCCCGCTTTTTGTAAAAGCATACCACATGCCAAACCAACCGGAATGTAACTAAAACAGAGCGGCATCGCCGCATATAACGCCTCTAACCATGGTGTCCTTTTTTTTACAGGCATGGTAAGTTCTCAATTCCCTTCACGTTCACAGGATAAAAAGCATTTTCATTCTAACACATTCTTTCGAAAAAAGTAGCACATTGCGAATATCTTCCCCTTCTATGTTTTTTCTTTCAATCATTCGTAAAACAAGAAAATATTCTCAATATATTTTTCCTTACTCCCTCATTTAAGTTATCAATCCGAATTATATTTCTATTAAAAATAAAATCATTTGTTTTCTCCTTTTAAAAAGAGGAAACTTTTAAATGATTCTTATGAAAAATTCATGTACGTTTTCTGCTAAAGCAGCTTTTCACTAGGAAATTCAAAAGCGAGTAGTGAAACTCATAAAACTTTAGCTTAATCTTTGAAAGGATTTTAATAAATGAAAACAGCACATGATATTGATTATCATTTTTCTGAAAAAATGTGGTAAGATAGTCAGCGAAAAGAGATGAGTAACAAATGACTACTAGTTTTCATGAGAATCGTTCGGTCGGATTGCTATTGACCTTTATTGGCGGAATGATGGATAGTTATACCTATATTCGTTACAGCGCCTTTGCTTCAGCCCAAACGGGGAATATAATTTTAGCAATCATTCAAGCCTACGATCGGCAGTGGAGCATGGTTGGAAAAAAATTGCTTTCCACCCTATTCTTCTTTATCGGAATTCTTTTAGCAAAATTTATGATTGATTATTTCAAAAAGAAGGAAATGCATTTCTGGCGATTATTTCTGCTTTATTTCGAAGCGGTTGTCTTTTTTATAATCAGCCTAGATTTTATACAACCACATCCGGCAATTATTACTATTATGATTGCCTTTACTGCAGCAATTCAATGGGTTTCCTTTGATAAAATTAACGGGCTTGCTTATACAAATTTATTTACAACTGGTAATTTAAAAGGGGTCGCAACAAATCTTTATGATTATTTGGCTACAAAAAACTCCGAGGCAAAATCTCGCTTTATACATTTTCTTTTAGTAGTTTTGGCTTTCATTGCCGGTGCGATTGTCTCAGTTTTTTCTTATCGAATGATTGGTACCGATGCGGTCTTGATCATTGCGGGATTATTCCTATATTTAGCCGTTTCTGAATCATTCTTGGTTTGGCGATTCCAACGAAATACGAATGCTTTTCAAAAAAAATAACTCTTCAGCAACCTTGCTGAAGAGTTTCTTTGTCTTTAACGATTAATAAAAATGATAAACAGTACCATTCCTAAACATAGGACTCCCATTACGGTACCGATGGCAATGAGACGCTTATCTAATTTTGCTTCGGGAACAATCCGCCGCAACCCTTGATAAATGCAAATTCCTAAGAAACCACCGATAAAATTCATCAGAATATCCGTTACATCGGTCGCCCCTATTCCTAAGACAAATTGCATCCCTTCAATGAATAGCGAGAATAAAAAGAGAAACGCCAACTTCTTCATGAATGACAAACCCTTTGCTGAAATTCCTAAAAGAACTCCTAAAGGTACAAAAACTATTCCATTCATAATTATTTCATTAAGTGCAATTTTACCATTTACTATCATTGAACCTTGAAACGGTATAAGATTGATAGATCTCATAGGATGCTCTAAACTCGCGGCTAAATCAGTAAAAGAAAGTGACAATTTGAATAGTAAAATCCAGATCAAGAGCAGCGAGTAAATTCCAAGTAGCAACTTACTTAGTTTCTTACTGACCATGAGTTTGTCCCTCCTAAAGAATCAATTATCGGACAAAGGCAATCTCGATATCTGCATTACTAGTCCTAACTTCTAACTCTTTTGAACCATTCTTTTGATTGCCTAAATTGTTTGAGGCATTACTTGTTTTTGACGTAATCGAAAAATCTTCTTTATTACCAATAATGGTTCCATTAACCTCTGAATTACTGGTTTCAAGAGAAAGCGATTCTTTCGGTTTCACATTCATTAGATTCATCTTCCCATTTGACGTTTGGAATTCTCCCTCATTAAAATTCAAATCTGAAAGATCCATTTTACTATTGCTCGTTTCAAAGGACCCATCATCAAATTTGAGATGTGAAAGCTCCACTTTTCCATTGCTAGTCTCTGCATCCACGCTGTTGGAATCGACATCATTGATGATCATTTTGCTGTTGCTAGTTTCCAAATTTAAATTATCCAACACTAAATTTTCTGCTGACAGCTTTCCATTTGACGTTTCAACCTGCAAATCTTTCAGCTTAGCTTTAGGAACTTCAATTGTTACTCTGGGACTGCTGTTCCCGAAATTAAAGAAGTCAAAATTAAAACCAATACTTCTTTTGCGCTCCAAAGTTAAGGTATTACTTGTTTGTTTGATATTGTATTTAATGTCTCTGCTCTTTTTATATTTGATTCGCGTTCGATTCCCAGACACACCCACAATATCGACCGGCATATTCCGATCATCTACAACCAATTCCCGAACTGGCTTTGTCGTCGTGAATGTCTCATTACTCATACGATTGTGAACAAACATACTGCTGATACACACTAACGCTGCACCAATTAAAATCAACCCTAAAACTATCTTTTTCATATTTATACCCCTTACCTGTTTTTCTTATCTTTATCATAAAGAAGTTTTCAACCGTTTACATGGGACAAAAGTCTGATTCTTTCTCATCACTTGTTCCGATTAAATCCAGCTTTGATCTCAATGAAGTCTTGAAATAGTTGAAAAAGCTGGAAAAGCATAGCTCGTTCTTCGAAGGACTGACGACTTTCTGGTAACTTTTTTTGTTGATATCGCTGATCTGTTTCAGCAATCTTCGTTAAAATCTCTGCACCATCGTTGTCCTCTGCTAAAGTCTGAGCAGTAAACTCAAACAGCTCTCGTAGTTCCTGCACATCTTCTGGTTCTGCATCCAGGCGATTTAATATCTGCAACATATCAGATAGGACTTTTAATTGTAAGCGGCGCATCGCAAAATACTCAAAATAGTAGCTATTGCCAGAAAGGAATCGATTCTCTTCATATTCTTGAGCGCGAACTTGAGCTTCTCGAACAAAGTCGCGTAACGATAAACACTCTTGCCGCAAAAGCTCTTCCTTAGCTGGTTGATTCAGATAGGCGGACATTTGTCCCAGCATTTTTTTCATGGAAACCTCAACAACTGCTTGATCTTCCTGAATTTTTTTCTCCGTATTTGGCATGTAAAGATTGGCGGCCAACGCACAGCCCACCCCGATGATCATCAGTAGGTATTCATTAATGATCAACGGCACAGGCATCTCACCTGCTGCTAAGTAATGTGTGATCAAAACAGAACTAACTGCAATTCCCTCTGCCAAATCAAACTGAATCGACAAGGGAATGAAGAATAATAGATACAAACCAAAGACAATTGGATGAAATCCCAAGAGTGAAAAACAGATAGCTGCAATACTCGTTGCTAATGTTAATGAAAAAAGTCTATTCATTGCAGTCTTTGCTGTAGAGCGTTTAGTATTGGTGACAGTCAAGATCGTTATGATAGCAGCTGATGCGGCCGACTCTAAGCTTAAACCTCCAGCTAATAATAAAGCGATAGGCGCAGCCACCGCGGTCTTGATCGTACGTAATCCTATTTTCATCTGTACCCTCCCTTCTTAAAAGCTTACACTAAAGTCACTCAGGAAAAAAGTCGCAACTTGACGAATTATCTTGTATAGTAGATACGTTGTGAAAGTCCAAATGATTTATAGAAGAAAAATTAGCTTATATATACAAAGAAGGAGTGAATAAAATGGAGAGTTGGATTTTTTTAGGTGTCATTTTACTGATCGCCCTTATTGCAAAAAATCAAAGTTTAATGATCGCGACACTTGCGATACTAATTTTAAAATTAATTCCCCATTCAGATAAATTTTTATCAATCTTAAATAAGCAAGGAATCAATTGGGGTGTTACGCTGATATCAGCAACGATTCTCGTTCCTATCGCTACTGGTGATATTGTCTTAAAAGATTTATTAAACACCTTAAAATCACCGTTGGGCTGGGTTGCAACACTCTGTGGTGTTTTGGTTGCGGTCTTATCTTCAAAAGGGGTTGGATTGATTAACCAATCTCCTGAAGTTACCGTTGCTTTAGTGTTTGGTACGATTATGGGTGTTGTCTTTCTAAAAGGGATAGCAGCTGGACCCGTAATTGCTGCAGGTATCACCTACTGCATCATGCAGGTCATTCAAGTAGTGACAAATCGTTAATTTCTTGGACCCCCTAATTCTTTTCTAGCGAAATAATTAGGGGTTGTTTGTATCTCATAAAAATCTTTTGTAAGATAGAAACAAATGATATTCATCATACTCTTCATAATAGTTGCTTTAATACCTACTAGGGGGTGTAATAATGCGAGAAAAATCCAAAGCTGCTCGTTTGCGTCAAATCGTGAAAATCGTTAACCACTACAGCGTCGTTAAAAATATTACTCAACAAAAGAATCCAGAGGAAGTTCGTAAGGCCTTCGAGGAATTAGGACCCACCTTCATCAAAGTGGGGCAAATGATGTCAGTCAGGACAGATATTTTTACCTTAGACTTCACTAAAGAGCTGCGAAAATTACAAGATGACGTAAAAACAGATGATTTTGCCTCTGTTAAATCCTTAGTTGAAAAAGAACTGGAACTGCCTTTATCAGAAATCTTCGAGAGCTTTGATGAACAGCCTTTTGCCTCTGCATCAATTGCACAAGCGCATCATGCACGGCTTAAAAATGGGCAAAAAGTTGTCGCTAAAGTTCAACATCCTGGGATCGCTTCCGAAATCGAGTTGGATCTATCTTTGTTTGAAAAGGCCATCCCAATCGCCAATTGGGTTCCAGAAAGCAAAGTCATTGATCTCAAAAATATTTTAAAAGAGATTCGTGTATCCTTACAAAATGAATTGGATTTCCAAAAAGAACTAGAATTAGCGGAAGAATTTTATCGATTGAACAATGATTGGAAAGAGATTCGAGTACCTAGAATGGAGCCAGCTTACTCCTCTAAAAAAGTCATCGTAATGGAGTTAATGCCTGGGACAAATTTGAAGGAACTAATCAATACCAAGGATGAAAAAATCGTCCAAGGTGAAACAACCTACAAAGAGTTGAAAAAAACGATCAGTCAATTATTAATCGAGCATTTTATGAAAGAAGTTTTTGAAGATGGCTTCTTCCATGCTGACCCCCATCCAGGTAACCTTCTATTGCAGCTGATGAGCGAAGAAGAAAATCGAAAAGATCAACAATTGAAAACAAAGGAACGTCAAGGGAAAATCGGCAATGTTCCCTATGAGATCACCCTTTCTCGCAAAGAGCAGCTACGTCCTTTTCGTCTAAACGTAATTGATTTTGGAATGATGGGCACAATCAATCACGAGATGCAGGCCAAGATGAGTAACACGATCATTGCCATTTACAGTAAGGATAATCAACGAATTACGAATGCTGTTCACGCTATTTGCAAACAAGTCGGCAGCTTTGATGAGGAAAAATTTACTTATGAGCTGGACGATTTCTTAAATCGTTATTTGAATTTACCCGTCAAAGAGATCGACCTGCAAAAAGTCTTTTCTCAAGTTGTGATTATCTGTCACGATAACAACTTGCAGATTGATGACTCAGTCACCATGTTGATTAAAGCTTTCGGTACCCTAGAAGGAGTCATCGAGGATCTTAATCCAGATCTCTCTTTATTTGAAGTCGTTGCCCCCTTTGCACAAAAATATTTTCTTCAACAATTAAACCTGAAAGATGAATTACAAGAGACTGGTTTAGATTACTTAACTTCTCTAAAGGCCTTGCCGAAAATACCTAGTCGTACATTAAATGTTCTTGATACGTTTGCTAAAGGTAAAGGCAAGTTAAATTTGGAGCTTAAAAATCAACACAATTTCTTAGAACGAGCGGAGGCAATGGTCAATCGGCTGGTGATTGGTTTGATTCTTTCTGCTTTGGTTATCGGATCATCTATTTTAGTTCAAACATCCCCTGAAGGAGATACCTTGATTTCTGACCTTGGTGTCTTTGGTTATTCTGTAGCGGCTCTTTCAATTCTTTTCTTAGTCATTGAAAGTCTTTATCGGCGATATCGTAAATGGAAAGAACGATAATTTGATTAATTATGTAAGGAGTGTGCCGTATAGCACGCTTCTTTTTCTTTTCAAAAATATTGCTCCCTCATTTTTTTCCCTATCAATAAAAAAAATGAAAATTTGCAAAAAAAGTTATTATCTCCTTATTAATATTACTTTTATCCATAGATAGGGCGGCTTTTCCCTATAAAAACAGGCAAATTCTTTTACATAAAAGGGGTATCATTTTACTATTTGAGTGTAAACAATTTAAAAATATTGAAGTAAGGAGGTGCGGTATGAACAAATTTCTCAAAACCATCTTGATTATCTTTTCTTTGGTTTTACTTTCTATTTTTCTATCCGTCGTAGCAATCTATTACTTCATCGCTTCAAATCCGTTGGACTTTAGCTCACTGCAACAATTTGTACTAACGAATCAATATGCTCAGCTCTATTTATTTTGGGTAGCAGCAGCTTTGGCGATCTTAACGGTAATCGGTATCTTCGTAATCATATTCTATCCAAAGAGAGTAACCAAATTCTCCTTGAAAGAAGATCGAGGCGAATTAGCTTTAGATAAGCGAGCGATTGAAGGGTATGTTCGGACAAGTATCAAACAGGAAGACTTTATGAATAACCCTAAGGTCAATGTAACAGCGACGAAAAATAGAATTAAAGTTAATGTTCATGGTCAGTTGAAGAAAACTTCTGGTTTAATTGGGCAAACAGATCAATGGGCTAAAAACGTGGAAACAAAACTTCGAGAATTATTAGGTCCAGAAGAAAAAGTCTCAATTAAAGTAAAACTTCAGGCAATTGAGCCAACATCACCAGAAACAACGGTAACACGGCCGCGAGTAGAATAGGAGGAACAGCGATGCAAGAATTTTTAACACGAGACAAACTGCCTGTGATCTTTGGTATCCTCGGTTTTATTTTAGCTGTGCTATTCTTTACAATCGGCTTTTTTAAAACAATTTTACTGATTCTGATCACGATCATCGGCGTAGCAATCGGTATCTATTTAAAAAATAATCATATTTTAGATGACTATTTAAAAAAATAGTCACCCACAATCAGATTCAAACATTAACAAATTAGGAGGACGAAGGAATGGAAAACGCAACAATCAAACCAACAGAACCAAGAAAAGACGTTAAAGGTGAATTAACCTATGAAGACAAAGTTATTCAAAAAATCATCGGTATTGCTTTAGAAAATGTAGATGGCTTATTAACCGTAGACGGTGGTTTCTTCTCTAACATCAAGGATAAATTAGTCAACAGTGACGATGTCACTTCTGGAATCAGTACTGAAGTCGGTAAACAACAAGTTGCTGTCGATATGGATGTCGTTGTGGAATATGGCAAAGACATCGAAAATATCTATGATCAAATGAAAAAATTGATCTCTGAAGAAGTCGACAAAATGACTCACTTAGATGTTATCGAAGTTAATGTTAACGTTGTGGATATCAAAACTCGTGCAGAATACGAAGAAGACAGTGAAACGGTTCAAGATAAAGTTACTAGTGCCGCTCAAACAACTGGAAGATTTGCTTCAAAACAAACAAACCGTGCAAAAGACGCTTTGAGCAATCAAACAGACAAAATCAGCGACAACTTAGAATCAGAACCACGAGTTAAATAAAACTTCCCCACTGACTAGCTGAACCTTGGCTAGTCTTTTTTGCGAGTTCCACTTCTTGCTTTTAGCAAGTTAGTGGAATCGTAGACAGGGTTAAAATCATTAAAACAAACGGCCAAGACATTGTTAGTCTTGACCGTTTGTTTATCTATCCTGATATCCTAAATAGTCACCATAGGTCGCTGCAGCTTTAGTTCCTTTTACAATTGCCTGACGAACAGCTTCGACTGCTAAAATCGAGACTGCTTCAAAACTAGCATTGATTTGATTTGCCCCTAAAACAAATAAGGTATCACCATCATAGGTTGTATGCGAAGGACGTATCGCACGCGCAATCCCATTATGACTGATGTCCGCCAATTTATTCATCTTAGCCTTTGGGAAAGTCGCGTTAGTCATCACACAGCCAATCACTGTATTCCCATCAAACAAAGCTGCTTCATTTTGATAATACTCGAGGAACAATTCCTCCGAGAAGCCGATTCGCTGCTCATCTGGTTTACGGGCACCAGCGATAATCCTTCCGACTTCTTCGTCAAAAACATCTCCTACAGCATTGACAGCAATCACTGCGGTTACCCATAAATTTCCATGTGCAATCGTATGAAGTCCGATCCCGCCTTTCATAGCGTTTTTCGCACCATTGATCGTTCCAACACTGCAGCCTGTTCCAGCACCATAATTTCCTGCTTGAAATTGTTGACCGGCAAACGCTGCTTCACACGCTTTGCGACCAGCTTGATAATCAGGGCGAACATCTGCCTGTCCAATGCGTAAATCAAATAAACTCGCACCAACGACATTGGGAACAAAGGTAATTCCCATATCTCGTCCAATTTTATTTTCTTCCAAGTAATCTACGACTCCAGCGTTTGCTGCTAGACCAAAAGCACTTCCGCCAGATAGCGTTACTCCATGGACAAATTTTCGATTGTTTTCTGATTTTAATGCATCTGTATCTCGGGTATTCGGTGAGCCACCGCGAACTGAGACACCACCGGTCACGCCGTCTTCACAAAGAATCACTGTACAGCCGGTCATTGCTTCTAGATCCGTGTACTGTCCAATACGAAAAAATTCTTGATATGCTTCCATCTTTTTCCTCCAAAGACATTTTCTTCATTCTAGCCATTCCCATAAAAGAAAACAACCGCCTATTAAAGACGGTTGATTACTTCATCGACATTTTTGATCGTCACAGAGATTGTACCATCAGGATTGTTAATAAATTCGATTAACTCTGGATTGCGATAAACATCCAATGGTACGATTAATTCGATTCCATTGGATAATTTTAATTTTTGTTTACCATATTTCTTTTCAGTAATCTCACGAACTTCTCTTAACAAAGGGGCTTGATCCACATAGCCTTTTTCAACGACTTCTTCTTGGAACGCAACTTGTGCTGAAACATTGTCTTTGAAAACCTTTTGCGCCACAACTTTCGCATCGATCTGCCCGCTTTCTTCTACGATATCGTAAACAGCTTCCTTTACATCAGCAATTACATCATGTTTTTGATTTTCAAACTTGGCTCCAATTTTTTCCGCGACTTTTTTGATCACTCGAACATTTTCTTCTAATGACGGAGCGGGACGACTTTCGATTACCTGCGTTGAAAAGTATAAGCGTTTTTCGCCGGAAAATGGGTATTTTTTTTCGATCATTTCATAACTTAGATTGCTCAAATTAACCACAATGCCTTCATCTGCTTTTTGTGTCTTACCCGAAAGCAACGCACGATGAATGATCAATTCATTTTTCAAGCCAGTATCGTCTGAATCTACGATATGAGTATAACCTTCATGGTAATTCACTTTTAGAAAGGCCAAATATAGTTGAGTGTCTTCTTCATATAACACGACAAAGGCATCTGCACTTGGGGCTTCTTCACTTTCTTTATAAGCATCATACCAACGCGTCACAATTTTTTCACTAGCAGATAAAAAATCGTGTTCTGCTTGTTGGCTCAATAATGCAAATGTCGAATCTTCTGCTAGCGTTCCTGTTTTGGTTTGGGCGGAAGATAACTTTTGAATTTTTTTTGTCAAATACTCTCGAACGTATTCTTTTGTTAAATCTAATTCACTCTGACTATAAATCGGATCGCCTGATTCACGATCCACAATGTGAAGCGCAGCTTTTTTTAAATAAATATCCATAAGTTCCCTGCTTTCTAAAAATTAAGATTTCTAAATCTGTCTATGATCTTTCTGCTAAGCTGAAAAGAGCTAGCTCAGTTTTAAGGTAACTGCGAAAAGCAGTATTGCCAACCTGACTATCATACACAGGAAACAGGGAAAATGGCAACTATTGTTTTAATAAAAGTTCGCCATCTTTCATTTGATAGACTTTGTCACTCCATTTGGTCATTCGTTCATCATGTGTAACCATGACGATTGCCTTACTACGCTCATGCGCTTCCTTGGATAAGAGTTTTACCACATCATACGCGTGATCAGAATCAAGACTGGCAGTGGGTTCATCCGCTAAAATCAATTGCGGATTATTAAACAAGGAACGAGCAATAGCCACTCGTTGTCTTTCACCGCCAGACAAAGCTTTAGGATACTGTTCCCGCAGCTCCCAAATATCTAAAGATTTTAGTAGCTCTTCAATTTTTGCTGCATTTTTTTCCTTCTCAATTTTTTCTACCAATTGAAATTGTTCTTGAACTTTTAAAAATGGGATTAGATTAGAACTTTGTAGAATAAAACCAATCTCTTTGAAGCGAGCTTTTGATCGTTCCTTCTCATTCATTTGTCCAAAATCTGCCCCATTGATTGTTATTTTCCCTTCCGTCGGCGTCTGTAAGCCACCGGCGATTGTTAAAAAGGTACTTTTTCCTGAGCCAGAAGGTCCGATGATGCTGACAAATTCACCTGCCGCAACATGGAAGTCGACATTTTTCAGTGCCGTCACTTCTGTATGGCCTTGTCCAAATCGTTTCACTACTTTTTCCATCATTAAAACATCACTCATCTTATTCTCCTCCAATCGCGGTTACTGGATCAACCTTAGTTACAGTACGAATCGAGAATAACCCGCCGAGCATAGCCACTAATACTAGAATCAGACTGTACAATGCCCATTCCATCCAATGAACTGCAAATGGCATCGCACTTGGTAAAATCAAACTTGTCAGTACACTTAACCCAACAGCAATCGCAACACCTATCACCCCTACTAGAAAAGCCTGTGCTAGAATCGAACGCACTAAGTAACCTGTTGCTACTCCTTGTGCTTTCATCACCCCGAAAATCGCTGTTTTTTGTAAGGTAATCACATACATAAAAATACCGATGATCGCAGCTGCTACGACAAACAAGAAATAAATCATTGTATTCAACGTTAATTTCTCTGGTGTGTAGCCAGGAATATTTTCAATAAACGTCTCAGGTGTCATTTTCTCTAATGTTGTTTGCCCCTTTGGATTATCTACCGTCGTCTTTCCCTTTGTCGCAATTAAATTAATCGGTTCATTATTTATTGGCTGAGAGCCATACTTCAGCGTTTTAAAGGTTGAAGGATTCAAATAGATAACCGGAGCAAGTGTATAGGTCGTTTCTTTCGTCACGCCGACAAGCTTTAGTGTCTGGTCATTGACTTTTATTTTTTGGTTCAGTTTATATCCTTCTGATAAAAGATTTTCTGAGGCAATCACTTCATTATTATTTTTGAATAATCGACCTTTGATTACTTTCGGTACAATAAATGCGTTATTAGCCGTGCCAAAAATTGACACATTCGTCTTATCGCCACCAGACTTTTTCTCCACAGCTGTAGAATAAATACCGACTCCGGCTTTTTCTTTGGCAGATACTCGGTCTAGATCTTTTTTTTGCAGCTGGGATGCATTAGCAATTTTATTGCTGTCCTCAGACAGGATAATTGCTGAGGACTCCCAATCGTCGATCGCAGTCCTATTTCCGTCCGCCAAGCCATTGGCTAACCCTGATAACATGAGGACCACATAAGCCACCAGAATCATAATTCCCACAATCAATCCATATCTTAATTTCGCATAGCGAATTTCTTTCCAAGCTAAAAACATTTCGCTCACCCTTTCTGAAAAAAGAATACTCCTTCGGTGACAAAATGTCACCGATTTTGCTTCTATGCTATACTATATGTGATGGATTAATTATTTATTGGGGGTGCACCCATGCCAAAAAAAACTTTTTTAAATTTACCAGAAACAAGACAAGCAGAGATTCGCGACTTGTTATTGACGATTTTTTATGAGAAACCGGTTAGTCAAGTCAAAGTCAGCGAAATTGTCACGGCACTGCAAATGTCACGGGGAATTTTTTATAAATATTTTGAAGACTTGAATGATGCCTATGACTATTTGATTCATTATTACGCGGGAAGAATTCATGGCGAGATTATTGATTATATGACGCAGCAGGAAGGAGATTTTTTTCAAGGAATCGAAGCCTTTCTACTGCTGTATGTTGGATTAAGCCAAGAGTCTGATCGGTACCGTCAACTAGTCCTCTTAGCACAAAACAGCTACCTGTTTTCTTACCGACCGGAAGCAGATCATGGTGTGGCCGCTTGGGAAGAACTTTTAGAAAAAAATAATTTTGCCATGCCTACTAATGAAGAGCAAATTAGTTTCTTGTATTTTTCTATGAAGCTGGTAATCGACTCATTAACTGATATGTTGGCGAATAATTGGGGAGAAAAAGAGCTACTAAAGGATTTTCGCTTTAAATCTCACTGGCTGCTTGAAGGCATCAAAAAACGCTGAAGTGCGCTTCAGCGTTTTTTCGTCTATTGATTTTAGTAGTACTGATGATTTTTCTCTTGTACTTGCTGTTTAAGCAGGTTCATAAATTCCCTCTTGGACATTTGCTTGACTGTGTCGCTGCCGTGTTTACGAACTGAAAATACTTCCTCATTCATTTCTTTATCACCGATCACCAAAATGTAAGGAATTTTCCGTAATTCAGCATCACGAATTTTTTTGCCCAATTTTTCATTTCGTAAATCTTTCTCTACGCGAATTCCCGCCGCATGAAATTCCTGGAACAATTTTTCTACCTCAGCTTCATGAGGCTGAGCAACATTGATCAGCGCTACCTGCTTTGGTGCTAACCACAGCGGAAATGCTCCAGCATAATGCTCGATCAAAATCCCTAAGAAACGGTCTAAGGAACCAAAAACGGCGCGATGGATCATTACCGGTTGCGCTTCCTGATTATTTTCGTCCACATAGGTTAAATCAAACTTCTCCGGCATTTGAAAATCTAACTGAACAGTCGCACATTGATGGCTGCGATTCAATGCATCCTTGATATGAATGTCGATCTTCGGTCCATAAAAGGCGCCATCGCCTTCATTGATATTGTACTTATAGCCAAGGTCGGTCAATACTTTCCCTAGCGAAGCTTCTGCCTCATCCCACAATTCAATTTCACCCATAAAGTCATCTGGACGTGTCGACAGCTCTACTCCGTATTCAAACCCAAAAATTTTGTAAACCTCATCAATGATTTTTAAGGCCAAAGCGATTTCCTGCTCGATCTGATTCCGACGCACAAAAATATGTGCATCGTCTTGACAGAAGGTCCGAACTCTCAGCAATCCATTCAGCGCCCCGCTAAATTCATGCCGATGGACTTGTCCAAACTCCGCCATCCGCATTGGCAGATCACGGTAGGAACGTTTACGATCCTTGAAGATCAAACAGTGACCCGGACAATTCATTGGCTTCAACGCATAATCCTCGTCCGCAACCTTAGTAAAGTACATATTATTTTTATAATGATCCCAGTGACCGGAACGTTCCCACAAGCGTTGATTCAAAATCAGTGGTGTCTTAACTTCCTTATAATCGTATTTTGCCTGCAATTCTCGTAAAAACTTTTGCAATTCATTCCGAATGATCAGACCATTTTCCAAGTAAAAAGGCATTCCCGGTGCTTCTTCAGAGAACATAAATAAGTCGAGTTCTTTGCCCAATTTTTGATGACTGCGCTTCTCAGATTCTTCTAGGTAATCCAGATGAGCAAGCAGCTGTGTCTTTTCAGCGAAGACGACCCCCATAACCCGCTGCAGCATTTCATTTTCCGGTTTTCCCTGCCAATAAGCGCCAGAAACCTTTAATAATGAAAAATAGTGGGCTTTTGCTAATTCAAGCGCCATTGGTTCGAGGAAAAACTCGGTTACATTACCAAAGGAGTAGACGAACACCTGCTGATCCGCTGCCAACTCGGCTAACGCAACGAGCTTTAACTCATTGTCTTTGAAAATTTCTCTTGCTTCTGCCACACTCACCGCTGCACTTTCAATCGAAGCATCTGCTTTAATTTGTTTTTTGATATGATGCTCTAAATCTTTTAAAATCAATGCACTCAATGGCTGCTTCACGCGCAAATCGACCCAGATTGTTTGATCCTCTTGCTGAGCCTTTGCAAAAAGAGCTTCAGGATAAAGCGTTTTGATCGCCTCTTCTAACAAAAGGCTAACTAACTGACAAATCGCGGTAGCACCTTCCGGAGAAGAGCAATCATAAAAAGCGATCTCGGCATTTGCTTTTACTGGAGTTGCTAAATCAACGAGCTCGCCATCAATGCTGCCGACGACTGCCTCTTCCATCAATTGATCTTTTATCTCGAACAGAGTGGTATATTTTTCCACCCTTTGCTTACTTCCATCTGGTAAAACAATTTCGATTTCTTTTGACATCCAACTCAACTCCGATCCGCTTTTTCAAAACATTTTTTCCTGCGTACCTTTTCCTACTAATTTTAACAAAAGGCTTGAAGGGTTTTCAATAAAAAAACGTCCCTATAAAAAATAGGGACGTGAATAAACGTGTTACCACCCAAGTTCCCAAAAAGTGTCGACTTTCTGGCTTGTAAGATAGATAACGGGTATCACCCGGACCGTTTTGCGGTCGCTCAAAGGGAGTAATCTGTTTTTCTCAATCAGAAGCTTCCAGCCATGACTTCTTTCTCTAGTGACGAGGAACAAAATCAGATCTTGTCCTTCTCATTGCATTATATTATTGAGTAAAGCATAGCCCCACAAAAAATATTTGTCAACGCTTTTCTTCCAAGGCTATTCATTTGATTTCAAGGCATCAATCATATTGATATGCCGCAAACGAAAATGTGTCGCGACCATTACAATAACGGAAAAAAGAATCGTCAATCCACCAGATGAAAGGTAGGCTCCCGAGCGAATCACTAACGGAAACGTGATTGTCTCCATTGACGCTTGGTCCAAAATAAATTTGGTCAAAATAATTCCCAAACCATAACCGAATAAAATTCCTAGAATAGTAAAAACAAAATTCTCGCGGAATATATAGGCTGTGACCTCTCGATCATAGAAGCCCAATACTTTGATCGTGGATAACTCGCGTACTCGTTCTGACACATTTATGTTCGTTAAATTGTACAACACAATGAAAGCCAATAATCCTGACAAGACGACGAATATCCAAACAATTCCATCAAGATTATCCATTGAGTGTTCTTGTGTTTCGATTTGCGTAGACACAAAAGAAGTATTCGTCACTTGGTCCGTACTCAACAGCTTCCGTGATAACTCGTTTTCTTCTGAGTCAGTCAACTTTTTACTTTTGAGCAAATAGCTATTCACTATGAAATCTTTTCCACGAACTTGCTGATAGTATTCTTTTGATAAATACAGAAAGTTTCCTAAGTAATTATCAGTAATAGCAGAAATTTTAACCTCAAATGTTTGCTGGTCATCATCATAGACTGTCAACCTGTCACCTTTTTTCAAGTCAAACAGCTCTGCTAATTTCTGTGTAATCACTCCACCATCATCTGACAGCTTGAATGGTTCACCCTGATTCTTCAAATGCAGGTAATCTTTAAATTTCTGACGGTTTTCCGGCACCATCATTGTCAATTTTTGATTAGCTTGGCCTTTTTGCTTCAACTCAATCGTTTGATTCATCATAGGTAATTCGCTGACCAGTTTTTTATTCTCAGAAAAAATTGTTTCAACTGCTGCTTTATCTGGCTGATCCTTGAGTGTGACAATCGCATCATAATCAATGATCGGTCCAAACTGCTTCTCTCCAACTGAACCTAATGAATCCTTCAATCCTACTCCGGCAACCATTAACGCAGAACACCCAGCAATCCCGATCACCGCCATAATCATTCGTGATTTATAACGAAATAGATTGCGATAACTAACTTTCGAATTAAAACTCATACGCGACCAAATCGGCGTAATACGTTCCAAGAAAATTCGTTTCCCAGGTTTTGGCGCCTTCGGTTGGAGCAACTCGGAAGGTTTTTCATGCAGCTCCCGCATCAATACAAGCATAGCTGCTCCCAGACTAGCAAACAAGAAGGCGATCGTCGCTTGAATGATTGGGCGAGATAAATAGAAAGCCTCCACCCCTGGGAAATTGTAACGATCGCTGGAAAGCTCAAAAACTAAACGCGGCAGCGTATTTACACCAATTACACTACCTAAAACGATGCCAATCGTTGCCGCTGACAACGCATAAATAATGTATTTGATCGAAATTTCAAAACGTGAATAGCCGAGTGCCTTTAAAGTACCGATTTCACGTCGATTTTCCTCCACCATCCGAGTCATTGTCGTAAAGGTGATCAATGCAGCAATGAAAAAGAAAAAGACAGGAAATACATTAGCAATGGCTGCTATTCGGTCAGACAAATCACCATATTCTTGGAAGCCTGGATTGTCTGCACGCTGATCATAAGAATAGCTAGGTGTCTTTAGCTCACTGATTTCTTTCTCACTATCACTGATTTTTTGCTGAGCAGACATTAATTTCTCACGATTGCTGCTGAGTTCCTTTTGTTGTGCCGCAAGCTCTGCTTGAGCCTGTTCTAATTGCGGATTTCCAGCAGGCATTACAGCTGCCTGCTGCTCTAATTGGGCTTTCGCTTGATCTAATTCTTTTTGTCCAGCATCCACCTTGGCTAAGTTCTCAGTCACCTCGGCTTTTCTTGGCAGCAATTCCTTTTCTGCTGCATTTTTGATTTCTGCCGCCCGCTCTTGTGGTCGATCTGCGAAAAGTTTTTCGACTTTGTCGATATTTTGTTCCATCTTTTTCTCGTAGGCTTTGCCATACGTTTCTTTTCCATCGACATTTGAAAAGCGAACATAGATGACTGATTTTATCTCGTTGGAAAAATTACTCTCAGGTACATATGCGAAGAAATCAACATTACCATTTCCCACATTCGACAGCCCACGCTCTTCTGTGCTTATATACATGGGTGACTGAACAAACCCAACAATTTTAAAGCTCTTGCGTTTCAACTGATCTGGCTGATCAATTTTATATGTTTGATTTAGTCGATATCCTTCTTCTTTGGCTTTTTCATCCAAAACAATCTCGTCAGCTTTTTTGGGCAAATGCCCCGATTTTACGATCAATTGATTCTGTTGATTTCTTTGGTCATAAGAATAAAGCTTAACCACTTGGTTCTTATCACTATCAGCATAAAACAATTGATGTCCGCTTTCGACTTCCGCTCCAGAAATGTCTTCGGCAAGCTTCTCATCCGCTTTTGTCAGCCCACCAGTGGAGATAATTTGCAGATTCGATAACTCCTGCTTATCCACAAACTGACTAGCCGAATGATTTAAGATTGGGCCAGTTGCTTTGATTCCTACGTACAATAATGTGCCTAATAAAATAATTAAAACGATTGAAATGAAACGGCCTTTTGAGTAAATGATTTCTCGTAAACTCGCCTTTAGGTATGTTTTATTTTTCATCTGTCTACTCCTGTTTTTTCGTCCATTTCATTCTAACACAAAACGTTTTCATGTCTGGTACAAAAAAATTCTAACTAGAATAAAAAAGAACACTACAAAAGTATCCACTCTTGTAGCGTTCTATTAAAAAAATCAATTTTATTGTATTTAGTTTTTAAATGAGTGAATCGGAGCTGGAATTCGTCCACCGCGAGCGATGAAATCCTCAGAACCGGCTGCGTTGACAGCCATCACTGGAGCTCTACCTAATAATCCACCAAATTCTACCATATCACCAATTTTTTTGTCTTTCGCTGGAATGATCCGAACAGCGGTAGTTTTATGATTGATCACACCGATCGCTGCTTCATCGGCGATCATTGCTCCGATAGTACTAGCAGGGGTATCGCCAGGAATAGCAATCATATCCAGTCCTACCGAACAAATCGCTGTCATAGCTTCCAATTTTTCAATTGATAAAGAACCATTATTCACCGCATCAATCATCCCGGCATCCTCTGAAACAGGAATAAATGCGCCTGATAATCCGCCAACATGATTACATGCCATGACACCGCCTTTTTTCACTGCGTCATTTAACAATGCTAGTGCGGCAGTTGTTCCATGGGTTCCGACTGTTTCTAGACCCATTTCTTCCAAAACATGGGCAACTGAATCGCCCACTGCTGGTGTTGGTGCTAATGATAGATCGACAATTCCGAAAGGTACATCTAAACGTTCGGACGCGATTTTCCCAACCATTTGCCCCATCCGAGTAATTTTGAAGGCGGTTTGCTTCACCGTTTCTGCAACAACATCAAAGGATTCGCCTTTGACTTTTTCTAATGCCCGCTTCACAACACCTGGTCCGCTGACTCCAACATTGATGACGCAATCAGCTTCACCCACACCGTGGAAAGCGCCGGCCATGAAGGGATTATCTTCAACCGCATTCGCAAAGATCACTAATTTTGCACAGCCCATGTCAGAAGCTTCAGCGGTTTCTTTAACGATCCGTCCAGTATGAGCAACAGCATCCATATTGATCCCTGCTCTTGTTGAACCGATATTTACAGAAGCACAAACAAAGTCCGTTTCTGCTAAAGCTTGAGGAATCGAATCAATTAGAATTCGATCGCCATGCTGATAGCCTTTTTCAACTAAAGCTGAAAAGCCACCTAAGAAATTGATCCCGACATCTTTCGCTGCTTTATCTAATGTTTTAGCAAATTTCACATAGTCTGTATCAGGAGTTGCCGCTGCGACGATTCCGATCGGTGTCACAGAGATACGCTTATTAATAATAGGAATCCCATATTCAGCTTCAATCGACTCACCAACTTTGACTAAGTCTTTCGCTTTGGTAGTGATTTTTTTATAAATTTTTTCACAGGCACGATCACTGTCGCTATCAATACAATCTAGCAATGATATCCCCATGGTAATCGTTCGAATATCCAAATTTTCCTCTTCGATCATTCGAATTGTTTCCATTATTTGATTGATTTCCACAAAGAGCCCTCCCTATAATTTATGCATCGTGTCAAAAATTTCTTGATTTTGAATACTGATCTTCACGCCTAGCGTTTTCCCTAATTCATGAAGCTGTTCTCTTGCCCCTTCAAAATCTTCTGTAGCATTGGTTAGGTCCACTAACATCATCATTGTGAAATAGTCCCCCATGATAGTTTGAGAAACATCTAAAATATTAATTTGTAATTCCGCTAATTTTTGACTAGTACCTGCTACGATACCAACCTTGTCTTTTCCAATAACCGTTACTACGCCACGCATTTGCATAACTCCCTTCAGATAATTGTTTCTCATTATAGCACAGTGATGGCAAAACGATGAGATTTTTATGAATTAAATCAAACCTTTTTATCAAAATGTTCGGATTTTGCTAGTTCCACTACTCGTATGCGTACGAAAGTAGCGGCTTTTTTGCTCTTTGAAAAAAGTATCCTCAGCTATTAGCTAGCTGTCAGTCCAATTTTTCGCAGTTTGTTAAATATTATGTTGAATCAAGTATGTCTAAACTAGGTCATAAGGCAAGAAGTCTAGTTGCATGAGAGGCATACGAAAATCGTTTATTTTTTCTGTTGGTTACTCCTGCACGTCCACAAGCCCTCCAATATCGCTTTACTTCCTATTGTCTTTTTCCTGTGATATATTCAATTTGACAAGTAAATCACTATAGAAAGAGGAGGCTTTTTGATGGAACTTTTTGAAACGATGCTCCAACACTCATCGGTCCGCTCATTTACCCAACAAAAACTATCTAACGAACTTAAGGAACAATTGATCCTAGCCGCCCAAAGTGCCAGCAGCTCTAATTTTTTACAAGCCTTCTCAATAATTGAGATCACCGATGCAAAAAAAAGAAAAATGATTGAACAAATCGCAAATTTCCCTATCGATAATGGTGATAAAGGTTCGCTTTACATTTTTATCGCTGACCTGAATAAACACGCACAGGTTCAAGCCTTGGCTAATGATTCAATGGAACATTTGCGTACAATGGAATCATTAGTGGTGTCAATCGTCGATGCAACCTTGGCTGCTCAGTCGATGGCTGTCTATGCCGAATCGGTCGATCTGGGAATTTGTTATATTGGTGGTATTCGGAATAATTTGTTTCAAATGAAAGAAATTCTCGAACTTCCTGAGCTAACGTATCCAGTATTTGGTATGTTTGTTGGCTACCCCGCTGAGAAAAATGAGGTAAAACCAAGACTGCCAATCACCTCTATACTTGGAACGAATACCTATCAATCCTTAACCCCTGAGATGATCAACGACTATAACGCAAAAACAGCTGCTTATTACCAAGCTCGCAGCACAAACATTCAGAGTACCAATTGGTCAGAAAAGGTCCGACAACATTTTGAGTATCCACGCCGGAAAAACACGGTGGAATTTCTTAAAAAGCAAGGTTTCGTTTTTTAAACGAGACCTTGCTTTTCTCTTACTCTGTTGGAATTATTGCGATTGCACGAACGTTAAATCCAGGTGCATCTTTGACTTTTGGAACGCCAATCGAAATGGCGCCGCCAACTGGCGGAAGTTCCGTTAAACGATTCAGCACCTCAACTTGGAACTTATCCTGCTCCAACCAGTACAATTCCCCGATTAACCCTCCGTTTTTGGTGCAATTCACTGCCGAATCAGTATCCAACGTCTCATGACCGATCGCAGTTACATTACGTTCTTCATGTAAGAACTTCAAGGCTTCCAAAGACCAACCAGGCGTGTGAGCTTGTCCGTCTTGATCAACATTATAGAATGCCTCCAGATCCTCCCAGGGTTTAGACCATCCACTGGCAAATGCGACAAAACTTTCTGCTGGGATTTCTCCATACTCCGCTTCAAAAGCAAAAATATCTTCTACTGTCAGGGAATAATCAGGATTTTCGTTGACTTCCTTTTCTTTGTTGATGACAATCAACGGCAACAGGAAATCTTTGATTGGTAACTGATCGACGGACACGCGATTCTCTACGAAATGCACCGGAGCATCAATGTGGGTACCATACTGCGTCACTAGCTGATACTCTTTGGCAAAAAAACCGTCTTTCTTAACTGTGACTAGTGTTTTCTCCTGCATTGGTTGAAACGATTGAAAATAAGGAATGCCGCCATAAATACTGTGACTTAAATCAACCCATTTTTGCTGCTTTAAAAAATTTATACTATTCGTAATTTCACTCATACTACTCCTCCTTAAATCGCTTTCATTTTTACTTAACGATACCGATAAATAAATTCGCTGTCAAATTACGATTTATCTTCAGTTACTGAACATACGATTGTGAAAAACGGTATAGAAAAAAGGAGCTGTGACAAAAGTCTTGTCACAGCTCCTCTTTCCGAACAAACGGTGTGACAGAAGTAGCTTCTTCGGAAATAAGCCGAAATTTCACAAAAATTTGAGAAGCAATTTTCGGAAATTCCTTCTTATTTCTTGAAGCTGACCACTTCTGTCACAACCTCTTTTAACTATTCATTGACTAAGACAATTTTTCCTTTGGCATGATGCGTTTCGCTTAATTCATGTGCTTCCTTCACACCTTCTGCTGTTAACGGATACGTATGTCCGACAACACTTTTAACTTTTCCATCCGTCATTAGATCAGCGATCACTTGTAGTTGTTCCCCATCCGGTTGAAGCCAGATACTTTCCGCTACAGCAACATTTTTAGCTAGCTCTTCATCTGGTTGGCTAACGATTGAGATCAGACGTCCATTTTCATTCAATACTTTGAAGCTGTCTCGTTGAACATCCCCGCCCATTGTATCAAAAACCAAATCTACGTTTTCCAACACTTCTGAAAAATCGGTCGTGTGGTAATCAATGACTTGATCAGCACCTAGCTCTTTTAACAGCGCATGATTTTTTTGACTTGCTGTAGTGATAACTGTTGCTCCAGCATTTTTCGCTAATTGAATCGCATAAATACCAACGCCACCCGCACCGGCATGGATCAAGACCTTTTCACCAGCCTTTAGTTTCCCATGCGTAAATAATGCTTGATAGGCGGTTAATCCTGCTAAAGGAACTGCCGCTACCTCTTCAAAAGAAGCAGACTCAGGCTTGTGTGCTAATAAATGATCGTCAACAATCGTATAGTCTGCATATGTACCGAAGCGAGTAGTCTCTGGACGAGCAAAAACAGCTTGTCCTACTTGCCAATCTGCGACTGCTGGACCAACTTCTACAATTTCACCAGCGACATCCCAACCTAAAATAATTGGAAAATCCCAAGGCATCATTTGTGCTAAATATCCTTCACGTAATTTCCAATCAATCGGATTGACTGACGTAGCCTTTACTTTCACCAAAACTTGATGCTCGCCCAACTCAGGCAATGTTACCTTACTTTCTTTTAATTGGTCCGCATGACCATATTCTTCTATTACAACTGCGCGTGTTTCCATTCGTGCATCCCTCCATATCGATCCATTATAAAAGTCCTATTAGAAATTCGGAAACGATTTGCTTCAATCGAATAAATGAGATTCTAAAAGATACATTGTTTGATACTTTTCTGCCAGCTTTTTCAAATAAGGAAGTGCTTCATTTTGGGTTTCTGTCATCTGATCCAGAAAAACAAAAAATTGTTGCCGTTCCTCTGGGGTTGCTATTTTTTTGAAATAGCCCCAAACATGTTCATAAGCATTTCTTTGTGCTTTTACATCAATCGGTAATTTTTTTACCTCTACCAAGTGTTGATAAAATTGCTCGGTCTTTTTCTCTGACCATTGATTACCAGAAAAAAGCCGACGCAAAAATAGGTATTCTTTTTGCGATCGCGCCATAACAAAATACTTCCACTGTGCCCATTCTTTTTGAATCTCATGCATCATTTCCACCTCCTCTTTAGCTTAACATCTGACGATCTTCTTTTTGAAGAAAACGGCTCACGGACTTCTTTGATAGCTGCTGTCCTCGAAAGGAAAACTACAAAAAGACTGTAGGCTTTGTCTGCCTACAGTCTGTAAAAATGTTTTTTGGTTCTATAATATTTTGTGTTGGTGAAAAATCGACTTCGATTTTCTACCAACACTTTTTCTTCGTTTCAACTCAAAAAGAGACTCACTTTTGGTAAAATTTAGTCGACCAAAACATCAC
>NZ_JAHLOS010000013.1 GCF_018917525.1 Enterococcus raffinosus | reverse complement strand
ATGTATCCAGAATATTATAAGAACGTACTTGGATACGAATTTAGAATCAGTGATCGACAATAAAATGATTCATCTAAACAAAAAGTCCTCAGGAGCGGTTTTCTCCTGAGGTTTTCTTACCATCATCTTTTACATGTTAGCAGCTTCTGCGATTTTACTGGTCTTGCCTTCTAGTGCCATTAGCGAAACATCGGGGCTTTTTGACACGATCGTTGTGATGTTTGGCAGCAAATGGCTGGTTAATTTTATTGGAATGGTCACCTTTATCGGTTTCTTAGGGTATGTCTTTGGTTGGGCATTAGGCGGAAATAAGGTAGCACTTGAAGCCGGCGAAAGCGGAGAACTTCCCAAGATTTTTGCGAAGACGAATCGTGCGTATGCACCGGTGGGTTCGGCTATATTGCTGGGAATTGTATCAACAGGCTTGCTGATATTTTATGGAATCACTGCCAGCACGAGTGAAAATCTATTTTGGACCTTATTAGCTTTTACCTCGATTATCTTTTTCTTGCCTTATATCGTATTAAGTTTTACCTTTTTGAAATTGCGAAAAATGGACCCTGAGATCACCCGACCGTTTAAAGTACCTTTTGGAAAGAAAACGGCTTACTTGGTGGCCATTGTTCACAGTGTGTTCTTAATTTTCGGTAGTATTTCATTTTTAATCCCGCCGGAAGGAGAAAATCCTCAGCTTTATGTGATCAGTTTAGTTGTGGGCTTGATTCTATCAATCGGGTGTGGTGAAGGCCTGATCCATATGGCGATGAAACAGCAAAAAGCATCAGTTATCGATGCGTAAAAATAAAAGGAGTGTTTTTAAATGGCAAAAAGACTTGCTTCGACCCCTAAAAAAGATGGCTATCGGATGCCAGGGGAGTTTGAACCTCACAAGCAAATTTGGATGATTTGGCCGGAGCGTCCAGATAATTGGCAGCACGGCGGCACCGATGCGCAAAAAGCATTTACCGATGTAGCAAATGCGATCAGTAAGTTCACCCCAGTGACAATGTGTGTCTCTGCTAGACAATATGAAAACTGCCGTAATAAGCTGCCGGAGAATATCCGTGTGGTTGAGGTAGCGAATGATGATGCGTGGATGCGGGATTGCGGATCGACTTTTGTAGTCAATGACAAAGGCGATGTTCGGGCAGTTGATTGGGATTTCAATGCGTGGGGCGGTTTGGTGGACGGCTTGTACTTTCCATGGGCAGAGGACCAGAAACTAGCGCAAAAGGTTTGTGAGATTGAGTATATTGATACGTATCATACGCCGGATTTTGTTTTAGAGGGCGGTTCGATTCATGTGGATGGTGAGGGAACGGTGATGGTCACGGAAATGTGTCTATTATCGGAAGGCCGGAATCCACACATGAATAAAGCAGAAATCGAAGACATGCTGAAGGACTATTTGAATTGTGAAAAAGTCTTATGGATCAAAAATGGGATTGATCCGGAAGAAACCAACGGACACGTGGATGATATTGCTTGCTTCGTTCGCCCAGGAGAAGCGGCGTGTATTTACACAGATGACAAAAAGCATCCATTTTACGAAGTGGCCAAAGAAACCTACGACTACTTAAGCAGTCAAACTGATGCCAAAGGCCGAAAATTAAAAGTCCATAAGCTTTGTACCACGATCGATCCGGTGACGTACGGAGAAGAATATGAAGTCGATACTGTGGCAGGTAGTATCCCAAGACACGCGGATGATATCTGTATCACCTCTTATATGAACTTCTTGATCACAAATGGTGCAATCATCGCACCGCAATACGGCGATAAAAATGATGCGCTGGCATTGGAACAATTGCAGGAGATGTTTCCTGATTATGAGATCGTCGGCGTGCAAACAAGACAGGTCGTATACGGCGGTGGAAATATTCACTGTATCACACAGCAGCAGCCAAAGGGATAAGGAGAGAACAGAATGAGACACTTTATTGATACGAATGATTTTAGCAAACAGGAACTGATAGACATTATCGACTTATCATTACTGATCAAGGATTGTGTAAAAAAAGGCTATTATCCACGATTGATGCGGCGGAAAACGTTGGGAATGATCTTCCAGCAAAGCTCGACCCGGACGCGGGTTTCTTTTGAAACAGCGATGGAGCAATTAGGCGGACACGCGCAGTATTTAGGGCCGGGAATGATCCAATTAGGCGGACATGAAACCATCGAGGATACCGGGAAAGTTCTCTCTCGTTTAGTCGATGTGGTAATGGCGCGGGTGGTGGAACATCAGACGGTTGTTGATTTGGCTGAGGCAGCGACGGTTCCAATCATCAATGCCATGAGTGATTACAATCATCCAACGCAGGAAATTGGTGACCTGTGTACGATCGCGGAAAATTTGCCGGAGGGAAAACGACTGGAAGACTGTAAAGTAACTTTTGTTGGAGATGCGACACAGGTATGTGCGTCCTTGGGATTCATTACTACCAAATTAGGGATGCACTTTGTCCATTACGGACCAAAAGGTTATCAGTTGACTGAAGAATATCAAGCGATTTTAGAAAAGAATGTTCAGGAAAATGGCGGCAGCTGGTTGGTCACGGATGATCCAGAGCAGGCGCTGCCGGGGACGGATTTTGTTTACACGGATGTTTGGTATGGGTTATACGAAAGTGAATTATCACCGGAGGAACGGAATCGGATCTTTATGCCGAAATTCCAGGTCAATCGCGAGTTGTTGACACAATGCAGCTTAGGCGTGAAGTTCTTACACTGTTTGCCAGCAACTAGAGGAGAAGAGGTTACGGATGAAGTGTTAGATTCCTCAAGTTCATTGGCTTTTGATGAGGCAGAGAATCGGTTAACGGCGATGCGCGGTTTGCTAGTCTATTTGACTAAGTATCAACGTGATGGCAGCGAATATGAACAATTGGCGGCTAAAGAGAAGTTAGATGACTTTATGAAAAACTTAGAATAGGCGGGATTAGTATGGCAAAAATCGTAGTAGCGTTAGGCGGCAATGCATTAGGCAACTCTGTCAATGAACAATTATCACGTGCGCAATTAGCCGCAAAATCCATCGCAGACCTGATTGTTCAAGAACATAAGGTGGTAATTGCTCATGGTAATGGTCCACAGGTTGGGCAGATCCGTCTAGCTTTTGAGAAGAGCGGTGAAAAGGAAGTCATGCCGTTAGCGGAATGTATCGCTATGAGTCAGGGCTATATCGGCTATCATTTGCAACAAGCGATCGATGAGGAGCTGGTTAGTCGCGGTGTGGAGGATGTACCCGTGATCTCGATGCTGACACAGGTTGTAGTTGATGCACAAGACCCTGCATTTCAACAACCAGCCAAACCAATCGGTGGCTACTACACTGAGAAAGATGCGCAACGGTTAATGGCAGAGACCGGTATTTGTTATCGAGAGGATGCCGGCAGAGGTTGGCGCCGTGTCGTTCCATCACCGAAACCGGTGGATATTTATGAAAAGGTTAGTTTAAAAACATTGGTCGATGCTGGACAGGTCGTTATTGCCTGCGGTGGCGGTGGAATTCCCGTTGTCTATAAAGGAACCAGATATGAAGGAATCGATGCGGTAATTGACAAGGATTTTGCCGCAGCAAAAATGGCAACATTGATCGAGGCGGATGTCTTTGTAATTTTGACAGCTGTGGATTATGTCTATGTGAACTTTGGTAAGGAAAACCAACAAGCGCTGAAGGAAGTTTCCTTAACTGAGATGCAGCAATATATCGCTGAAAAGCAATTTCCAGCCGGCAGTATGCTGCCAAAGGTTGAAGCCGCTTGCGAATTTGTCAGCAGCGGCAAAGAAAAAACTGCCATCATTGCCAATCTCGAGCAGGTGGCTCAGGCAATCACAGCAGAAACAGGGACGATTATTCGTTCGTAAAGGGACGCTTCAAACGCTTATAAAGAATCAGCTCGACAATCGCGATCATGGAGATGCGGGAGGTCATGTCTAAGCTGTCATAAATGATCTCATCAGTGAAAATGTAAAAATCAATGTCGCATAAATTCTGTACGATATTGGTGACAGCTCTAGTAAAGGAGACGATCGTTGCCTGTGAGGATTGTTTGACAAGCTCGATCGTTTCAATAATCGCAGGACTATCTCCCGTATAATCAAAAACAAAGAGAATATCCTCATCTTTGATATTATGGATTGCATGACGAATCGCAGCTCTATCTGATAACAAGATCGAATGGAAGCCTTGAGCGGTAAATAACCAATCAATATAATGCAGAGCCTGCAAATCTAATTCTTCACCGATCAAATAAATGATTGGATTGTGATCCAGCAATTGATTAAAGGTTTCCATCCGTTCGCGGTCAGCCACGCGGATGGATTCCAACACATTTTTTAAATATTCTTCACGATAATCCTTTTGCTTCACAGAGTGGGGAATCGTTTGTGGTGCTTCAGGGGTATTCAACAGGCTATCAACGAAATCACTGTAGCCCTCAAAGCCCAATTTTTTAGTAAAGCGGAAAATAGTTGCCGAAGAGACAAAGCATTTTTTTGCCAATTGGCGAATACTGTAGTGCTTGGCTTCATCAAAGTTCTTCAGTACATATTGAAAAATCCGCTTTTCGGATTCATTGAGATGCGAAATGTTTTGATTGGCTGCGGTATAAAAATTTTTCGTTTCTGTCAAAAAACCACCTACTTTCTTAGTAACTCTATTATAACCTAACTTTTGATCATTAATTAATGCAATCTGACTAACTGGAGGTCTATCAAAATGAAATTGTCTCATGATAAAAACTACCCAACCAAGCATTTTTTAGATAACTATGATCTGTCAAAAGAAGAAATTCAAAATATTCTAAGTACCATTATCCAATTAAAGGAAGCCGCCTACCAAAATGCGATCCCGCAATTATTAAAAAGTGCGACTTTAGCGATGATTTTTGAGGAGCCATCCACTCGGACAAGGGTATCCTTCGAGACCGCCATGACTGAACTAGGCGGGCACGCACTTTATTTGAAGCCGGGGGAGATCCATTTTGGCTCACACGAAGCCATCAAGGACACTGCTCAGGTATTGTCTAGTATGTGTGACGGCATCATGTTGCGGACGGAGGATCATGAGTTGGTCTTAAATCTGGCTAAACATGCCACGGTTCCGGTATTTAACGCGATGACCTACTACATTCATCCAACACAAGGATTGGCGGATGTTTTGACGATGATGGAGCACCTGCCTCAAGGAAAAACCTTGGATGATATTCAGGTCGTCTTCGTCGGCGATTCAGGTGAAAATGGCATCATGTCGATGGAGCATGCACATTTAGCGGCGTCATTAGGTTTGAACTACACGATCGCTTCACCGGCGAAATATTCCATTAGCCAAGCGGAAATTGAGAAAGTAAACAAGAAAATGGCACTTACTGGCGGTACTTTGACTGTGACGGAAAATGTTGAAGAAGCTGTAAAAAATGCGGATTTTATTATTCCGGATGTTTGGTATTATTATGGGTATGAAGATGAAAAAGAGGAGCGGACAGAAGCTTTTTATCCCCGCTACCAATTGAATATGGAGATGTTGAAGATGGCACCTGAGCATTGCAAGGCGATGCATTGTCTGCCGGCCAATCGTGAAGTCGAGATCACCAGCGAGGTGCTGGATCATCCGACACGTTCCTTGGTTTTCCAGGAAGCGGAAAATCGGCTGCATGTCCAAAGAGGTCTGCTGGCCTGGTATTTGTATCCTCGGTTGAAAAGAGCCGATGAACAAACCAAGATCTATTATGAAGGAAAAATGCGGGCCTTTCTCGATCAAAAACTGAATTAGAAAGGGGAGTGACAAGCTATGGAAAATGTCAAAAAATTAGGTTTTATCGATATCGTTTCACTGTCATTTGCAGCGGTTTTCTCGCTTGAACTGATCGCATCGCAAGCATCGATGGGACCCTCATTGATTTTCTGTTTTATCGTACTTGGGGTGACATTCTTTCTTTCACACAGGTTGATTTGTGCGGAGCTGGGTTCGACTTATCCCGATCAAGGCGGAATCTACGTCTGGATCAAGCGCGCCTATGGCGATCGCTGGGCCGCGCGAACGACTTGGTGGTATTGGATCAACGTTGCCGGTTTTATCCCTTCGACCTTAGTGGTGATGGGCTCGATCCTGCAAATGCTGTTCTTCCCGAACCTTTCCGTTTGGGGTATGGTTATTTTCTGTATTATCTGTACCTGGTTTATCGTTGCTTTTAACTGTATCGACCTGCAAGACGCCAAGTGGCTGACGATGATCAGTACGATTTGCAAATTGATCGCTTGTCTGGCATTGATAGTTGGCGCCGTTATGACGCTGACTTCAAAAGGATCACAAACAGACTTTTCATTGAAATCGATCATTCCAAATTTTGATTTGGGTTTCTTTTCACTTGTGCCGGTTTATGTCTATGCCTTGACTGGATATGATTTGATCAGCTGTTCTGCGGGCGAGATGGAAAATCCCAGTAAAAATGTACCGAAAGCTGTTTTCTCTAGCGGTATATGTACGATCGTTTTATATATCATCGCCGCAGTATCGATGCTGATTATTTTACCAGTTGATCAAATTGATCCTGATTCTGGTCTGTTCACCGCTTTTGGTAATGTTTTTGGAACGCAGGTGATGGTGGGCGTGGCAATCATTTCTTTCATCGCTTTCTTAGGCTACATTTTCAGTTGGGCACTTGGCGGAAACAAGGCGGCGCTGGAAGCAGGATTAGAAGGTGAACTACCGAAAATTTTCGCGAAAACAAATAAAGTACATGCGCCAATTGGATCAGCGATTCTTTTAGGATTGTCCTCCACTGCGTTGTTGGTCTTTTATGGCTTGATCGCTTCTAGTAACGCCAACTTGTTCTGGACACTGCTTTCCTTCACATCAATTATTTTCTTTTTACCGTATATCGTTCTTTCCTTCGCTTTTGTTACTCTACGGAAGAAAGATCCAGACATCGAAAGACCATTTCGGATTCCTGGGGGTGATGGTGTTGGAAAGGTAGTTGCAGGTGTGCAATTCATTTTCTTTGCCTTTAGTACAATTTTCTTCTTTCTGCCGCCAGAAGGTGAGAATCCTGTTTCCTATGTGCTATTTTTAGTAGTTGGAGTTGGTTTGGCTGTAGTGGTCGGTGAATGGTTAATTGATAAGTCCATCAAGGAACGCACGTTGAGAGAAGCTAAGACAGAAGAATAACTTTCATAAAGAAAAACAGATCATTTAAGGATCAGTTTTCTTTTGTGGTTTATTATGAGGAAATTATAAAAAGACATCCCGTCAAGGCAACTTTTTAGTATAATGAGCAGTAAAGATGAGTGAAGATTAGAGAATTTTAGGAGGATAAAGAATGGTTCGAATCGCAATTGATATGGATGAGGTTATTGCCGATTTTACGGCAAAGCTTTTGAGACTGTACAATGAAAAATACGAGGCCAGTTATACGAAAGCTGATTTAGAAGGGATAAATTTACGGGATGTTCGCCCTGAACATGCCGAAGCTATTCGGGCGATGATCCGGGAAGAGGACTATTTTTCTGATCTGCCTGTGATTGAAGGGGCCCAAGAAGCACTGAAAAAATTATCTGAGAAGCATGAACTGTTCATTACCACGGCGGCGATGGATTTTCCGACTTCCTTCAATGCAAAATATGAATGGTTACAAGAGCATTTTCCATTCATACCAGATACTCATTATGTTTTTTGCGGCGACAAATCCATCATTTCTGCTGATTACCTGATTGACGACCATTCCCGTCATTTAAAATCGTTTAAAGGGCAGGGGATTCTTTTCGCAGCTCATCACAATGCCAATGAATCCTATGAATTAAAAATGGATAACTGGGCAGAAATTTCCAACTACTTTGAAAATAAATATTAGCAAACTTAAAGCTTGAGAAACGAATTTATTCGTCGCTCAAGCTTTTTTCAATTGGAGAATAGAGATAGGTCAACCATTCGGAATCTTTGCGACGATCATTGAAAGGCAGGTAGCCGGCATATTTATAGATATATTCAATTTTCCAACCACCTGTTTTGGTTTGTTTTTGCTGAATTAGCTGTAATAAATCTTGGGCACGTGGGTCTGTAGAACACTGACTTTTTTGAAGAATATATACTAAGTCCGTTAAAGAAAGAACGTAGCTTTGCGGAAACATACTTTCTGTAATGTGCGGGCTGATCGGCTGGGCATTGGATAATCGGCGATAGAGATTGTGCTGCAGCATGTACTCCACACCCTGATGAATTAGAGCATTGACTTTTTCATCTTGCTGATCAACTTTTTCTTGGTATGTCAGTAGCGCTCTCACGGTCTTTCCAATACCGATGTAACAGGGAACAGTCCTCATACAACCGCCAAATTTACAGATGCCTTTGTGGGGCCAAGGTGTTTTCTGCTGACGATCAAACACTTGATACTGTTTGATCCAATCAAGTGCATTTTGTGCGGCGTCTGATTTTCCCAATCCGAGTCGACAATAGGCTTCAAAGAGCATGGCGTTATAGCAGGGAACGATCTCTTCTAATTTTCCCGTGAAAGCGAAACCCTCTGGTGTTGCCAGATATTGATTCACAAAAGCGAGCAATTCCTGAGTGAGCGGGAGCTTTTCGGCGTAGGGAATTTCAGCTAGGCCGACTAACGCAAAAATTTTTTCTAGTGGTTTTAACTGGGTTAACTGACTGTATTTTTTGATGATTTCAGAGTGATTAAGATAGTCGAGAGGGTCTTCAATTGTTTCATTTTTTTCCACCTTCATCCGTAATTCCAATGCACGATCCATTTCGATTGCCGCCTTTCTTAGCTGTATATAAGTATTATCTCAAAACTAGAAATATTTAAAAGCTATTTTCAAATAAAACAGTGCAATTCAACACGAAAACCTGTATGTTAGAGCTAGTAGAAAATAACAGCGAAATGGGAAGGTGTAGTGATGAAGAAACATCCACTAGAAGGCAGAATAGCAAAAATACTATTTAATTCGGGACTGCAATTTCGCATTGATTTTTTAGCAGACAATCAATTGCGATGGACATCGATTCGAGAAGAAGATGCGGGGGCAACAGACGTTGAGACCATTCATATTGAAGAATATCCGGGCGGGATTTTTTCGATCGATTGGGTGGAAAAAGACGGTTTGTGTGTTTCGTATACCGTCGATACAGTCAATAATTACGTGAAAAGCTTTATGACGTTTACGGATGCTGCATATCGCGGTGGCCGCCGACCTTCTGTTCATGAAGGTCCGTTTCAGCTTATTTTGGAAAATGGCGAACCAGATTTAGAACCACTACAGCATTAATTCGATACTAGTAAGTCCGGTCACTGATTCAAGTGATCGGATTTTTTATTGCGTATTTCTTGTATAAGAGGAAGAGGGGGAAACGAATAACCCACACACTGAGCCTAAAAAATGCTTGGTGTGTGGGTTTGCTTTATCATTACGATCGATTCGTACTTAATGCTTCTACTTCAGTTATTTGAATACTCTCAATGAATTGACTTACTTGTGATTTATCAATCGTCCCGTTCGTTTCGAACAACGAGTTGGAAATGCCGCAGGCCATGGCATATTTGAGCGCTTCCTCGATGGAGTAGTTTTGACTTATCGCGTAAGCCATACCACCGACTGTAGAGTCGCCGCAGCCGGTTGTATTGACAATATCAACCTTGGGAATTTGGACATCGTAAATAATCATTCCGTGTTTAACGAGTGCGCCATCACCGCCTTGAGAGATCATAATTGTTTCTACATTATCAAAAATCGGTTCATGCAGGATGGTGATCAATTCTTCGGTTGACTGAATCCTTCTACCCATCAATTCCTCCAATTCATGCGTATTTGGCTTAATAAAGCTTGGTCGGACAGTTTGCTGAGTCAAGCAATACTCTAGCTGTTCCCCCGAAATATCCATTAGGATCGGGAAATTGTCGCCTACGATTGAGCGAATAAAACGAAGTAGCTTGTAGTGGAAGTAGGCGTCGTCTGAATTGACCGATCCAGAAATACAAATCACATCAACACTGTATTTTTTTAAGAGACTACCAATATGCTGGAAGAACAGGTGCTCATTGGCTTTAGAAAGATAAAGCCCTTTTTCTACTAGCTCAGTATGGGTGTTTCCATCATGCATGATCGTTATCGCATTCCGAGAGTTCCCTTCAACTGTCAGGAACTCAAGCTGATAGCGATCCTCAGCGATTAAGGTATCCAAAATCATTTTTCCGACAGGCCCGCCTAAAATACCTGTCAATATGACCTCTTCACCAGATTGTGCAATGACTCGGCCGGCATTGATACCTTTCCCACCGATGGAAGTATGCGGATTTTCAACACGATTAACTTGATCCAAATTCAGTGAAGAAACAAGATAATTATAATCCATCGAAGGGTTGAGTGTAATCGTCAAGATCATGCCTGTTCCTCCTTAATGATTTTTGTATAGGAGCTATAGTAGTCAAATTGTGTTTCCGGCAGCTTGTTATCGGTCACCAAATAATCGACGTCTGATAATGAGTAGAAGGTGTAGACATCGGATCGATTAAACTTAGAGCTGTCAGCAACTACGCATTTCTTGCGAGAGTGGGCAAATGCCACTCGTTGAATCGAGCCTTCAATTGAATTTGCGGTGGTGACATTATTATCAAAGACACCATTTGTTGCGGCAAAGGCAATATCGATGTTTAGGTTATCAAAGCTCTTTTCAGCAATTTCACCGTAAAATTCCTCAGTTGTTCGTGAAAACTCGCCTCCCGTCAATAGTACGCGGTAATCCGTATTATAAATTAAATAATTAAATGCTATCAGACTATTTGTGATCACAAATAAGTTTGCTTTTTGGATCTCTGGCAACGCATGAAGCATGGTTGTTCCTGCACCGATATAGATCGTGTCGTTATCAGAAATAATACTGTTCATGACTTTTCCAATAAACTTTTTCTCAAGAACATTAGTATCAATTTTTTCTTGGGTAGACAATTCCTGCTCGATTTTTTCAAGTTTTTGAGCTCCGCCGTAAATTTTTACGAGTAAAGATTTTTCGGCGAGCTCATTAATATCTCTGCGAATCGTCATATCGGAGACACCTAAACTTGAAGATATTTCTGGAATGGATAAGTAGTCATTTTCATGTAACAAATCCAAAATTCGTTCTTGACGCTCTTTTTTTAACATGAAATCACCTCTAATTAAGTAAGCTCTTACAATAAACCACGAATCTGCGGTTATGTTTATACATTAATTAATAGCATTTAAAGAAAGAAAAAGCAAGAGAAAAATGTTCATATGTGTTCAAGTTTGTTAAAAAATATAAAGTAGCAATCGAGAGCTACTGTTGCGAAGTGAAATCAATTGTTAAGTAAGCGTTGACAAACAAATTGAAGCGTTGTATATTTACATTATGAAACACATGTTAACAAAGTTTAACAAAATATTTCAATTTGTTTTGGGAAGGAGTGCAACATTGTGGACTATAAAGAAATGTTCGACAAGCAGCTGATCAGTTTAGAGGTTGAAGGTGAAAGTGAAGAGCAAGTGTTCGAACATGTCGCTGAACACTTAAAGGATCTAGGTTTTGTCAATGAAGGGTATTTAAAGGGAATCACGACGAGGGAGCAAAAATTTCCGACAGGACTGATTACGCAGTACCTAAATATTGCCTTGCCTCATTCAGATCCAGAGTATATTGAGAAACCGTTTGTTTACATTGCCCGTTTAAAAAATAAGGTAAAGGTCAAGCAAATGGGAGACAGTCAGGAAATGGACGTAAAAAACTTGTTCTTTCTTGGTATCAAAGATCCTAAGGGACAGGTAGGCTTGCTTCAAGCATTTATGGAACTATTTATGAAGGAAGAGTTTGTTCAAGCCTTTAAGCAGGAACAGGACAAACAGAATATCTATCAATTATTTACACAAAATATTTAATTACGGTTTTTAAACATTAAATTATAGAAGCTGGAGGAATTTAGGATGAAAAGAAGACTAATTGTTGCATGTGGAAGCGGAGTGGCTACAAGCCAAACGATCGCTAGTAAAATTGCTGGATTATTGGAAGATGACGGTATTGATTTTCCTGTTGAGGCAGTAGATTATAAGTCTATTCAAAATGAACTGCCATCTACCGGGATTTATGTATATGTTGCGCAGCCAGATGATGAGGTTTTAGAAAAAGCTGAGGAACTAGGAGTGAAGGTCTTTCCAGGAATTCCGTTTTTGACAGGTATGGGTGCAGATCAAATTTATGAGGATATCAAAGCGTTAGTTGAATAACGATAAAAATAATTAAGGAAAGAAGTGGAAAGCGTGGAAATATTTCAGGACATTATCAATTATATTTTAGGGTTAGGTTCAGCAATTTTTGTTCCATTGATTATTTTGATTTTAGGATTGGTCGCGGGAATGAAATTCAAAAAGGCCTTTATGTCAGCGATTACTTTAGGAATCGCCTTTACCGGGATGTCAATGGTCATCGGTTTTATGTCCAATGCCGTAAGTCCAGCTTCAGAAGCGCTGGCGAAAAATACTGGGCTTAATTTACCAGCATTAGATTTAGGCTGGACAGGAGCCGCAAGCATCACCTGGTCTTGGTCTTACGCCTTTGTTTTCTTTGCAGTTGTACTTGGTGTGAATTTCGTGATGCTGATCTTGAATTTAACGAAAACATTGAACGTTGATATGTGGAATGTTTGGGGGAAAGCATTAACTGCTTATCTTGTCTATTTTATTAGCGGAAGCTTGTTGGCCGGCTTTGCGACAGCGATTGTTCAGGTCATTTTAGAACTGAAAATGGGTGATATGTTCCAACGTCATATCGAAGATTTGACTGGCATTCCTTTGGTAACAGTAACGCACTTAATGAATATTTCGGCGGTATTACTGCTGCCAATCAATGCGCTTATGGATAAGATTCCATTCTTTAATAAACGGGCAGATACGAAGGCCTTGAAGAAAAAAATCGGTGTTTTCTCTGAGAATTCCGTTATGGGCTTCATCATTGGGTTAGGTCTAGGACTGGCAGCCGCTTACGGCGTTTCCGGGTCATTAAATTTGGCAATTCAAATCGCCACAGCAATGGCTTTGTTCCCAATGATCTCAAAAATGTTCATGCAGTCGCTTTCGCCGCTAGCAGATGCCATGTCAGAAATGATGAAGAAGCGCTTCAAGGATCGCGAAGTTTACATTGGCTTAGACTGGCCGGTCCTAGCAGGTCGCTCCGAGATTTGGGTAACTGCGATTCTACTTGTACCAGTATTTATTGGTTATGCAATCATCTTACCAGGGAATGCGGTATTGCCTTTGGCAGGCATTATCAATTATTCAATCGCTGTGGGTGGCTTGCTGTTAACGGGTGGAAACCTTGTTAGAATGCTGATTATGGGTGTGATCTCGATGCCGATTTATCTGTATGCAGCTACTTATCTAACGCCGATCTTAACCGGCTTGGCAGATAAAACTGGGGCAGTTGAAGGTATTAAAAAAGGTCAGCAAATTACTTGGTCATCCATTGAAGGACCGGAATTCCGAATTCTTTTCGCGGAAGCCTTTAAAGGAAATATTTTAGCAGTCGTTGGTGCGATCATCTTTGTCGCAATGTTTGTTTGGCTGTACAAATACATGAACAAGGCAAAAGTACCGAGTCAAAGATATGAGGAATTAGCAGACAAGAAAGTCAGTGGGATGAAAGTCGCTGGATAAGAGCCAGTAATGAAGGTGGGTAAGAGGAATGATTAAAAGAGAGAATAAAGAAAAAATGAAATGGCTGTTTGTTTTGTTTCTTGCGATCGTCAGTTTTATCCTAGCCTTCATGACACAGCAGCTGATCTTCAATTTTATCACTATCGGGTTAGCAATCTGTGTTTATAAATACGGTAATCCTATTCTTTTCAAAGAATATGACGAACGCCGGAAAAAGAAACACGAAGCTGTAATGCAAGTTAGGAATGCGGCTCAAACAGCAATTACGAGTAAACGAGTGTTCAAAAAATAAAAAAGGTGGTCTCGATGATGTCAGATGGACGGATGATTTTTGAAAGAGAGCGCGAGGATTTAGCGCGGATTGTGAAATTGATTTTTGCACGAAAAAATACGAATGTCGCTGGAGGTAACTTTTCGTTCAAAACAACAGATCAAGAAGGTAAAGAATATATTATCATGACACCGACAATGATGTCGGAAGCTTATTTGGGCGAGGTATCACCAGCTCAAATTTTAGTAGTTGAACCACATACTCGTCAGGTAATTGACGGTGTTGGCAAACTAACGCGAGAAATCAATTTACATGAAGCAGTGTACGATACAAACCCAGAAATTAAAGCTGTTTTACATGCTCATGCACCAAATTCCATGTTTTGGGCAACAGCTGGCTTGGATATGCCCAATTTAACCGAGGCAACACAAAAAATCGGTTACGTTCCAGTATTAGATTTTGAACCAAATTGTTCACCTGAATTAGCTGAATTAGTTGCCAACTACATGGAAAGCGAAAAGCTGGCGTTGCCAAATATGCTGCTGCTAAACAGTCACGGTGTTTTGATTAGCGCGCCAGGTGAAACGGGCATCGAGGCGATTCACAAAGCTCTACAGATTCTAGATACAACCGAATGGAACGCAGAAATTGCCTATAAGCAAACAATTTTTCAATCTTTAGGTTTACTAGACGGCTACTATTCAAAGGGCAAACAAATCGGTACGATTGAGGACTTAAAGGATCATACCCCAATCTATAATCGCGAAGAGATCTTTGCGGGTGGGGATTAAATTAGTTAAAGGTTCCTTGAATGGAAGAGGAGTAATCCTTCTTCTGTTCAAGGTTTTTTGTTTTTGTTTATTTTGGTGTTAGATTTAGTGAATTATCTCTAGTACATTTATCAAAAATTTGATACGCTAAGTAAGAAAAGAGGCGATGAAATGTTAAAAACGGATCGGTTTCAAGCAATCATGTCGTTGTTAGAGGTTAGTGGAACTGTACGAGTCAGTGATGTCATGGAAAAATTATCGGTATCTGATATGACGGTACGGCGTGATTTGGATGAAATGGAAAAACAAGGACTATTAGAGCGTGTCCATGGCGGTGCAAAATTGAAGGATTTCTATCGTCATGTCGAGCTTTCTCATACAGAAAAACAGATTATGCTGCAGGAAGAAAAGCAGCGAATTGTTGAAAAAGCCAACGAGATGATCAATGATGGTGATACGATATTTCTTGGCCCAGGAACAACGATCGAGCTAATGTCTAAGATCATTCGAGCGGATTCATTGCGGATCGTTACGAATTGTTTGCCTGTTTTTGAGGAATTGAATAAGCATAAGGGAAATCGGAAAATCTATTTATTAGGTGGCGAAATACGTGAAACGACACAATGTTTCGTTGGTGAGATTACAAATAAATCGCTAAATGATATGAATTTCCATAAAGCTTTCTTCAGCTGCAATGCCTTAAATGAGCAAAAAATTATGACTTCGACTTTTGAAGAGGGGCAGACCCAACAAATCGCGCTAAACAATTCTGTTGAACGTTTTTTGTTGATCGATCATTCGAAAATCGGGAAAAGAGATTTTTCAGTGTATTATAATCTGAATGATGTGACCGCAGTGATTACAGATGACGATGAACAAAAGCATTTTGAGAAGATTGAAAAAGAAGAGAAATATATTGTCTAAATGAAAAGCTGCTAAAATCTCAATGATTAGATTTCAGTGACTTTTTGCTCGGGATTTAATGGAAATAAAATAGCTAAATTTATTTCTAAAACTAAAAGGTTAGAATTCTTTGTACTTTTTTCTAGTCTTTATCATAGTACTATTTAAGAAAAAAGAGATTGTTTGTAATCGTAGAGGAGGATAAAAACTGTAATTAGTTAGGATTTTTTAGATGAAATTGTCTCGCAAATACGCGTATGGAAGTCTATCCTATAAAATGAAGTGATAAGAGAAAACTTTACTATGGATGACTTTAGTGTGCCTGAAGAAGTTCTTCGCTGATACACAAGATATAGAGTTCGCTAGCGGGGGATAATTTTCATAGTCAAAGAATCATCGGAACCTGCCATAAACAAAGCACAACATTCCATTATCAATTTATAAGAGGTCTAAAAGAGATAAACAGAAAGAACAAGATTATAAAGAAGGGTTATTAAATAAAGCCGATAAAAGAAAACCAATGAAAAGAATGGAAGTGTAAGCGGCAACTGGAGATCTGTGACTGTCAGACTATTATCTTTTAATTTTGAAAAATATAATTGGTATAATATAAAATATAGAGGCAACCTGTCGCTTGCAAAGCAATAGTAATGATTATTCGTTTTTTAATAACTAGTTTTGGCGTTTTTTTATTAAAACGCTACAAGTCAAAAAAGTCATTTTTGTCTTAGAATGACTTTTTTTATATTTCTATAGTTTAAACTTCTTTTAATATTTATTTTTTGTTAAAATAGAATTATGTTTTAAATAGAATTTAGGGAGGCACTCGATGAAAAACAAAAAAATTTTCTTAACTCTAATGATTGGAGGAATGATACTTTTTCCTATAACTACTAAAGCTTTAGAAGAATCAACTGAATCCATTTCGTCTACGGAAAATAAATTAAAATCACAAATTAGTTCAACTGTAGAATCAACAAGTAATTCTACAATGAGTGATAGTTCAACACTAGAAAAAAACGAAGCTACGGGAGAGTCTGACAACACGATCTCTAGTACTGAAGAGTCTAGTGATACGGAACAAGAAATGATTTTACCGACAGAAGGCGAGGCCGATTTTGGTGGCTATTCTTTACCAAGAAATCGATCCGATTTATCTAGCGCTGTTAACGGAAGAATGACTAGGGCTTCGATACCATCAGTACTAGCTTCAAATAAGAATACGCCAACTAAAAGTTTCGTAGATATCTCCTCTCATAACGGGACACTTTCGGTCAATGATTTTAATAATATGAAAAAATACGGAGTTACTGGAGTTGTTGTAAAATTAACAGAAGCAACAAGTTATAAGAATCCCTACGCGGCTTCACAAGTGAAGAATGCAAAAGCAGCTGGATTAAAAGTTTCCGCCTATCATTACAGCTGGTTTAAAACTGATAGTCAAGCAAGAGCCGAAGCTGATTACTTCGCGAACTTTGCTAAAAGTATTGGATTAGATAGTTCAACTGTAATGGTCAATGATATCGAGGAACCTCAAATAGCTGGAAAGGGAAATCATACCGCAAATTCTGTTGCCTTTGAAAACAGATTGAAGCAGTTAGGGTTTCCATCAATACGACACTATTCTTCTTTAAGTTGGTTTAACGGACTAATTAATGCTAATACTATTGGTAAGCAAAAGATTTGGGTCGCAGCTTACCCTTATACAATAACGAATAAAAATTACTATACGGATTATAGTTCATGGCAATGGAATTCGCGCTTGCGTTTTCCAGAAATAGCCAATAAGGAATTTGATATTTCCGCTGATTATAATAACTCATTTACAGGTTCAACTTCTACTCCAAAGCCTGATCCTAAACCGGATCCACAACCCGATCCCAATGCACCAGTATCTTATTCAAGTCATGTGAAGGATAAGGGGTGGCTTAATTTTGTCTCAAATGACAATGTTTCTGGAACTGTTGGTGAGGCTCGAAGAATTGAAGCGTTAAAAATGACTATTTCAAACAAGTTTTCAGGAAATATTGAATACCAATCCCATATCCAAAATATTGGGTGGGAATCTACTTGGAAAACAAATGGGCAAATATCCGGAACAACGGGACAAGCGAAACAAATTGAAGCTTTAAAAATAAGACTTACAGGTGAAGTTTCCAAGCAATATGATATTTATTATCGCGTTCACTCTCAAGCCTTTGGATGGTTAAACTGGGTAAAAAATGGAGAAGCTGCTGGAACAGAAGGGTTCGCTTATAGGTTAGAGGCTTATCAAGTGAAACTTGTACCCAAAGGTCAAGCTGCTCCTTCTGGACAAGGTAGAGGATTCTTCAAATATCAAGATGCGAGTGTTTCTTATCAAAGCCATGTTCAAAATAAAGGTTGGATGCCATCAGTGAATAATGGGCAGATTTCTGGTACGGTAGGAAATTCTCTGAGATTAGAAGCATTGAAATTGAAGATTTCTAATAACCCATTGGCTTTTTCAGGGAATGTTGAATATCAAACACATAGTCAATATATCGGTTGGCAAAACTGGAAGAGTAACTTTAATATGGCTGGTACTGAAGGACAAGGATTGAGGTCAGAGGCCGTAAAAATTCGCTTAACTGGTGACCTAGCTCTTCACTATAATGTTTATTACAGAGCTCATTGTCAAACATATGGTTGGCAAAACTGGGTAAAAGATGGAGAAGTAGCTGGTACTACGGGAAAAGGAAAACAAATGGAAGCCATTCAAGTGAAAATTATTCGTAAAAACAGTGCTGCTCCCAAATAGTTTGAAGTTTGTTCATGAATACAACGTAGAATAAAAGCCGTCAATAGGACTAGTCTATGTATATTCTTAGAAGATATGAATTAAGCACACTCGATTGTCTGTGATCGTCGAGTGTGCTTCTTCATTTATTTAGCTTCTGCTGCATAAGCAACATTCTTATGCGCTGTTGCTGGAGCAGCTTTTTCTTCTTTTTCAGCTGCGTAAGCGGCGTTGCGTTTTTTCATTTGACGTGCGTACCAGATAAAGATCAATAGGTAAGCGGCTAGTGCTAAAGCTGCGTAAATGACAAATTCGATTTGTCCTTGAGAAGCATTACCGACTAAATAGCCTAGGAATTTTTCAATCGGGCCTTCCATCGTGGTATGAGAGATCATGGCAGACCCGCTCAAGCCGGCTGGAAAGGCGCCTACTGCTTTGGCTGTTTGAGTGACGAATGGGGCGATCAAGGTACCTGACCATAAGAATAATGGTAATTCGATCGCACCGATCACGATCATTCGGATCAATTTGCCACGCGTGACAACAAGCAAAGCTGGGGTGACACCCATAGCGATAATTCCGCCAAGTGGTAATAATTTATTGCCGGGTAGAATGATTGCTTCCAATAACATGATTGGCGCTAAAACGTTAGCGGCAGCCCAGATTTCTGCGCGGCCAGCTAAGAAGGGCCAGTCCAAACCGATATTGATAGTACGCCCCTTTAAGCGTTTGTTGGCAAAGTCGGTGATTCCTTGTGATAAAGGTTCGACCGCAGCGATGAACCATGCGCCGATCAAAGAGAACAATTCCAAACAGACTGCAGCTGTAAAAGCGAGTGAAAAGATTTGTGTTGGTGTTTGTCCTGCTAATAACCCAACAAAAATCCCCAAATAGATTCCAATCGCAAATTTCGATCCCCAAAAACCGATTTTGCTGTTTAGTTTTGCAGCATCAAAATCGTATTTATCCAACCAAGGAAAGACTTTGTCAAAAATCTTGTCAAAAACCATGATGATCGGATTCATCATATAGTTCATATGTGTTGTCGTCATCGGGTTGCTATCCGGTGCGTTCAATAGGTCATTGAAGGTTGGTTTCATTAAGTCAGAGTTCCAGATTTTAAGAACCCCAATGAAAATAACTAATGCGGAAGCGATAAATAGGTTCGCACCGCAGAAAATCGCAAATAGTCCCACGATCGCTAAATGCCAGATGTCAAAGATATCAACATCTAAAGTGTTGGTTTTTTTCATTGCCAGCATAATGATATTGACGATCACCATTATTAATAGGAAGTAAAGGGTGTAAGGGGAGCCCCAAGTAATTGTCGCTAAAGGTGCCCAACCCACATCTGTGATGTTCAATGAGATGCCTGTTCGTTCAACAAAGGCAGTCATCGCGTCCGAAAAGGCAGTGGTTAAAATTCCAATAATGGCTCCGATCCCAGTTAAGGCGATCCCAAGTTTGATCCCGCCTTCGAGGGCACGTGACGGCTTCACTTTAAAAAATAAGGCAATAACAGTTAGTACGATGGTCATTAACGGCGCCGCCCCTAAATCAATTAGGGGGGTAAATACTTTATTGGCGATATCAATAATTGTATTCATATGCTTTTCCTTTCTTGGGTCCTATTTATTGATTGATTGGATTGCACTTTCCATGCTTTGGTATACAGGTTCAGCCATTGCAGGGATACGATAAAGGATAGCACCCGCATCAACGACAGGAATATTTACGTTGAAGCCTAAGTCAGTGTTGGCGATTTGTGCGAAAATGTCATAATGAGACAGCATTTCTTCATTGATATCTTTGATCATTACGGCGTCACAGGTGACTTGATAGCCACGATTTTTCAATTCAGTTTCCAAAGCGCTTTTGATTTGATGACTTGAGTTAACTCCTGCTCCACATGCTGCTAAAATTTTGATCATGATGATTCTCCCCTTAAAATAAGTTTATTTTTATTCTGCAGTTATGCAGAAACTTCCATAGTAAAGTGTTCATTTAAAAACTGGTAAATCGCTTCAGTGTCTTCTAATTTGAAGAAGGCACAAAGTTCCTCTTTATTGACTGAGTTAATAAAATCCATAATATCCGCTAACATGCCTGCCTGTGCTTCACCGTTTTCATTTAAGATCATAAAAAGAAAATGAACGGAGAGTTGATCGCTTGGCGAAATCATATTATGAAAGGTAATTTCATTTTTCAACTTGATTGGAATGATCCGGGTTGTTCGAACATATTCGCTTTCCGTATGGGGAATAGCAATGTCCGGCAATCCTTTAGAAACAGGGCTAAGATCCAAACCTGTCGGGTAATTGCGTTCTCGCTCCAAAAGACTCTCAAAAAAATCCTCAGTAACTAATTGTTTGTTTAGTAGATCCAAATAAACTTCCTCAAAAACTTCTTCCTGTGTGTTCCCACTAGAAACATAGATTGTTTCCTTGAAAAAAAGCTTTTTCAAACAAAACAGCTCCTTTCTAAGTTCGTTTGTGTTTGTTTATATGTTGAGTATAATCGCTTACAATTGCTTTGTCAACATAAAACAAAAATAAATAAACATATTGTGTTGAAAAATGTTTGATAATGTTTTATTATAGGATTGTGGAGGGACAACATATGCTGAAAACTGAGCGTCAACAATCAATCTTGGCTATGTGTGATCGCTATGGGACGATCACCGTGAAGTTTATTCAAGAAGTCTTAGATGTTTCTGATATGACCATTCGCCGAGACTTAGAGGAACTTGCTCAAAAGAAAAAGCTTCTACGGATTCATGGCGGTGCACAGAAAATGGGTAACGAAGAACCAGTTGCCTTTTTAGAAGCAAACGAACTATCTCATAATGAAAAGAAAAAGCTACATACTAAGGAAAAGGAATATATTGCAAGAAATGCAGCGGCTCATATTAAGAAAGCGGATGACACGATTTTTCTTGGATCGGGAACCACGATTGAGCTGATGACGCAGTATATTGAGTCTTCTTCATTGCGAATCGTAACCAATAGCCTGCCCGTTTTTAATCTATTAAGTGAAACAAAACAATTTGAGCTGTATTTGATCGGTGGATTGTATCGAGAAAAGACAGGTGCATTTGTTGGTTCGATCGCCAATGAGGCGGTTCAGAAAATCGGGATCAAGAAGGCCTTTATTGGAGCGAATGGTCTAAAAGGTGCTGAGGTTTCAAATTTCAGTATTGAAGAAGGAACGTTGCAGAAGATCGTGTTAGATAACGCGGCCGAAAAATGTTTGGTTTCGGATGCCAACAAATTCGATCATAGTGATTTTTATACGTTTTATGATCTGCGCAAGATCGATACTTTATTTACGGATTCTACTCTTTCAGCCGAACTGAAGAGTTATTATCAGCAATACACCAGGATTATTCAATAAGAAACGATGGATACAATCATAAGGAGGAAACAGAGATGCGTGTAGTAATTGGTTCAGACAGTGACGGGATGAGATTAAAGGAACTGATCAAGGCGGACTTGATCGAAAATGGCTTTACAGTAGTGGATAAAAGCGAGACAGCTTCGGAGGATTTTGTGGAGTCAACCTTAGCGATCGCTAATGATTTAAATGAAAACGAAGGCAGCTTAGGTATTGCCGTGGATGGTTATGGAGCAGGTAGTTTTATCACGGCGGTGAAAGTCAAAGGAATGGTGGCAGCAGAAGTCTCGGATGAACGTAGTGCCTACATGACTCGCGAACACAACAATTCCCGCATGATTACCCTCGGCTCAAAAATCGTTGGTGATGAATTAGCGTTGAACATTGTCAGAGAATTTCTGCAAGCGAGCTATGATGGCGGCCGTCATCAAGTTCGGGTCGACATGTTGAATAAAATGGCATAGGAAAAATGAGAGAGGATGAATGACATGAAAATCGCAATCGGCTGTGACCACATCGTCACAGATACAAAAATGGCTGTATCAGATTTCTTAAAAGCAAAAGGACATGAAGTATTGGATATGGGGACCTACGACTTTACTCGAACACATTATCCAATTTATGGAAAAAAAGTAGGTGAAGCGGTAACCAGTGGTGAAGCAGATTTAGGTGTTTGCTTATGTGGAACGGGCGTTGGGATCAATAATGCGGTTAATAAGGTTCCAGGCATCCGCAGTGCGTTGGTTCGCGACATGACGACTGCCATCTATGCCAAAGAACAACTAAATGCGAATGTGATCGGTTTTGGTGCACGGATCACTGGGGAATTTTTGATCTGTGACATTATTGATGCCTTCATTAAGGCCGAGTATCAGGAAACAGAGGAAAACAAGAAATTGATCGCGAAGATTGATCATGTTGAAAAAGCCCGTGCTGACCAGTCCGATCCTCACTTTTTCGATGAATTCATCGAAAAATGGGATCGCGGCGAATACCACGATTAAGAGGAAAAGCGAATGATTCTAACAATTACAATGAATCCTTCCATCGATATTTCCTATCCCCTGGAGGAATTCAATTTGGATACCGTGAACCGCGTTAAAAATGTTCAAAAAACTGCTGGCGGGAAAGGCTTAAATGTCACCCGAATCTTGAAGCAATTGGATGCGGAGGTAACTGCCAGCGGTTTGATTGGCGGATTTTTGGGCGAAGAAATCAAAAAGGATTTAGAGAAAAGTGGGATCACTCATAACTTTCTGCCCATCAGCGGGGAAACCCGCAATTGCATCGCTATTTTACACGAGGGTCAGCAGACGGAAATTTTAGAAAGCGGACCGATCATCACTGAACAGGAGGCGGCAGCTTTCTTACGACATTTTAAAAAGCTCGCAGACAAAGCGGATATTCTTTCTTTTTCTGGAAGCTTACCGAAAGGGTTACCCGTGGATTTTTATAGTCAAATGTTGCAGGCCTGCCAGCCAAAGCCAGTCGTTTTAGATTGTTCAGGGGCAGCACTAGCGGAGGTGCTTAAGAGAGATGCCAAGCCACGGCTAATCAAACCCAATGTCGAAGAGTTAGCTGGACTGCTAGGACGAGAAATCTCAACGGAATTATCAGAATTAAAAGCTGTTTTGTCTGATCCAATATTTGTAGGGATCGAGTGGGTAGTCGTTTCAATGGGTAGCGATGGAGCATTTGCCAAACACCACGAGAAGTTCTATCACGTGAGCATTCCAAAAATCGATGTCGTCAATCCAGTCGGTTCTGGCGATGCAACCGTTGCCGGCTTGACCGCCGCGATCGAACAAGGTCTCTCTGATGCGGACGTATTAAAGCAAGGGAATGTTTTAGGCATGTTGAATGCGCAGGAAGCGACTACTGGTTATGTTCAATTAGTCAATTATCAAAAACTATATGATCAAATTTTAGTGGAGAAAGTGTAGGAGGATACGGAAATGAACGAAGAAAAGCGTCAATATATCAAGCAATTATGCAATGAAGACGGAGTGATCGGAGCGTTAGCGATCGACCAGCGCGGAGCTTTGAAGAAAATGATTACGAAATTCAAGGGCAGCGAAGCAGAAGAATCAGAGATCGTGGAATTTAAGGAAATCGTCTCTTCGCAATTAACGAAATATGCTTCATCGATTTTACTAGACCCAGAATATGGCTTGCCAGCCGCTAATGTCAGAGCAGAAAATGCCGGTTTACTGTTAGCTTATGAAAAGACTGGTTACGATGCGTCAACTCCCGGACGCTTGCCAGATTTATTATCGATCTGGTCAGTTAAACGCTTAAAAGAAGCAGGTGCCGATGCTTGTAAATTCCTGCTTTATTACGATGTAGACGAAGCAGAAGAGATCAACGACCAAAAACATGCCTTCATCGAACGGATCGGTTCGGAATGTCAGGCTGAAAATTTACCCTTCTTCTTGGAGCTTGTTTCTTATGATGCGAATATCTCTGATGCGACTTCAAAAGAATATGCCATTAAGAAACCTCATAAAGTCAACGACATGATGAAGGAATTTTCTGATCTGCGTTATGGTGTAGATGTGTTGAAGGTGGAAGTGCCCGTCAATATGAATTATGTGGAAGGTTATGCGATGGGCGAAGCCGTGCATACAAAAGCCGAAGCCGCTAATTTTTTTAAAGAACAAGCTGAAGCTACCAACCTGCCATTTATTTTCTTAAGTGCCGGTGTAAAGGCAGAGTTGTTTCAAGAAACCTTGCGCTTTGCCAAACATTCCGGCTCAACCTTCAACGGCGTACTTTGCGGCCGTGCGACTTGGGCAGATGGTGTAGAAAGCTATATCGTTGATGGAAAAGAAGCAGCGATTGAATGGATGAATACGCAGGGGCGTAAAAATATTGAAGAATTAAATGCCGTATTGAAAGAAACTGCTACACCGGTGGAAGTGTTAACGAACTCTTTATCATAAGAAATCAGACTGTGAAGCACAATTGCTTGCAGTCTTTTTTTATACATAAAGCATAAGATCATGCTGCATTATTATGGGAACGAATTCAAAAATAGAAAGTGAGTTAAAACGAAGGGTCATTTCTTTAGATAGGTTTTCTTGCATGTGGTACTTGGGGACTTGATTACAATTTTCAGTGTTCTAACGAGGCTTATTGGTCATAGACCAACGAACTTTGAAAAGTATATACAAGAAAACTAAGCAAATAGAAAGTAGTGAGATTGGAGGAAAGGTTCCAGTCTTTTTCTATTCTAGATATTTTCAGACAGTAAAATCATTCTTAATTATGCGTTTTTTAACAGAATGTATGAATTTCTTCAAATCTTCACAAAAAGAGCGTGGACTTTGAAGAAGAGCGTGTACTATGCTTAAAAGCATAAGAGGAATTACTAAATCCATACGAGGAGTGAATATACATGCGTGTACTGGTGGTTGAGGACAATCGTGAGCTGGCTTTATCCGTAAAAAAGGGGCTAGAGCAGGAAAATATTTCTGTAGATGTAGCTTATGATGGCGAGTTAGGAGAAGAGAAGGCCTTCATCAATTCATACGATGGGATACTACTAGATTTAAATCTGCCTAAAAAAGATGGATTATCTGTTTTACAAAGTCTCCGTGCTGAAGAAGTCGAAAGTCCAGTTATCATTATTACCGCACGTGATGAGATTGAAGAACGAGCAAAAGGCTTGGATTTTGGAGCGGATGATTATTTAGTCAAACCTTTTGAGTTACTAGAATTAAAAGCACGGATACGCGCGGTTATTCGTCGTTATCATGGACGTGCACTGCCGCAGATTTCAATTGGTGCTTTGAAGATTGATCCATTAGGTCGAAAGGTCAGCTATCAAAAGACAGAGGTGCTCCTGAAACCCAAGGAATTTGATATCTTGCTGTGCATCGCTCAGCGTCATCCAGCAGTTGTTTCGTCTGAGGAAATTTCTGAACATGTCTACGATGAAGATTTTGATCCTTTTTCATCGGTTCTGCGAGTGCATCTGGCTCGTCTAAAAAAGAAACTGGCCAAAGCAGCTGAAAAAGAGGTTTTAAAAACCATTCGAGCAAAGGGGTACCAGCTATGCGATTAAATTTTAAAATGACGTTAACGATGCTGGCTTTTTCACTGTTGGTGACAGGCGTGATTTTAGTGAGTTTCTTCTTTCTGAGAAATAATTTGGAGGGAATCAGCATCGCATCTACCTTAGGTGAAGATGTTTATTTTATGGAAGAGGGTAAGACGGTTCAAGCAGAGACGCAGATGGAAGCTTCCAAATCTTCCAACAATCAATTTATGACTATTTCGATGATAGATAAAGCTTACCAGGATGAACTGTTTAAATATTTACCAGCGATGGTGCTGGTTATTTGTTCTGCCATCATGTTATTAACGTTTATTCTTTGGTTGGTTTTACGCAAAATTTACAGCAATCAAATCTTAGCGATTACGCGTGATTTAACGTTTATTGATCAAGTACCTAAAAATACTGTGAAGGACGAGGCGTTAAATGCGGCTTTTAATAAGCTAAAGGATAAGTTCGATGGCCATTTGGAGGATTATCGACGATTAAATAGTTATCTGACCCACGAGCAGAAAAATGCCATCGCTATTTTACGTACGAATCTGGAAATAGAACGGCAACATGCTGATCAAGGAAATTTAATGCTTTTAGATCGGATGACCGACAGTATTGACGATATTTTGACATTATCCAATAACTCAGAGGATCTTAGCACAGAAGTCGTAGACGTTTCACTGATCTGTGCGGAAGTTTGTGATGCCTACAAAAAGAATTATCCGAATCTTTTGTTTGCGTTTACTGAAGATCAACCAACCCTGATTTATGGTCGAGATCGTTGGATTTATCGAGCGGTTTCGAATTTAGTCGACAATGCAATCAAATATGGTGAAGGAAAACTGGTAACTGTCACCATTTCAAACCAAAAGGGCAGCGTGATTATTGAAGTAAAAGATCAGGGAATTGGCATTCCTCAGAAGAAACAGGCATCAATTTTTTCTCATCAGTACCGAGTGCATGGGCTCAAGCAGGATGGCTATGGTATCGGACTTTCTGTGGTGTCTCATGTTTGTGATCTCTGTCGCGGGTTTGTCTATTTGGAAAGTGAAGAAAAAAACGGCTCGTCATTCTATTTAAGTTTTCCTAGTATTGGTTAACATTCAGTTAACACTGGATTTGCTAAGATACGCTTATAGGAGGAGAAGTAAGCGATGATCATCATCCGACATGCTTGGCTAAATCTTAAACGCAACCGCTTCAGTCATCTAAAAAATGGCTGCTTCATTTTAATGATCTTGCTGTTTGTATTTTTGCTGCTGCAGGTTTATTTAACCGCTTCAGCCTATTTTTCAGATTATCAAGAGCAGACGGCAGCGATAATAAAAGGCGTGCAAGATTTAAAAAATGAACAAGCAAACAAATTTAATATGACCGATTACGAAACATTAAAAGCAAAGCCTTATGTAAAAAAGAGTCAATTAACGAGGCAGGGAATCATCCCAACTAGTTTGCAGCAACCGGAAGATCAAATGTTCGGCAGCTTTTCCAGCCCTTCATCGGAGCCAAATCAGGATGACTACTTATCAGTGTCAATGTTGGAGGATGATGCGTTAAAAACATTGTTGTCCACTAAAAAGGCTGAACTCCAAGGGAATATTCCTTTAAAAAAGAACAGCTGTGTGGTTAGTCGTTCTTTGGCTAAGATTAACAAGTTGAAACTAGGAGATACAATTATGCTGGGAGCAAAAGGGCAAGAGCAGAAGATTGAGATTGTCGGGATAGCTGAATTTTCAACGATGGAATGGGCGTCAGCACCAAGTAGCATCTTAATCAGCTGGGAAACAGGGTTAGAGGTGGAACAAAACATGGTTTCGAATTTTTCTAGCGTAATGTATCAATTGACCGATAAAAAGGAATTAAAAAATTTTGTAAAAGACTTTAAAAAAACAAAATCTTTTAAAAATTATTCTCTAATTAATCAAAGTTGGTCGCAAGGAATTTTAAAGTCATTTAAGGATACGCTTGATCTGTTGTTTAACGGAGTAGTTGTTGCACTGATTATAGGGCCTTTAGTGATTGCTGTTTGTTACACGTTAGCGATTAATCAGCGACAAGATTTTTATACGTTGCATTTGATGGGGATGAATCTCAAGCTATTATCGGCGAGCAGTTCATTAGAAAATAGCCTGCTTATAATTGGGCTCGGAGTGATTGCATTTTTAAGTTCTCGACAATTGAGCGGCTGGATTACTGGTGAGTGGCTAATCAAGCTGCAAAAGAGTTTGACTGAACAAGAGCCATTTGCTGACTGGACGATCCCCCATTTAGAGCAAAGTATGGACAGTTGGACAAATTATTCAGCAGTTCTTTTTTTAGGAGTCTGTCTATTTATGATGTTGATAATAACCAATCTTCGAATTGCTAAAATTGTTCGTGCTCCCTTACAGGTGGTGGCAAAGCCATGACAAAATGGAACTTGGATCAGGTTAACTATCGCTATAAACATTCAAAGATCCAGACATTTGAAAAGATTCGAGGCAGCTTTCAAACAGGAAAAAGCTACCAAATTTCTGGTGATTCTGGCAGTGGCAAGTCTACGCTTTTGGCCCTATTCGCTGGTTTGATCACTTGCTCTAGCGGTTCCTTAACTTACGATCATCAAGAAATTGCTAAGATTGATCGAAACCACTATCGAAGCCAAGAGGTCGCTTGCTTATTTCAAGAGGGCAGTCTCCTGAAGGACTCAGCCTTGGCCAATCTGGAAATGGAGACACTATTATCCGGTAGAAAGGTTGATAAGGACGTGTTAATACGCGGCTTGTTATCGATAGGTCTATTGGAAAAACAGTTAAACATTCCCTTGACTAAATTAAGTAAGAAAGATCAACAGCTCGTTGCTTTAGCAAAATTATTGCTGAAAAAGCGGGCGCAATTGATTTTAGTCGATGAGCCTGAAAAGGTTTTTAGTGAGTGCGGAGTATCTTTTGCCATGAATAAGCTTAGAAGTCTTAGTCTGCAGGAAAAGAAATGTTTCATTTTTACGACACAATCTACGCAATCGGTCAAATTTGCGGATGAGCTATGGGGGCTTAATGGAGGGAAGTTACTCTTCATCAAAGAGCAAGTCGAACTGTAGCATGATCTCGCTTTCCAACCATCTAAGTTCTTTGATAGGAAGGATGTTACGATGAATTTTTGGAAACGAGCAAAAAACAGTATCTTTAGAACAAAAGGGAAATCATTGATCCTATTTGCGGTCATTTTTGTATTAGGAAATGTCATTGCCGGAGCAATTGCGATCCAGCAATCAACAACCAATGTTGAAAAGAAGATGAAACAGGAGTTAGGAGCAACGGTCTCTGCCGAACCGGATTTAAACAAATTACTGGAGCAAAATGAAAATGGTGAGATACAGGCGTCCTCCCAGAACGAACGATTAAAGGAAGAAACCATTAAAAAAATGGGCGCGTCACCTTATGTAAAAGATTATGATTATAGCTATATGGCTTACTTGTATGTGAAGAAGTTCAAAACCTATGAACTTCAAGATCAAGGAGACATTCATTTCGCTACCCCCTACAATTCAATGACCTTAAAGGGGAGTAATAGCACCGAACCAATGGATTTCAAAAATAAAAAAGTTAAGCTGGTTGATGGCCGTATGCTGACTAAAGAAGAACTGGCGGGCAAAAAACCAGTAGCGTTGATTTCTAAGAAGGTGGCCGATGAAAATGGCCTATCCGTTGGTGACCAAATGGTTTTAGATACCGTTACTTTGCTTCCGAAAGAGGACGGCTCAATGGATACTCAGGATTCCACAGAGCATGGCATCAAGATCGTGGGCTTGTTTGAACCAATCAAGCTTGAAAAAAAGAAAAAAGAAGGACAAAACGGACAAGACGCTCTGAACCAGCAGATTACTGAATTGGAGCAATACAACACCGCTTTTGTTTCCAACGGTTTAGTACGGGAAATCAATAAGATCGAGATGGACAACCAGCCGGAAGAATTGAAGGAAGATTCTGAGGGGGAAGTGTCGCCGATTTTTACTCTGAAATCACCGGATGATGTGGCTGCTTTTAAAAAGGAAATGAAGCCGTTATTGCCAGATGGCTATAAAGCGGTTGCTTCCACGGATGAGTTTGACAAGGTAGGGGCAAGTGTTAAGCGCCTTTCTAAAATCTCTGGTTATGTTGTACTGCTGGCGATTCTAGCCTCCTTATTGATCATTACTCTCGTAGTCGTGTTGTTTATGAAGGATCGCCGACATGAGTGGGGGATTTATTTATCACTGGGAGAGCATCGAAAGAATATCATGAAGCAGGTCATTGCTGAATTGTTAGTGATTAGTCTAGCTGCTTTACTGATTTCCTTAGTATCAGGAAATATTTTAGGGAAAATGGTCTCTGAATCATTGATTGCAGGGGATGCGATGGATCAGTCTGCACAGGACATCGGTTCGCAAATGATTTCAATGGGCGGAAATGCTTCGGTTTTAGCTTCCTCGTTGTCAAATCAAGATGTCTTAAATAATTACGAAGTACGTTTTTCTATGACATACATTGCGACCTATCTGATCGCTGGTATCGGAACGATACTTTTAGCCGCTGTTTTACCTTTAACGTATGTGATGCGGTTGAATCCGAAGAAAATCATGATGTAGGAGGAATGGACAATGACGATTTTAGAAGCAAAAGACTTAAGCTATTTCTATCAAGATGGTGAAAAAAGACGGATGATCCTGCAAGATACCTCAGTGAAATTTGAAAAAGGGCAATTCTATACGATTTTAGGTGAATCAGGGTCAGGAAAAACCACCTTTTTATCCTTAATCAGTGCCTTAGATGCTCCGACAGCAGGTGAAATTTTATATAATGGTGAAGATATCAGGCACATTGGTTACGACCGTTTTCGCAGAGACGATGTCAGTATTATTTTTCAAAATTACAATCTGGTTCCTTATTTGACAGGATTAGAAAATGTATTGGTAGCCATGTCCATCACGGATAACGAAATGCCTAAAGATACGACTGAAATTGCCTACAATCTTTTGGATTATATTGGAATTAACAAGGTTAAGGCGGATCGATTAGTCAATCAGCTTTCAGGTGGTGAACAGCAACGGATCGCAATCGCACGAGCCTTAGCGACCAACGTAGACATCATTTTAGCGGATGAACCAACGGGCAATCTAGATGTTGGGATGGAAGAGGAGATTGTGACGATTTTCAAGGAATTGGCTTCGATTCATAATAAATGTGTAATCGTCGTGACGCATTCCAGAGAAATCGCGGAACAGTCTGATCAGACTTTTTACTTAAATCAAGGTGAGCTGCTGCCGTATGAGTGATTTTTTATCAAACTTTAACGGAGATAATTATGATCGCCGCAAGCAGGAAAAAGAACCGCGAGAGCCCAAAAAGGAAGCTCCTAAAAAAGTGAAGCAGGAAGTCTCGTCGGAAAAACAAGAGAAGGCGCCCGAACCAAAGCTTAGAAGTAGAAATAAAACAAATGAGGCTTCTGTCGAGATTGATCCTTCCTATAAAAAACAGAAAAGGAAGAAACGTCGCTGGGTCATTCTGGGAGCAATCGCCGCTGTTCTAGCTTTAGGGGGATTTTACTATCAGCAAACCCATGTTAAGGTTCCGAATTTTATCGGAAAAAGTTTATCTGATCTACAGGTTTGGGCTTCGGAAAATAAAATCAAAACCAAAATCAAGGAATCCTATGATTTAGCTAAAGATGCGAATACTATTCTTGCACAGGAACAAAAAAGTGGTTCACGGATTAAAAAAGGCGGCATTTTGAACGTCACCAACAGTCTGGGGGCAGACCCTAAAGAAAAAATTCCATTCCCTGATTTTATGCAGATGAACAAGCAGCAGGTGGAAAGATGGATCAAAGAGAAAAAAGCGGATAATCTTTCATTGATTGAGGAATACAGCGATACGATTGAAAAGGGACGGCCGATTCGCTTTGAAATTGCCAATGCTGAAGTGACACCAGAAACCTATCAACGAAAAGATGCTGCGAAGGTTTATTTTTCTAAAGGCGAACAAACCTATCAAAAGGATATCAAGGTTCCCGATTTTCTGCGTAAGCCGCGTAGTGAAGTTGAAACCTGGGCCAAAAATAATGAAATCGATATGACTTATGAGGAAAAAACCTCAAACGATATTCCAGCCGATAGTATCATGGAGCAAAGTATTGCCAAGGATGAAAAAATTGCCAAAAAAGAAAAGATGAAGGTTACTGTTTCTTTGGGCAAGGGCTATGTCGTACCTAATTTTTCAGAATACAGTTTGGACGATGCAAGCTCTGCCTTGGAGGGGGTACAAATTCAGGCAAAAGGCATCTACACGGAAAATCTGCCTTATGGTCAATTGGTCTCCCAAAGTGAAGAGGCTGGGAAGGTACTAAGCGCGAAGGATAATTTAACGATCAAGGTGTTGTATTCCTTGGGGCAACCTTATATGAAAGATTTACGCGGCACGATGGTGGAAGGCGGACTGCAAAAATACTTCCACGATGAGTTTCAATCCAAAGGTGCCAACATTAATTATGTCATTCGGCGGGTTGACTCCGATCAGCCGAAAGGGACTGTTGTGGGAATGAGTCATTTCAGTGATTATGTTCCGCTGAATCTTACGGTTTCCATCGATATTAGTTTAGGTAATTTGGGCTCCGCACCAACTAGTTTTCCTAATAATACGAACGGTGACAGTACAGATGACGGGAATCAAGCAACGCCTAATGAGTAGTTGTTGAGAAAATCCTCAAGTATCAGTCAAAGTCACTGTTTTAATAAAAAGTGAATAAAATGTATAAACCTATTCGATAAATCATCGGATGGGTTTATTTATGAATGTTTAAAAATAATTATTTGCAAAATAACAACTATTATATTAATATTAAATTATAGAAAATGTCATTTATTTGTTTTTGTTAAAATGGAGGCTTTAATAATGGAAGGGACTACACAGGAGCAAGATAAGATTCGTCGTGTGACACTGCTTATTTCAGTGCTGCTGCTATTGAGCAGCGTCGGAAGCTACCTGCTTTACCAACAATTTTATCAGCCTGAACTTCAAGTAACCTTTGTCAGCAAGAAAGTTTTACCGAATACTGGAACCATAAAGAAAAACGCTCAACAACCAAAGAAGACTCAAGTGAACAACAAGAATACGACGCAGAGAACTGTATCAAAGGATTTAATTCATGATCCTCTAGTACAAAGTTCAGATAAAAGGAACACTCGGATAGCTCAAATGAATTCAACTGGTGCGTCACCAACAATTTTCAAATTAAGTGATAAAATTGGTACTTTTCCAATAGTGAATGAGTAAGCTTGACTTATAGCCAGTTTGTCCAGGCCTTCTTTAGACGAGAGACACAATCTGGAATATCTGTTAGGTCGATTTTGCTAAAGCCTAGAAATAAGGTGTTGGGCGGGCAATCCGCTTTTTCCTGCCAAAATTTCATGGTGGAATAGACTTTTACACCATGATTTAATGCGCACTCAATCAATTGTTTCTGTTGAACGGGCTGTGTGAAGGTTAGAAGAAAGTATTGCCCACTCCCATTACTAGATATTTTAATTTTGTCTTTGACATCGGCCAGTTCTTTTGAAAATTGTTCCAGCCGCTTTCGAAAGGTCTGATTCAGGCGGCGAATGTGGCGCTCATAATGGCCTGTTTCAATCAAACGTGCGACAACATACTGATTAATTAATGGAACGGTACTATTGTAAGGTTCGAATAGTTCTAAATAGCGTTGATGTAATTGCGACGGCAATATCATGTAGCCCATCCGAATAGAAGGAGATAGCGTTTTAGAAAAAGTCCCCAAGTAAATCACCCGATTATTTTCATCAATCGATTGCAAAGCAGGAATCGGTTTAGCGTAATAACGTAATTCGCTATCAAAATCATCCTCAATAATGAATGAATCGTTTCTTTCTGCCCATTCTAATAATTCATAGCGACGATCAATAGTCAAGGTTGCTCCTGTCGGAAATTGATGCGAAGGGGTTGTGTAGATTGCACGAGCGTTTTTGTCGTAAGGAAGATCCGCAACAATCAATCCACTTTCATCAATCGGAACAGTTTTAATCTTAATCTTGTTCAACTTAAACACCGCACTTGCTCGATCAAAACCTGGTTCCTCCATCAAGAATGTTTGCTGTTCACAAGAGAGCAATTTACACAAGTAGTCAAGCGATTGCTGCAGCCCACAGGTAATAATGATTTGACGTGCATCACAGTGGACACCTCGTATTTTCCTCAAATAAGTAAGCAAGTTTTCCCTTAAATAAAGTTCTCCCTGCTTCTCCTGATAGGAGGTTAATTTTGATTCATCGGTAAGAAAGTCAAGGCATTCCATGGTATAACGCTTCCAAAGCTTTTTTGGAAATAGATCGCTAGTTTGACTGCTGTTAGTTAAATCGTAAATGATCTCGGGGGTTGCTTTCTGATCATCTCTAGACTTTGCTTTGCTTGTTTTCGTCATTTCTGCTTTAGTCGAGAGCGTTGGTACCTGCTTGATGCGCAGGCCGATTCCCTTTATTGAAACGACATAGCCTTCCGCAATCAATTGACCGTAGGCGGTATTCACCGTATTTCGACTAACCCCTAGCACATCCGCAAAAGCTCTGCTGCCAGTCAGGAGCTCATCTTCTTTAAGAGTTCCATTTAGAATTTCCAGTTTGATTTGATCGTATATTTGTGAATACAAAGGTATGTTACTTTCGCGATCTAAGTAAATCATCGTGATTCTCCTTTAGTGGACCCATACTTTTTTTCATTAGTGGGTCTTCTTATAGTACCAATGACAGTATATCATACTCTGTAAGCAGTTCAGATTATGATGGAGGGGAAACAATGATTCGTATAATTGACCGTACCAATGATACAAAAGATGTTTTTATTGAATTAATTGCGATTGCTTTTTTAGCGACAGGAGGAATTTTTGTAAAGCTAAGTAGTTTGCCGCCGATAAGCACAGGGTTTTATCGAATTTTATTTTCGCTGCCCTTGCTGTTACCATTCGCTTATAGGCAGTTAAAAACATTGACTAAAAAAGATATTTGGATCTTAGGCATGGCAGGAGTTTTCTTAGCAGGAGATATCGCTCTTTGGAATCTTTCCTTTAGTTATACTTCCGTCGCTAATGCCAACTTGCTGACAAATTTAACACCTTTTACCGTTATTCCAGTATCGTATTTTCTGTTTAAAGAACGAGTGTCGAAATTTTTTCTAGTGGGAGCCAGCATTACATTGATCGGTGTCTTTATTCTTTTAGGCGGGAAACTTGATCCTACGCCAGAAAGTTATGTAGGCGACCTGTTAGCGTTTTGCGCATCGATTTTCTACGCAGGCTTTTTATTGATTTCCTACCGTTTGCGGGATCGTTATCAAAGCAGCGTCATTATGTTGATCAGCGGAATCGGTAGTGGAATCACACTTGGTGTCGTAGCTCTGGTAACAGAAGGGATTCAGGTGCCAAGAGGAGCGATTGAAATTGCTCCATTGTTAGGACTAACATTCTGTTTGCAGGTGATTGGTCATAATTTATTGGCCCATTGTCAAGGGAAGCTAAGTGTAAATTTATCGACGGTTATTTGCCTGTGCCAGCCTGTTATTGCCTCGATTTATTCGTTTTTTATTTTTTCTGAATACTTATCTTTGAAGGAAATCGTTGGGATTATCATTGTGATGCTAGGGGTGTTTTTTGTTAAGGGGCATTACCAGACAAAACGATAGCCTTTTTAAGCGAGCTGCGAAATGTAGCCAAAGAAAACGTTGACATTGGAAAATTTCTCCCTTACAATGATGGTGAGAAAACTTAAATCAAAGCAACGGTGGTAGTTGCTGCTTTGAGTATGTTACTGATAATGCAGGCAGAACTCAAATTACCCTAGGATAAATACGCTATCCTTAGGTAATTTGAGTTTTTTTGTTTGAAAGGAGGGAAAGCATGATTATCAGTCAAATTTTGAACAATAATGTAGCCATTGTAAAAAAAGGAAGCAATAACCAAACTCGGGGAAACGAGGTCATCGTCTATTCAAAGGGTGTCGCCTTTAAAAGAAAAGTCGGAGATACCATCGAGGAAAAGGATATCCAAAAAACCTACGTCCTGGATTCTCATGATAAATTGGAGCATTTCAGCTATTTACTTTCTAATACCAAAGATGAATACCTTCAGATCGTCACCGAAACGATTGAATATGGGGAGAAAGTCATTCAGCAGGATGTTTCAGATTATCTGTATTTAGCCTTGCTAGATCATATTGATTTTGCTATTAAGCGCTTGAAAAAAGACCAAATTGTCAAGAGTCCGCTGGATTGGGAGGTTCGGAAATTCTATCCAGATCACTATAAGATCGGGCTTCATGCAGTGGAATTGATCGAAAAAGTCACAGGATTGAGCTGTCCGAACGAAGAGGCGGTGTCCATTGCATTGCATTTTATCAACCTGCAAACCAAGGGTAGTGAAGACGACAACATGATGAAAATGATGGAAGCTGTTCGAGATATTCTATCAATCATTAAATACCATTATCGCTTGGATTTTGAAGAAGAAAGCATCAACTATATCCGATTAGTGACTCATTTACAGTATTTCATCGTCCGAATGTTTAAAAACGAGGCGTTTACATCAAATGAGACTGAGCTCAATCGACAAATTCGCAAACTTTATCCAGAAGCTTACAGCTGCGTCAATAAAATACGCATTTATGTCAGAGACACGTTTGAAAAGGAATTGTCCGATGATGAGGAGGCCTATTTAATGCTCCACATCCAACGAGTCACAAAACGAGAAGAGGGGACTTAATATGAAATATCAAGAATTTTGTAAGCAGCTGATCGAACTGATCGGCGGGAAAGAAAATATTCAAAGTGTTACGAATTGTATGACACGTTTACGTTTTAAATTAAATGATCGCAAGCTTGCTAAAACTGAAGAAATCAAAGAACTGCCAGATGTGATTGATGTTGTTTCCAATGATGTCGCTTACCAAGTCATTATTGGTACACAGGTGCAGGATATTCGTCCTGAGATGAATCAAATTTTAGGGTTAAGTGGGGAAAGTAAAAAATCTGAATCTGCTGAAAAAGAGAAATTCATTACGATGGCACTTCGGATTTTATCTGAATCGATGGGGCCGATTTTAATTCCCATTATGGCCGCCGGATTGCTAGCGGGTATCTTATCCCTGATTTCTTTGACTGGACTAGTTTCAGCTGAAAGCTCGACTTATCTGATTCTGGATGCGATTCGCCAATCAGTCTTCTTCTTTTTGCCGGTCTTGATCGCTATCTCATTTGCTCGCCGGCTAGAGGTGAATGAATACCTAGCCGTTACGATCGCCTTAACCTTAATGTCAGATACGATCAATGGTGCGAAGGGGTTGGATTTTCTTGGTCTAAGTTTACCAGAAACCACTTATTCTAACTCCTTCTTTCCAATTATTTTAAGTATCATTTTTATGAAATATGTTGGTAAACTACTGGAAAAGATTATGCCAAAAGCGCTGCAATATTTCTTTAATCCAGTATTGATTTTGATTATCACCTTGCCAATTACCTTGATCCTTTTTGGACCTTTAGGAACATATATTGGTGATGGCCTAAACTTTGTTTTTGATTTCATCGGCAATACCTTCGGCAGCTGGAGCGTCGTGATGCTGTATGCAGCTTTGCAGCCGTTCCTGATTACAATTGGAGCCGGTAATTTTATTATTCCAATCTTCATGAATTCTTATGCGACTTTGGGCTACGATCCCGTCTTTACTGCTGCGTGGATTATTTCTGATATCGCTGTTTGTGGGGCCGTAATGGGGTATTTCTTCCGTTCAAAAGACAAAAAACAAAAGCAATTATTCGGGACAACTGCTTTCAGTGCTTTTATGGGAGTTACTGAGCCGGCAGTATACGGGGTATTTGTTAAGTATCGTCGTCCATACGTAGCGGTGATGATCGGCGGTGGACTTGGCGGTTTGTTCGCTGGTTTAATGAAAGTCGTTGGGTATGCGCCGGTAGGGTTATTTGGACTAGCTTCATTTATTGGAAAAGACAATTACCAAAACTTTTACATGATGCTGATTGCTGTGATCATTGGGTTTGTTGGCGCTGCTATCGCGGCATTTATCCTAGGAATTCCTGATGATGAAAAAGTCGAAGAAAAGCAAGCAGAGCCTGTTGAAATGAATGCAGAGGCAGTCACAAAATTATTGATTAAAGCGCCAGTTAAAGGGAAAAATGTCGCGTTAAGCAATGTGAACGATAAAGCCTTTTCGTCGTCTGCTTTAGGCAAAGGGCTGGGAATCGAACCGGAAGAAGACTTGATTTCTGCTCCTGTAAATGGCGAAGTTGTCAGTCTGTTTCCAACCAATCACGCAATCGGAATCAAAACAGAATACGGCGTGGAAATCTTGATTCATATTGGGATCAACACTGTCGAACTCGATGGCAAATATTTCGAAACATTCGTCAAACAAGGCGACAAGGTTTCAGTTGGCGATGCGATCCTAAAAGCTGATATGGCTGGGATTCGCAGTGAAGGGTATGATCCAGTCGTGATTACGGTAATTACTAATACGGCTGATTATCTAGATGTGTTACCGTCAAGTGACAGTAGCTTAAACAGTAAAGAAGACTGTTTGACAGTTGTCGTTTAGAAAAGGGAGGCAGAAACAGTGACAAAATTAGCGAAAGATTTTTTATGGGGCGGCAGTATCGCAGCTCATCAATTAGAGGGCGCGTGGCAGGAAGGCGGCAAAGGACCGGCGATCATGGACTTTGCCACGTCAGGATCAGTAACGACACCCCGAGAATATACCCAAACAATCGAAGCTGGCAGACATTATCCATCTCACGAAGGAATCGACTTTTATCATCGTTATAAGGAAGATATCAAGCTATTTGGCGAAATGGGCTTTAAGAGCCTGCGTATCTCCATTGACTGGTCACGAATCTATCCCAATGGTGATGATGTGAAACCGAATCAAGCGGGGATCGAGTTTTATCAAAGCGTTGTTGACGAATTACTGAAGTATAATATCGAACCGATCGTTACCTTGTATCATTTTGAATTGCCGATGAATCTGGTAACCAAGTATGACTCATGGAAGAACCGTCAAGTTATCGATTTCTATTTGAAATTTGTTGAAACAATGGTTGGTGCTTTAAAAAGCAAAGTCAAGTATTGGGTAACCTTCAACGAAATGAACCACATCGATCCGCAAACGGAAGCGTCGGATATGTTCACTTACATTTTGGCAGGACTAAAATACAGTGAGCTGGAAGGAAATAAAAAAGAAACGCTAGCGGTGATCGGATACAATATGACTTTAGCTGGTGTCAAGGCGACAAGGTTAATCCATCAGCTTGATCCAGCGAGTCAAGTCGGCTGCGTGTTTGGCATCACACCAAAGTATCCGGTGAATTGTGATCCAATCAATGTTATGAATGCTTTCAAGGATATGGATCGTGATTTCTATCAGATTGATGCGATGTGTAATGGCGAGTTTCCTAAATACAAGTTAAGAGAATATGCGGATATGAACATCAATATTGGAATAACTGAGGAAGATAAACGAGCTTTTGCTGAGGGCAAGCTGGATTACATCGGCATGAATTACTATATGACAGAGGTTACTCGCTATGAAGACGCTGAGGTTAATGAAGAATCATTGTTTGGCGGTGTTCAGAATCCCTATATCGAAAAAAGCAAATGGGGCTGGGGGATTGATCCGATCGGACTGAGATATTTGTTGAACTATACTTACCGCAGGTACGGGCTGCCGATCATTATTTGTGAAAATGGTTTAGGGGCTTACGATGAAGTCGGAGCGGACGGTGCGGTTCATGACGATTATCGAATTGACTTCTTGCAAAAACATTTGAGCGAGCTGAAAAAAGCAGTAGAAGAGGACAAAGTTGATTGCTTTGGTTACCTGATGTGGGGACCGATTGATTTGGTTAGTGCGACGACTGGTGAAATGCGGAAGCGATACGGTTTTATTTACGTCAATAAACATGATGACGGAACAGGAGACCTGGCTAGATCGCCAAAAGAGTCATTTTATTGGTATAAAAATCTGATTGAAACCAACGGGGAGGAACTTTAAAAATGAAAAAAGTATTTGGGGCGTTATTAACTTGTTTGTTGGGATTAGCATTAATAGGATGTTTTGCAAAGGGAGAAGAAGCTGACGCTGCGAAAAAAAATGAAGGAGTTACGATTTATCTAATCCGCCACGGCAAGACTTTCTTCAATACAACTGGGCAAGTACAAGGCTTCGCAGACTCTCCTCTGACCGATAAAGGCATCAGCCAAGCGAAAAAACTGGGGACTGGTTTGAAGGATATCAAATTCGATTTGGCTTATTCCAGTGATTTAGGACGTCAAAGAAATACTGCCAAATTAATACTCTCAAAAAACAATAATAAAAAACCGAAATTGATCGAACATGATGGCTTCAAAGAATGGAATTATGGCGGCTATGAAGGCAAGACCGACAAGGAAATGTGGACGCCAATCTTTGAAGCGAACGGCTTTAAATTAGATGATGACTGGTCTGATTATGATAAGTTAGTAGAGAAAATCGGGGATGAGGGAATTGCTAATGCGATTGCTGAAAATGATCCTTTGAATGCTGCGGAAAATTATGACGAAATCACCACTCGCGGTCAGGCAGCAATGGACAAAGTAGTCAAAGACGCCAAAAAGAAGAACGCGAAGAATGTCATGATTGTATCTTCCGGCGGAATGATCCCAACCTTGTTAGAAATGCTAGTTCCAGATGCTTATAATGGTGAAATGATGGAAAATTGCAGTGTGACGACGTTGAAATATAAAGATGGTAAATATACCTTAGATAAGATCGGTGACACACAATATATTGAGTAGGCGTTTCTTTATCTAAGTAATCTGTGAAAAGCTTCAATAGGACAAGATGAACATAGGACATCAATCAATAAGCTTAAAAAGTAGCTATGCCAAATATCGGCGTAGCTACTTTTTGTGTAACGCTATCTTAAGTTAGAAAAGGCACCGAATTTGGTCATCAATTCATCAAATCCTGGAACGGTGTCTTCACGATTCCAATCTCGTTGTAATTCGCAAGCGAGCTGGGCGATGGAGGTTAATTGTGCACCTGCCTGTTCGACACGACGTAAAGCAGTTTCATGCGCAATAGTTGAAGTTCCGCCGACTGCATCGACAATTGGGTAGACTTCATAACCTTCTTTTAGCGCATCTAAAGTTGGGAAGGTCAAGCAAGCTTCTGTCCATAATGCCAGGATCAGGATTTTTTTCCGTCCCGTTGCTTTGATCGCTTCGTTATATTCTTTGTCTTCCCAGGCATTGATGGAGCTGCGATCATAAGAAGGGACATCTTCACCAACAGCTTTTTTCAAAACAGGGATCGTATCGGTGTTCCAGCCTTTTTCAACATTTACGGTAGAAAGGACGATCGGGATATTATAAAGTTTTGCCAGCTCGATAACGATTTCTGTGTTACGTATCAATTCTGAGCGATTCATGGAATTGATCGAGTTGATTTGTGTCGGTTGATAGTCGATCACTGTCAACACAGTATTTTCTGGTGAAAGTAATTCGTCTTCGGTTCTTTTAGCATAGCTAGTCATTCTGTCCACTCCTAATTTCTAGTGATAGATTTAAATTTTCCTCTTCAGAAAAATTTAAATCGGGTGTTTTCAAGAAAATCTGGCTGATTAACGATCAAAAAGGCTTGAGAACGATTTTGCCGTTTTTTCTACGATTCCACAAATGATAATTAAGCCGTTGTGTGGATTTCGTAAACAGATTCTCTCATTAACACCACTATTGTACTGCTTATACAAAAAAATCACGAAGATTTCGTTTTATTGGTTCACTAGTATTTCAAGAAAAAGGGCGGCGGCGTTTGAAAAAACTTGCTTCTTTTTCCAAATGACACTAATGGTCGAAGTTAATGCAGGTTTGAGTGGGATAAAGACTAGTCCGCTGTCTTTCGTATTAAGAATCCCATCAATGCCAAAGGCGATGATAGCTCCTTCTTTAACTAAAAGAGAAGCATTGTAGAGTAAATTGTAGCTGCCGACAATAGTAAAATTGTTTAGGTTTCCACCTAGCCATTCTGATAGTTGATTGTTTACTAAGGTTTGGCTGGATATCATTAGCGGTTGCTTCTTCAAATCTGCTGGAGTAACGTACCCTTTTTTTGCTAACTTGTGCTCCTGATTAATTAAGATACCCCAGCGGTCAACAACAGGCAGCGAAACGTACTCGTACTTTTGCTTTTCAACTGGATCGATCACTAAACCAAAGTCAAGCAGTCCCTTATCGATTTTGTCCTTCACATCGTCAGCGTTCCCGCTATACATATGAACCTTGATATCGGGGTAATTTTCCATTAAATCGTTCAAAATAGCAGATAAAAATTGAAAGGCTTGCGTCTCACCGCCACCAATCATAATATCGCCGCCAATCACTTCATTTTTTTGGAGATTTGACGTGGTCGTAGAGACCAATGACAAAATTTCTTTGCCGCGATTTTGCAAATAAACGCCATCCTCCGTCAGTGAAATTTCACGATTTCCCCGAACAAAAAGCTGTACACCTAATTCTTCTTCTAGATCCTTCAACTGTTTTGACAGGGTGGGCTGAGAAAGATGCAGGACCTCCGCGGCCTTACTAATCGTTCCTTCTCTAGCAACCGTCAAAAAGTAATTCAGCACTCGTAATTCCATGGTTTCCTCCTATAACTAAAAGCGATAGTTGGGTATTCTGTATAAGTATTAGTCATCGTTAGTATAGCGAAGTATACTTATTTCAGCAACAATAGGAGGAAAAGATGATGATCAAGCATGAACTATTAGCGAAGATCCAAAAAATCGAGATTTTACAGGAATCAACTATTTATAATGAGATCCATGAGTTGAAAGCCAATAATGAAGAGCTAGTAATGGAAATGAATAGCGATTATCTCACACCTAAAGAAATGAGGAGGTATTTAGAAAAAATTACCGGTAGGAACGTTGACGAGTCTGTGACAATCTCTCAGCCTTTCTACACTGATTTTGGAAAGCACATCTCATTTGGAAAAGATATTTTTATTAATCAGAATGTGACGTTTGTTGATTTAGGCGGTATCGTAATCGAAGACCATGTATTGATTGGCCCCATGAGTCGAATTATTTCGATCAATCATTTAACTGATCCAAAAAAACGGCACGGCCTTTCGGTAGCTTCTGTTAAAATCGAAGAAAATGCATGGATCGGTGCCAATGTCACGATCTTACCTGGAGTAACCGTAGGAAAGAATGCTATTGTCGCTGCGGATTCGACGGTTACCAAAGATGTGCCCGATAATACAATCGTAGCGGGAACTCCCGCAAAAGTGATCAAGGAAATTTAGCTAATGTATAGTTATAGTTAATAGAAGCTTTTGACCGATACGAGGTGATGAGGATGAAATATTTCCACATTTTTCTATTCATGAGCCTGTTAAGTATTTTACTGTGTGGCTGTTCGCAAGAGGGAGCTCGAAAAACAACTACAAGTCAAATAACCGAAGACAGTGAAGAGAAGAGCTATAATCGGATGCGATTACGCATGAACGGGGAAGTATTTGAGCTAGAATTAGCTGACAATTCGACTGCAAAAGAACTGTTGTTGATAGTACCAGATAGATTTACGATGCGTGATCTCCATCAAAATGAAAAATACTATGATCTTCCTCAAAGTCTGCTGATGCACGAAGAGCAAGTTAACAGGATTGAAATCGGAGATGTGATGTTATACGGCAAGAACACTTTCGTAATTTTTTACCAATCATTTACAACAGACTATTCATATACTAGGATTGGCCACATAAGAGCCGCAGAAAAACTGGCGGATCAGTTAGGGAATGACGAAGTAGTAGTTGAGCGAGTTGATTAGTGAGAGAAAAATAAAAAAGTGTCCGTCTCAATGAGAGTCGGGCACTTTTCTGTAACTATTATTGGTTGTTGATGGCACCACGATTAGCATTGGCATTTGCCATGTTTGCTTGTGCGTCGGCATCATTGGCTAACGTCCAAACAACATTTGCTTGATAGACACCTGCTTGGATGTTTTCATTTTTATTGATCTTCAAGGTTGTGGTCTTTTGATCAACCATCACTTTAGTTGTGTTCATACCAGTACCTTTAGCTGCCGTTAAGACTGTTTTTGCTTCACCGTTTATACTGTCAAGGCCGGTTGATGTTCCTTCCACACCGTTGTCGCCGGTTAATTTAAGATTCAACGTAGCGTTCAGTGTATCACCGTCTTTGTCCATTAAGGGAGTGATAGCAGCAAATAAGGACCAACCCATGCTTTTATCGCTCATGGTCTTATCGTTGATTTCGATCAAACCATCTTTGTTGCCATCGAAGGCCATTTTTTCAGCGCTTGTGCCTTTATCGACTTTGTAGCTATCAGCCATTAAGGTAACATCGCCTTTTTTGATGTCTTCTTTTTTAGTATTGCTGAAAGAGATATTTGGTACGCCATCTAGACGAAGGGTTGCAGCATCCGGTTGTTTGCCGGCCTTTGCTGGTTCTAATTCAAAGGTCGTTCCTTTAGACGTTTTTGAAACTTTTACTTGAATCGTAGAAGTTGCACCAGCGGCACTGGTTCCAACACGGGGGCCGATGTACATTGAACCACCTGAGAAGTAACCTTTATTTGTTTCTGGCATTGAGATATTGTATTTCTTCGCCATTGTACTTCCAAGGGCTGCACCCATTGGATTACGCGTTTCTTTTTCTCCTTGTGTGAAGTTAGCCGCAGCGTGAACAGTAGTTGAATCAGTTTTGATAAACCCTCCCAATGCGATACTGCTTAGGATCGTGACAGCTGCCACCGTTCCAAATTTTCTTGTCGTCATAGTAAAGACTCCCTTTTTGTTTTGTGTGTTTCTCTTAACGGGTATAACTGTACTTCTGAGGAAATAAAAAAACAACGATGCTGTTCCTTAATCAAATCATAAGTCACAGGAAGAAAAAATTTCCAGCTATATAATTTGCCCCTTTTCGTTATTTTTTATCATATACTATAACTATTTACCCCTTTTGTTGACAAAAATAAGCGCTTGTTTTTTTATCATGAAAATGATCATTTAAGGATTGTTTATCATCCACTTAAGAAATAGTTAAGCCTTAATTTAAACTAATTTACGAATCAATTGAGTGCTTTTTTAGCACGTCTGGATTACTATAGGGCGAGAGGTGGATGTTATGCAAAAAATATTAGTAGTGGATGATGAGAAGGCCATTTTAGACATCGTATCACGTTATTTAGTAAAAGAAGGATACAAAGTTTTTTCTGCTAATAATGGTAAGGAAGCCCTGGCTTTCTTTCAAAAAGAATCGTTGGATTTGATTATTACGGATATCATGATGCCAGAAATGGATGGGTATGATTTTATCGAAAAGGTCCTTGAAAAAGCTGACGATACGCCATTCATCTTTGTGAGTGCGAAGGATCAAGAGAAGGACAAGATTTTTTCTTTAACCCTTGGTGCAGATGATTTTATTACGAAGCCCTTTAGCCCGCGAGAATTGACACTACGGGTGAAAAATATTTTACGGCGTGTTGGAAGAAAGGAAGACCGCCTATCAAATACTCTTGAAGCAGGTCCATTTAAGATCGATGAGGAAAAATTTCAAGCCTTATTGTATGATCAAAGACTAGAGTTATCAATTAAGGAGTTTCAATTGCTTCTATTGTTTTTACAAAATATTGGGAAAGTTTTCCCTAAATCTGAATTATATGAAAAAATTTGGCAAACAGAGTATTTTGATGATGCGAATACATTGAATGTCCATATTCATAGTTTAAGAGAAAAGTTGGAGACGACAGCAGATGGTTTACCTTATCCTCATATTCAAACAGTTTGGGGATTGGGCTACAAGATGGAGGGATAGACGATGAAATTAAGGAATATGTTAGTTTTATCCTTCTTATCGTCAAGTTTAGTGGTTATTCTGATCGTTTGGTTTAGTATTAGCAAAATGTATTTAACGGATCACGATGGCTACTTGATTATTGGTATCACGATCTTGGCTAATATTTTAGGAACTGGGTTAGGCTTATTCTTGCTTCGCAATACGTTTTCCTCCTTAAATAAACTTAGTCAGCAGACCAAAGTAATTAAGGAGAATCAGTTTACTGAGATTCAACTGCAACATGCGCCAAAGGAACTACAAATATTGGCAGATGACTTTAATGAAATGGTCGCTGCTTTGGCCGACAGCTTTACTGCGTTAGAGAAAAGTGAACAGGATAAGAGCAATCTGGTGTCTCAGTTAGGGCATGATATCAAAACACCGATCACCGCGGTCAAAAATCAGATTGAAGCGATCCAAGATGGGATCATCTCAAAGGATGAGATTGACAAAACACTGGAACAAATGGCGTTTCAAATTGATCGTTTGAGTTCATTAACCAAACAATTGATGGAAGTAGCGGCAATGGAAAGGGCATCGACACAAAGTTCGGTTAACCAAGAGCAGGTGATCTGGCTGGATCAATTTTTGCTGACGCTGTTATCTAGCTTTGATTATATTTTAAGGAAAAAACAGCAGAAGTTGACACTTGAAGTTGATCCACAGTTGAAAACTTTGACAACAGATGAGGACAAGCTGAATCGGATTCTAACCAATTTGATTGAGAATGCCAGTAAGTATTCTCCCAAAAATACAACAATCTATTTAAAAATAGAAACCAAAAAAAATCAAATTCTTTTTGCTATCAGAGACGAAGGACTAGGAATAAAAAAAGCCGATCAGCAGAAAATTTTTGAACGATTATATCGGGTCGAAAAATCACGAAATCCAGAGACAGGCGGCTCGGGATTAGGACTTTATATCAGCAAAAGCCTAGCCAAACAGTTAAAGGGCAACCTGGATGTACAAAGTGAAAAGGGAGAAGGCAGTATTTTTCGTTTGGTTTTACCAAAACACTAAAAAGCGGCGATCATTTTACGATCGTCGCTTTTTTTTAGAATAAGATGCTTTGCTTTGTTGATGGATCAATAATATCTTCTAACTCGAATTGTTTTTCCGCATAATTAAAAATAAAAATTGCGCAATTTGGATAAGCCCGAATCAACGCATCCTTGTTTTCCTGCTGGAGTGTTTGTAGAAAAGCGATGCATGCGCCGTTATGGGAGACAGCTAAGACCTGTTGATGATCCTCAATTGCCATAATTTGATGCAAAGTAGCGCTCACTCGCTTTTGAACAGCTGATAAGGATTCCCCGCCAAATTGTGAATAAAATGTTTCAAAATATTCGGCGCCATCAGGCTGTAAAAATTGTGGCTCTCCTTCATATAATCCATGATTCATTTCCTTAAGGCCCTTCAGTCGTTGATACTCTTTATTTTCAGTAATAACCTCTAACGTGTCGCAAGCGCGCTCCTGGGTAGAGGAGTAGGCATGATCAAAATTAATGCCATGTTCTTGAAAAAAGTCTCGGGCCAGCTGTGCCTGTTGAATTCCTTTTTCAGTTAGGGGTGAATCACAGGCTCCCTGAACTTTTTTCAAGACATTAAATAGCGTTTCTCCATGGCGCATCAAATATAGTTTTTTCTTCATTTTCGACCTCCGATCATTCACTAGTTAATAGTATCAAAATGAATCTGAAAACGCATTATTTTTTTAACTCAAACCAAGCTGGAGGTGGAGGACGCCATTACTTCATAAAAATTATGATCGGCAATATCGGTAGGAAAGCTTCTTATATGACGATTTTCAGCCTGTGGATAACATCAATTCGACTGTTTGGAAGGAACTTTCCAGTAAAAAATCGCCTTCAGATTTTTTGACTACGCATTTTTTTCGAAATTATTTTTTTATTTTTTTAACGGAATCGGCTAAAAAAAGTTTTTCTTCCCCTTAATGGTCAAACGATCCGCTTTGTATCGCTTTTGTTCATTTGTGAATTTCTCTTTTTGGTAGACATAAAAAAATTACGCCGTTGACAACGCTTGCAGGTTCGTATTAAATTCTATTTGTCAGTAAGCAAGAAGAAGCTGTGGAAACCATTAGTTGTTGTAATAAAACGGTTCTATTCATTAAATTACTTTACTAAGTTGAAAATATATTGTGGGTAGAAGTTGTTCAAGACGACGCCCTAAAAAAGACCAGATTGAGAGGAGAAAATTTATGCGCATGCTAATTGCTGTATTTGAAAATAGTGAAGGAAAAAATCATCGCTGGAGATTCAATAATCCTGATCCAAATAAATCTGCCGATGAAATCAAAGCCTTATTAGAAAAAATGACTAAATTAAATTTATTTGAAAAAGATGGAATAAAGTTATTCCAGAAAGTTGTTAGCGCGAAAATTGTGGAAACAACTGAAAAGCAAATTTTCGATGTAAATGAGGGAGTAACAGATGCCACGGAGGAGTCTGCCCAAAATCCAACAGGGGTTCAAGATGAGGTTGAGTCTGTCGAGGATGGTTTAATGATGAAAGTTACCGAAGAATCAGATGATGGTATCAAACAAATGGAAGTCCTTTTACCTAAAGGGCTAGATATTGCTGCGCTGTCCGACGAAGAGTTGCAGAAAATGTTTGCGGATAGTTTGACAGAAGATATGCTCTTGGAGGAGCTATATTATGATGAGGCGTATGAAGAGGTCGAGACACCGCCGAAAATTCAATCAATAGCAGAGGAAAAAAATCTGCCCTCTAAACATCTGGAGTCCTCGGAAAAGAAAACATCCTCTGAGCCCGAAAACGCTGCTAAAAAGAACGACATACAGAAAGAACAAAAGAAAAAAATCAATAAGAAAAAACGCCAGCTGTTAGAGCGTTTCAAAAAACACAAATAGCAAAGTAAAGGCTTAAATGGATCGGATAATCCAACGTTGGTATCCATCCTAGGCGAATGAAAAAGAGAAATAAAGATTAAATAAGTGAGTCGCAGTTTCGTGCTGCTCGCTTATTTGTGTTGGTTGTCCTCTTAATGCGAAATGTTAAAAAGAAAAAATTTGATCAAACAGACCTGTTTAAAATTTCAGGTCTGTTTTGTTGTAACTGCGTACTGCGTTCTAACAATGGTTTAGGAACTTGAATTCTCATTCATTCACTATTTTTTTGTCTGATAATGCCTTATCAATGACCGATAATTCTATTTCTCAATGTTTTTTTATTTTTAAACCCTCCACTATAACACCAACCCTGATCAGATTTGTTAAGATCAAATCTGATGAAAGGGGAGGATTTAATGAACACGACTACTGAAAAGAATTATTTAGCAGAAGTGACACACCAGCTTAAACAAAAAATCACAGAGGTTGAGGCTGCCCTGAACACCAATGAAGACAATTATAAAGAGTTGAAGCATTATACAATTGATTACAAAAATGAGCTAGATAAATATGAGGTCTACAATCATCAGCAAAATTTAAAATTTCTCGATAGCCGTAGTGTTTTAGAAGCAAATGTATTAAAGAAACTGAATTATCAAAAGGAGACTCCTTATTTTAGTAAAATTGCGTTTCAATTTGACGACGAAGAAGAGGTAGAGGACTTTTATATTGGTCGGTATGGATTTGCGGATCGCTACGGCGAACAACTGATCTATGATTGGCGGGCACCAATTTCTTCGCTTTATTATGATTTTTCGCTTGGTGAGGCTTTTTACGAATCTCATCAACGTAAATTTTTCGGACAATTACGTTTGAAACGACAATTTGAAATTAAAAATGGCGTGATCAGCTTTGTGGTAGATACAAATGATGCGATCAATGATGAACTGCTGATGCGGGAACTGGGGAAGAGTACCTCCAATGAAATGAAAACCATCATTCACACGATACAAAAGGAACAGAATCAGGCGATCAGAGACACGAAAACTAAAAATTTGATTATTCAAGGGGTAGCCGGTTCAGGGAAAACTTCTATCGCGCTTCATCGGATGGCTTATCTACTTTATCAGAAAAAAGAGGAGCTTGATGCTTCCGATATTTTGATCGTCTCTCCTAATCAAGTATTTGCCGATTACATCGCAACGGTTTTACCAGAATTAGGGGAAGATGAGCTGCCGCAAATTGATATCGTTAAATTAGGGTCCATGTTTATTGAAGAAAAATATCAGGTCTCCGATCGCCACGATGAACTGAAGGCCGCACTAGAACAGCCCAATTCCAAGCTGGCTGAAAATTACAGATTTAAGCAATCCAAGGAATTTTATGAGCTGCTGCAAAAGTATCTGGAACAATTGAAGGCACAACTGTATTCAGCAGAAATCAAGATTGACAATTATCATATTTCAGCAGCAGAAATCAAACGTTTCGTCGATCAGCAGTCAGAAATGAGCTTCGTTGAGCTGATCCAGGAAATTACGAAGCTTTTGAGCGAACGTATTCCGGCATTGAGCCGTGAACCCTTTGCCAAAAAGCTCGATCAGCTTTTCAAGAAACGCCTCAATACTACCGGAAGTTTAACAGATTATTATCACTTTCTGTCCGCAAACAATTTGTCGCATGCGTCTGAAAAAAATAGCATCAGGTATTCAGATCTATTTCCCTATTTATTTTTTAAATTAATGATTGCCGGGATTAAGCCGAACAAACAGATTCAACATTTAGTGATTGATGAGATGCAGGATTACTCCTTGCTACAGTTAGCCATGATCGAGCGCCTGTTTCCCTGTCCGAAAACGATTTGTGGAGATATTCATCAATCGTTGATCACGAGTGATTCAGATTTTCTAGCAGATATTCAAAAAAATCTGCCGCAATCACGAGTGCTGAAGTTTCAGACTAGTTATCGCTCCAGCTTTGAGATCATGAATTTTGCCAAACGTTTTATTGATGAGGAGGAGATTCAGCCGGTACAGCGTCACGGCAAGGAAGTTGAACTGCTTGAGTATAGTAAGAACACGCTCGCACAAAAGCTAGCTGATTTTAAATCAAGTACGTTCAAATCTTGTGGTATAATTTGTCAGAACTGGCAGGAAGTAGAAAAAATTGAGGCAGCTTTTCCCGATGAACAGCTGATTCGCTTTGAGAAAAATACCAAAAAAATTGCGGAAGGCATCATCGTGACCACTACACAATTTGCCAAAGGATTGGAATTTGATCAGGTTATTTTACCGGATATTCGTTCGAGTCAACTAACACAAAAAAGTACACTGCTTTACACCAGCTGTTCGAGAGCTCTGCATGAGCTGACGCTTTTAATAAATGATGGAAAGGATTTCTAATGAAAACCTATCGCACTTCCGAAGTAGCCGCTATTGTCGGGCTGCATCCCAACACGATCCGCCGCTACGAGGAATGGGAGCTGATTCCTATTCCTCCCAGAGCGGCCAACGGCTATCGTGTGTTTACCGATTATCACATTGAGACGATCAAAATTGCTCAGGTTGCCTTTCAGATTGAAGTCCTGCAATCGGGGCTGCGAATTTTGATGGTTGATATGGTCAAAGCTGTGGCTCGTTATGATTTTGCTGAGGCACAGGTCTTGCTTGATCGCTATCTTAACTTGGTTGATCAAGAGATAGCAAATGCTAACGATGTGATCCATGTAGTAGAAGATATTCTGGCTGGAAAAGCTGAAGAAGATGCTGTTTGTTTCACACGCCGAGAAACTGCCGAGTATCTAGGCGTTACTTCTGAGGCTCTGCGAAACTGGGAGCGCAACGGATTATTGTCGATCAAAAGAAGTAAAAATAACTATCGTGTTTATGATGCTGAGGATATAAAGCGTTTGAAGATTATTCGAACCCTGCGTTCAGCGAAGTATTCTTTGGCGGCGATTCTGCGTATGCTGAATGCGATTGATCAAGAAAAGCAGGATATCAAGCGATTATTAAACCCAACTGACCCGGATGACAGCATTATTACCGCCTGCGATAACTTGATTGATTCATTGGAAAAGGCCAAATCCAATGCCTGTGAGCTGAAAAAGCAGGTGGCTGATATGCAAAAGCGTTTTTTTAATAACTAATAGTAAAAAAGCGTTTGCATTTTTTGAAAGCGTAGTGCTATAATTCTGATAGAAAGAAAACCAAATGGATAGTGATTGCATCTAGCAAGCTAAACCTGTTGATAAATCAAGCGTGAGGAACGCTTATTTGTCGACAGGTTTTTGACGTTTTTAGGCTGCAATTACACCAAATTTAAATGAAACGAGGAAGCACAAATGACTTTTCCAAAAGATTTTTTATGGGGCGGGGCAACGGCCGCAAATCAATGTGAAGGTGCCTGGGATGTTGACGGAAAGGGTGCGAGTATTCAGGATCACATGCGTTCAGGTGGAAGAAAACAGTATCGAGTGATGACGCCAACAATTGAAGCGGGTAGTTATTATCCAAGTCATGACGGAATTGATTTTTACCATCGTTATAAAGAGGACATCGCATTGTTTGCGGAGATGGGCTTCAAAGTCTTCCGTTTAAGCATTGCCTGGTCACGGATTTTTCCAAAAGGAGATGAGCAGGAGCCAAATGAAGCAGGCTTAGCTTTTTACGACAAGGTCTTTGATGAATGTAAAAAGTATGGGATCGAGCCATTAGTAACGATCAGTCATTTTGAGTTGCCTTATGCGCTAGCTGAAAACTATGGCGGTTTTGCAAATCGTCAGACGATTGATTTTTTTGTGAAGTATGCGACGACGTTGTTTGAACGTTATAAAGACAAGGTCACATATTGGCTAACCTTCAATGAGATCAACTTTGGTACGCTGCCTTTAGGTGGTAGAAATTTATTAGGGATCTTAGACGAAGAAGACAATGAAGAGCGTCGGTTCCAAGCGCTTCATCATATGTTCATTGCGAGTGCCAAGGCGGTTAAAGCCGGACACGAAATCAATCCTGATTTTCAGATCGGCTGTATGCTGGCTTATATGACGATGTATCCGCTGACCTGTAAGCCAGAAGATGCGTTAGCCAATCAAGAGCTCGTAAAAAAATTAAATTGGTTCTGCGGGGATGTTCAGGTTAAGGGCAAGTATCCTTATTATATGAAGAGTTATTTTGCCAAGCACAACATTGCCGTTAAATTTGAAGACGGAGATGAAGAGATTTTAAAAGAAGGAACGGTGGATTACTACACCTTCTCTTATTACATGACCAGCTGCGTGACTGCCAACATTGAAGAAAGTGATGATCGAGTTGGTGGAAATCTTTTTGGCGGTGTGAAAAATAATTATCTGGAGACCAGTGAATGGGGCTGGCAGATTGATCCAGTTGGTTTACGCTTTACCTTGAACGAATTGTATGATCGTTATGAAATTCCATTGATGATCGTGGAGAATGGATTAGGCGCAGTGGACAAAGTGGAGGAAGACGGAGCGATTCATGATGATTATCGGATCGATTATATTCGTCGTCACATTGAAGAAATGAACAAAGCAGTGGAAGACGGTGTCGATTTGATCGGCTATACACCGTGGGGCTGTATTGATTTGGTTTCTGGCGGAACGGGTGAAATGTCAAAACGCTATGGGTTCATTTATGTTGACAAAGATGATGAAGGCAACGGCACCTTTGAGCGTAGCCGGAAGGACAGCTTTAATTGGTATAAAAAAGTGATTGCGACAAATGGAGCAGATTTAACGTAGTTTTTTTATCAAGTTTTAGTTCAATACTGCTGAAAATTTCGTGTTAATTAATAATTTCTGATGGATAGTGATTGTCTATGTGCAAGCTAAACCTGATGATGTGTACGCTTATTTGTCGTGCCGTCATCGGGTTTTCTTTTTTTGGAGAGGGGGAAGAAGTGGGATATTCATTCCATTGGAAACTATTAGTGATAAAAATCAATTAGCCATGTAAGGAGAGAAAAAAGAAATGCGCAAGAATTTCAAAGGGATTTTTAGTTTGTTGGCGATCATTTTATTGATGCTGACTGGCTGTAGTACCAGTGGAGCCAAAACAAGCGATTCAAATGCGAGTACAGATAAAACAGACGAAGTAGTGTTATACGTGACACGTCATGGGAAGACCATGTTCAATACGGTTCATCGGGCGCAGGGCTGGTCGGACACACCTTTAACAGAGGACGGAGTGAAGGTAGCGGAACAATTAGGAAAAGGGTTAAAGGAAAAGAAGATTACCTTCAAATCCGCGTATTCAAGTGATGCTGGTCGTGCTCGTGAGACGGCAAGACTAGCACTTAAGAATAATGGGCAGTCTGATTTGCAAGTGACGGAAAGTAAAAATTTGCGAGAAGTTTGTTTTGGGTCTTATGAAGGCGAACACGATGAGGTGATGTGGGGAGATGCTGGGAAAGAATTAGGCTATGATTCATACGAAGACTTCATGAAAGCTATCAGTTCTGGAGAAGCGACTGTTCCAGAAATGCTAAGCGCATTGAAAGAAATTGATGAGTCTGGCATGTCTGAAGATTGGGATGATGTCAAGCAGCGGATGCAAAAGGAATTAAAAGAGATCGCCGAAGAAACAGCCAATGATGGCGGGGGAAATGTTCTCGTTGTTGCTCATGGAATGTCGATTCTTTCAATGATCTCCGATATGACGGATGAAACGCCAGAAGGTGGACAGTTAGCGAACGCTAGTGTGACGAAGATTTCTTATAAAGATGGGAAATTCAAAGTAAAAGAAGTTGGCAATATGGACTATGTTGAAGCCGGATCAGGCGAAAAATAATCAAAAAGGGAAGTCATCATGACTTCCCTTTTCTCGTCTATCTACACCTTCATTGCCGCTTCATAGGCTTCCCAAATGGCATCCATTACATTGGTCGGTTTCTTGGCATCGCCTATCAAATGAACATTCTCTGCTTGGATTGCTTGATACAATGCATCATCTGGTGTATAGCCGACAGAAACAATAATATCGTCAGCCGGAATTTCATGCGCTTTTGGCATGCCTTGAACACCCAAAGCAAACATGTGCTGTGCTCGATTTGCAACATTTGGATAGTTCTTGATCGTTTCTGTCACATAAGCTGTGCCATCGGCAAATTTGTCGACCACTGAATTTTTCAAAACAGTTACTTGATAATAATCTAGCAGCTCCATCATCATATTGTAGTTGGCTGCTGACAAACCAAAGGCGTTCAAAATGGTTTCGCTGGCTTCGACGATTGTCACTTTCTTTCCTTTTTTAGCCAGATCATAAGCAATTTCGCAACCGGTTAGACCGCCACCAACGACCACTACATTGTCACCTGTGATTTCTTTGTGGCGTAACGCCTCAATAGCGTAAGTCACCTGTTCGCTGTCAAAGCCTGGTGTATCCAATCGTCGTTCATTCGCACCGGTAGCTACAAAGACTTCATCATATTCTCTTGTTTGCTCGGGCGTGATTTCACTATTCAATTGAACACGTACGATCAAATCATCCATCTGTTTCTTGTACCAATCTAACAAATGGCGATCGTCTTCCTTGAAATCAGGGGTCGCTGCCGCCACAAAGACACCGCCTAATTGATTGGTTTTCTCATATAAATCAACGGCATGACCACGAATTGCTGCAACCCGAGCAGCTTCCATTCCACCGATCCCGCCACCAACGACTAGAACCTTTTTCCGTGTTTTCGCAGGAGTCAATGCATAGCTTTTTTCTCGCCCGCAAGCGGGATTGACTGCACAGGAAATATCTTTAAATTGGAAAATTCGTCCTAAACAGCCTTGATGGCAATAAATACATGGGCGCACATCATCTAAGCGGCCTTGAGAGAATTTTTCAGGTGCGTATGGATCGGCCAATAATGGTCGGCCCATTCCCATAATATCCAGCTTTCCATCGGCAATCACTTGATCGGCCAATGCTGGGTCATCAAATCGCCCAGCACAAGCGACCGGAATCGAAACGACTTCCTTGACCTTCATCACGTCTTCTAAATTGCAGGCCTTTGGCATATACATTGGCGGATGAGCCCAAAACCAAGAATCGTAGCTGCCGTTGTCGCAGTTCAGCATATCGTAACCGAATTCTTCTAATTTTTTGGCAACGATGAAGGATTCCTCATAGTCACGTCCTTTTTCTTCAAATTCTTCGCCAGGGATCGCTCCACGATTAAAGTCCTTCACATAACTTTTCACACTGTAACGCATCGAAACAGGGAAATCTTGACCGCAAGCAGCTTTGATGGCTTCAACGATTTCTCGGATGATCCGTAGGCGATTTTCCAAGGAGCCGCCATATTCATCGGTCCGTCGATTAAAAAAGGAGATCGCGAACTGATCCAATAAGTAGCCTTCGTGAACTGCATGGATTTCGACACCATCACCGCCTGCATCCTGGACTAGTTTTGCACCTTTCGCAAAGTTTTCAACGTAGGTTTTGATTTCTTCTTTGGACATGCCGCGATCCGTTTTGGTCGGGTCCCAGACATTTTGAATCGGTGCAGGGGCAGGGCAGATTCCAACTAGGCCGTGATTTGCTCGTCCGGTCAGAGCGGTCAATTGCACAAACACTTTTCCACCGGCTTCATGAACCCCATCCATTAAATATTTCATGTCTTTGACGTAGCCTTCAGGATTACTCAAAATGCAAAAGCCCATATTGTCCACGACCGGCATCAAGCCAGTAATGATCAGTCCGGTGCCGCCCTTGGCTCTTTCGATATAATAATCAGCACCCTCTTTGGTATAAGCGATGGTTTCCATACTTAGCAGGCGTGGGGAAAAGACCCCCATCGGCATCATGGCGATTCGATTGGGAATTTCAACAGGACCAATTTTCAAAGGGGAAAACAAACTTTCAAATTTTGCCGTCATACAACTATTCCTCCTTTTTATCGAGTTATTATTTTGTTGTATACCAATCCACAAAATCAGGTTGTGAAATGCTAAACAACTTGTATAATTTAAGTATAGGATATCTGATCAAGATCACTATGATTTTAGCGCCCGAGGAATATAACTATTACGCGAGGGGAGCGGAAATGCCGATGACAGAAAAAGGAATTCATTGTTCTCAATTTTCCAAGTCACAGGATTATTCGTATGGTCTGTCTCAATTGAACTTTCAATATACGATCAATAGTCCCAACGAAACACTGTCCGTCTCTAGAATCTATCAATTGGATCATTTCGTGTTGACTCATAGTATTATCGATCGCTCGCAGGGTATTTTCACTCGTTGTTCCGAAGCGCAAAAGGATTACTTAGGCTTTCGATTTATCAAAAAGGGCTATGAACGTCATTCAGATGGGGAAAAGACCAGTATTCTAAAAGATTACACCATTGGTATTTTTGATTTGCGGGCAACCAGCCGCTATCAGCGAGAAAAACTGACCGAAGGGATCAATCTTTTTATTCCAAAGGATTGTCAGACGGAAAAGCTTTTCGCTCCTTCCAGCCGTATCATTGATGCGGAAAAGGGGATGGGCAGGGTCTTATTGGATATGATTTTCCAGCTTGCCGAGCAGTTTCCTTTTTGCTCTGAAGAAGAAAATTACCTCTTACTAAGGCATTTCATTCAGCTTTTTTGTGATTGGTTGCCGGAAACAGAGCCCTTTTTAGAGCGGAAAAATTACAATCAGCTTTTAGTTAGTGCCACGGATTTTATGCGCAGAAATTTGCAGGAAGCTGGCTTAACGATCGAGCAAACCGCTGCTTATTGCCAGACCTCTATTCGAACGTTGCAAAAGGTGTTTCAAACCGTGGATTTATGCTTTAGTCATTACTTGAATGATTTACGTTTGACCAACGCAGCCATTCTTTTGTATCAAACTAGTTGGCCCGTTACGACGATTGCCTTTCAATCTGGCTATAATAATTCCGCTTACTTTAGCAAACGCTTCAAACAAAAATACCATCTTTCGCCAATGGCTTATCGGAAGAAAACCCAACTCATGCTAAAAAGAGACGCGACAGAAGCCTATGACTGTCCTTTGTTGACCAAAATATAGTAATCAAAAAGGAATGGCTCTCATTTTAAATCTGAGAGCCATTCCTTTTTTACGTCAATCTACGTTTTTAATAAAACAGTATTCATCATAAGGAACATTCTCACTTTGATGGATCTCGGCCAATTTAAATCCGAAATGCTCATAAATCGGAATGTTCGCCTCGGTCATTGTTTCTAGCACGATATCCATGTTCTTCTCCTGACATTCCTCAAAAATCGGTGTCAGCAGTTTACGCATTACCCCGGTTCCTTTCGCTTCCTCTGCCACAGCAATTTGGGCGATATAATAGCTGTTTTTCGAGTATTTTCTGTGCCAAGGGAGCGCGTGATGGATTTCAGCAACTAGCTTATTTTTTTGTAAAAGCTGTTTCCGATCCTTCTTAGGAAGTTCCTTTAAGACTTTTCTGGTCGGCAAAGAATAGACAAACTGACGAAACAAGGTGAATTTTTTTGCTGGAATGCTACTGATCATGCCTATGATCGGTTCACCATAAACGCGAATCTCGCCATGCTCTAGAAATAGAAGCAATTCAGCTTTGAGAAATTTCTTTAAAATCTCCTCAGACTGCTCCATATGTTCAGTCAAAAAAGTAAAATGCTCCAAATTTGAAAATCGTTGATAGATAAAATCGATTATTTCAGGTAAATCATCCATTGTTGCGCTTCTCATCGAAATCACTCCTTTAATTGCTCCTTGTTCATTTAGTATAGTTAATTTAAACTAAAGATAATCAGGAATTCTACTATAGTGGAATTTAAAAAGGAGGGAATACGAATGGATGGAGAAATCTTTCGCCAATTACGTAAGGATCGGGGATTGAGCCTGCAGGATGTGGCGGATGAAGTAAACAGTGTCTCCTTTATCAGTAAATTTGAAAAAGGGGCCTCGCATATCAGCTTCTATCGACTGGAGCATTTGCTTGAGCGGATTAATGTTTCCTTTGAAGAGTTCCTTTATTTACGTATTCCCGCTGCAGATTCTAACATGTATGATTATCTGTCGGATCAGCCCTTTTTCATGACGGGAAAATTTATCTTCTATTTAAACCAGATTTTCAAATACAATGATGAAGCGAATGAAACACGTAATTTTAAAAAAGCTATTAATCAAATGGAGACGTTGAAGAAAGAACTCTTAGGAGAAACAAGAGATGAGAAATTTCTAAAACTGTTGTGCCAGTTATTAAGGTTAAACTATCAATTAAATGAGCGGGATCAAGAGCAACCTAGAGATATTGATAAATTTTTTGCTACGCTTCAAGAATTATCAGCCCCTGTTGTAAAGTATTTATACAATGTTGAGAACTGGGGCGTTTTTGAGGTATTGCTTTTTCGTTATTTTCAGTTCAGCTTTCCAGTTGAGACGGTTCATCAGTTATTAAGAACGGCCGTTTCGCGGATAGAAAAAGAGGCCGGAGTCCAGTTGATGCAGCGAATGAAATTTGAATTATTGTTCGGTACCTGCACGACATTTATCAATTTTCGCAAGCTTTCTTGGGCGAAAGAAGTATTGGCGGAAACGGAAAAACTGCTTCACAATCAAGGTGACCTGTCCAATAGTACAAAATTACTTTTTTACCAAGGCTGGGTAAAAATTATTTCAGGTGCGGTTGATGAAGGAAAACAAAACTGTCAGCAGGGCATCTCGATTTTTCGTATCTTAAAACAGCCCGCTATGCAGCGGATGTATGAAGAGCTGCTTCAAGGGATCATGATCAATCAGCAGAATCACAAGGATTTTTTTATTTTTTCATAGATTTACAATTTCAATTGAAGTGTACTCAGAAAAAAGGCTAGCTAATAGATGATTAGTTAGTCTTTTTGCTTGTAGCTGAAAAAGTTAGACCAGTCTTTCTGAGCAGTTGAAAAAAATATGAACTGAACTAGAAACGGAATCCTCAAATCTAAAAGAAAAACCTGATTTTCCAGCTAGCTTTCTGAGAAAGGCCTCGAACAGTTCAGTTCTTATTTACTTTCCAAAATAAAGCGAACCGACTCGGCATTGCGGATGTATCCGTTGTCAAATATAGTGAAGATGTAAAGGAAATACGAAAAAAGAGGTGAAAGAAGTGCTGCATGAAAGTATTGACGAATCATTTATTCAGCTTGATGTAGAAGTTGAAGATTTCGAAGAGGCCATTAGAAAAGCCTTTGAACCATTAGTTGAAAAAGCGACAGTCACACAAGGATATGTTGAATCGGTCGTTCAGATCTATCAAAAAACCGGTCCTTACATCGTGATCACAAAAAATATCGCATTGCCCCATGCGCCAGTAGCAGAGGGTGCGAAAAAGCTCGGCTTAGGATTCGTTCGATTGAAGCAACCCGTTATTTCGGGGCATGAAACCAACGATCCCGTTAAATTTCTTTTTCCTCTCAGTGCCAAAGAGAGCAACGAACATGTTGAGCTATTGTCGAAGTTAGCCGAATTGTTAAGTCAACCAGCGTTTATTACATTTTTGGAAAAAGTTTCAACTAAAGAGGAGTTCCTGAATTATTTTAGAGAACACTAAGAACCACTAAGCAACAGTACAAATCGAAAAATAGTTTTCGCGAAACTAATTTTAGACACTGCATCATAAAAAAGGAGAGAATAATTATGTATAAAGCATTAGTAGCCTGTCGAGCTGGAGTGGGTTCTAGCCTGATGTTAAAAATCAAAGTAAATGAGGTCATTAAAGCCAATGATTTTCCAATTGAGGTGGAGCATTCTTCTTTGGATGGAGTCCAAGGGTTTGGCGGACAAATGATTATCACGTTACCGGACGTTGCGGAAGAATTGGCTCAGAAAAATTTGCCCTATAAATTAATCGGGATCGGCAATATCGTCGATAAAAATGAGATCAAATCAAAACTAGAAGCGGTCCTAGCCGAATTAGGGTAAGGAAGGTTATGGGAGGAAAATAGAAAATGGACTTTTTGATCAGTTTTTTAAGTACACCGGCGGTCATGCTAGGGTTAGTGGCATTTATAGGGCTTGTCGCTCAAAAGAAGAGCGGGACAGAGGTGTTAACAGGAACCTTTAAAACGATTATCGGTTTCTTAGTTTTCAGTGCGGGTGGTTCAATCATGACGGCTGCATTGCAAAACTTCAATCAGTTATTCCAAAGCGGGTTTCACATTCAAGGCGTGGTGGCTTCTCCGGAGGCCGCAACGGCTTTAGCGCAAACTGAATATGCGTTTGTTACTAGCTGTACGTTGATTGTTGGGTTCGTCATGAACTTAGTGATTGCTCGGATCACGCCATTCAAAAATATCTTTTTCACCACAGGGCATAGTTTATTTTTCGCGTGTGTACTCTCATTGATTTTAAAGGCACATCATGTAGCTGACATTCCTGCGATCGCTATTGGGGGATTATTATTAGGCTTCTTCTCCGCCGCATTACCAGAATTGTGTCAGCCCTTCATGCGGAAGATTACCGATAGTGATGCAACGGCGATCGGGCACTTTAATATGATCGGTTACGCCTTATCCGGGTATATCGGAAAATTATTCAGTAAACACAAAGAAAAAACAACGGAACATATTAATTTTCCTAAGTGGCTTTCTTTTTTCCGTGATTTTCTAATGGGCGTTTCGGCAGTGATGCTGATCTTATTCTATGTTTCTGCGTTAAAGGCTGGACGTCCTGCGGTTGAAGAACTTGCCGGTTCCCAGCATTGGTTAGTGTTCCCATTTGTACAAGCCTTTACGTTTGCGGCTGGGATGTCGATTTTGATGACAGGTGTTCGGATGTTCTTAGGAGAAATTACGGCTGCCTTCGTTTCAATTTCAGAAAAATTTATCCCAAACTCTCGTCCTGCACTAGACGTGCCAACGGTATTTCCTTTTGCACCGACTGCGGTTATCGTGGGCTTCCTGTCTTCTTATGCAGCGGGTCTGATTGGTGTCTTCATCATGGTGGCACTTAAGTTTCCTGTTGTGATCATTCCTGCAGCGCATATCTGCTTCTTCTCTGGCGGAACAGCGGGTGTTTTCGGAAATTCCACTGGCGGTTGGCGTGGAGCAGTTGTCGGATCGTTTGTTATCGGATTGTTGCTGGCTTTTCTTCCGACGGTCCTTTATCCCTTGTATGGCACATTGGGGATTGAAGGCTCTACGTTCCCGAACATTGATTACAACGTAATGGGCATTTTGTTAGATAAGCTATTGTCATTATTTGGTAGGTAAGACGAACAGACCTAGTGGAAATCTGCTAGGTCTGTTTTAAAAAAAGTGAGGTCAAACTGATGGAAATTACTACAAAAAAATTGGATGCATATATTGAGATCCTTCAACCGGAGATCAATGATTATATCAATCGTTTAGACAAAAGAAAGGTCGTAGAAGCCTGTGGAGTGATTTCGGAAGCCAAGCGCAACCACGGACGTGTTCATATTACAGGAGTTGGCAAACCTAGTCATGTAGCAGAATATATCGCCGCTTTAAATTCTTCTGTTGGAACACCTACTTACTACTTGGATACGACAGAGGCAATTCATGGGTCAGCCGGACAAGTGTTACCAGGAGATGTTGTTATCGCTATCTCAAATAGCGGGCAAACCGAAGAATTAAAGCGAACAGTAGAATCCTTAAAACGGTTAGATGCCAAGATTATTGGTGTTAGCGGCGGTGAAAATTCATGGTTGAAGGAACATTCAACGGTCTTTCTTTTAGCAGGCGTGAACAGAGAAGGAGACGATCTGAATAAACCTCCGAGAATTTCGATTATTGCCGAGATCATCGTCTTGCAATGTCTTTCGATTTTATTGCAGCAGGAGGAGCAATTAGATCTGGATAAATACTATCAGTGGCATCCGGGTGGTGCGTTAGGGGAGTCAATTAAGAATTTAAAGGAAGTAGGCAGCTAATGAAAATTAAAGGAATTATTACTGCAATGGTAACGCCGTTAACGGATGATGGAATTAACGAAGCTGCAACGCGAAAGCTAGTGAGTAAGCTGATCGCAGACGGCGTGCATGGTCTATTTGTTCTTGGAACAAACGGAGAATTCTATGCCTTGAGTGAAGCAGAGAAACTGGAATTGGTTAAAATCGTTGTGGATGAGACAGCCGGACGCGTGCCAGTTTTTGCCGGTTCGGGTGGTATCTCGACCGAAGAAGTCATTAAGCTGACGAATCAATTTGCGGAGCTGGGCGTAGATGCAGTTTCTGTGATTACTCCCTAATTTAATTAAGGTTAGTGATGAAGAGCTGATCCATCATTATCAAACAATTGCCCGAAATACCGAACTGCCAATTATTCTTTATAACATTCCCGCCAATACGAAAATATCCATCAGCGAGTCGGTCTTTAAAGAGCTGATCAGACTCCCGCAGATTATCGGAATCAAAGATAGCAGTGGGCAATTAGAAAATATTCAACTGTATTTAGAGTTGAATCAGCGGGAGGATTTTTCGGTTCTAGTGGGTTCGGATTCGTTGATTTTACCAGCTTTGTAAAAGGGTGTAGATGGTGCTGTCGCAGCGACCTCTAATGTCCTAACAAAAACGGATCTAGGTATTTATCACGCCTTTATTGAAAATAAAAGCGAAGAAGCACAGGTGCTTCAAGAAAGTATTAATGACTTTCGGCGGATTCTGAAGCTGGCGACGGTACCAAGTGTTCTTAAACATAGTCTAGAACTTATAGGAATTCCTGTCGGTGCACCGAAGTCGCCGGTTTGCAGAATTTCTTCCACGTTTGATTCAGAGATCCGCAATACGTTAGCAAAATATCGAGAAATTGAAGGGATGAATGAACTACTATGAAAAGAATAGAAACCTTGTCTCGAATTTGCCAAGAAAAATTAATGGCAATCATTCGAGTGGAAACGATCGAACGGGCACAAGAAATCGTCGACGGCTGTCTTGAAGGCACTATTTCCTGCTTAGAAATCAGTTATACGAATAATAATGCCGGTGAGATTATTGAGCAATTAAAAGAAATTTATCAAGAAAAAATCGTGATTGGTGCAGGAACGGTGCTTGACAGCGAGACGGCACGTCAAGCACTATTAAAGGGAGCAGAATTTATTATCGCACCTAATTTCAACTTAGAGGTAGCAAAAATGTGTAATCGCTATCAAATTCCTTATATGCCAGGCTGCACCTCAATGACCGAAATCGTTGAAGCTCTGGAAGCAGGTGCGGATATGATCAAGGCTTTTCCGACCTCTTCTTTTATTGGTCCGAAAGTTATTTCAACTATTAAAACGCCTATGCCGCAGGTTCCCGTTCTTTCGTCAGGCGGTGTCACAGTGGAAAATGTAGCTGACTGGCTTGAAGCTGGTGTTGATTGTATGGGGATCGGTACATTATTGTCAAAAGGAACAAAAGCAGAAATCGCAGAAAATGCGAAACGGTTGCGTCAAAAAGTTCCCGTAGAATAACATTTATTTTAGACAGGAGGAATAGACGTGTACAATATGGATCAAAGAACACGACAAGTACTGATAAAACTGATCGAAAAACCCGTTCGTTCTCAAAGCAATCTCACGAATCAGCTTCACTTATCACGCGTTCAAATTGAGTACGTCATCAACAAAATCAATGAATCCTTATCTGATGAAGAGCTTCCTCCTGTTTGCTTTGACGGTAACAATTTCCATTTATCAGAAGCAAGTCGACTGTTTTTTGTTGACTTTTTTTCTGGTGAGAATGTCTATCGTTATTACGAGATGGATATCGAGGAGCGAAAAAAATATATTTACCTGATGCTTTTCTATCATTATGAGGAATATTTATCAGTGAATCATTTTTTAGAGGCGCTAAATATTGGTAAGACCACCTTCATCAATGATTTGAAGAAAGTGGAAAAGGAACTGGAAGTTTTTGATATCCAGATTAAATACAATCGTAGAAAAGGGTATTATCTGGCGGGAAATGAATCTGTTTTGCGCTATCATTTGATGAAGCTGGTATTGGAGGATCTACGTTCAGACAACGGCAGCTTTCTTTGGGACTACTTTTTGTTCAATGAAAGCACGATCGAAAAGGAGCAGATGTTCGAACAGATTGCCGCAGAATTGGATCGTTATTCAATCGTTTTAGTAGAAAATCGATTGTTGGAGTTTAGCTATATGCTGATTTTTTTATTGCCGCATCTCTCTAAAGAAGGCTCTGAATTTCATGAGCGGTACAATTTTCAGAAGCTCTACCAAATGAAGGAATATACATTTTCTCAAAGTTTACTTGAAAAATTCTCAATCGATAACGAGTATGCGATTCTCTATATTTGCGGGTGGATGCTGGGAATGGCAATTGGAAATGCCGATGAAGAAGCTCCCGATTCCTCAATCATCAATGAGTTGGTCGAACGAATTTTTGATCGCTTTGAGCGCTTATCGGGGATTCGTTTTAAGGATAAAGTGGCGGTCAAAAAGCAAGTATACAGTCACTTTCGACCGGCATATTACCGTTTGTTTTTTCATTTGCCAATCATTAATCCCTTAAGCGAAAAGATGATCCAGGAGTATCCTGATTTATTCCAAATCGTTAAGGAGACAATGAAGCCGATCGAGAATTTATTTGGAACAATGATTCCTGATGAAGAGATCGCCTTTTTAACCATCCATTTTGCTTCCTTAATCGATAATAATGATGAATATCAGGTGAAGCGAAAGATAGGTGTCATTGTTTGTCCGAATGGTATCGGCAGTTCTGCAATTATTTATAATGAATTAAAAAATCTTTTCCCTGATATGATTTTTATTGGGCCGATTGAAACGAATGAAATCTATCAAAAAAACCAGGATTACGATATGATATTCACCACGGTTCCCAATATGCGACTCTACTCCTTGAAAAAACCTGTTTACACAGTCAATCCTATTATGACGATCGATGAAAAATACAATTTGGTTCAAGAGGTTCAAAGCGGGAACAGAAATTTATCAGGTGATTACCAGTTTGAAGAGCTGTTTTCGATTATGGGTAAGTTTGCGACAATCCATGATGAGGTCGGGCTGCGAAAAGAGCTGGCACGACATTTAAGACAACCTAAGAAGAATTATTTGAAAAACCAACGATCAACAAATGCTGAGAAAGGTGATCTCAGCTTAACCGATATTTTATCTCCAGCATTTATTCAGTTAAATCTTTCAACCAATAGTTGGGAAGAAGCTTTCTATGTAGCCGCCACTCCGCTGATCGAGGCGGAGATCGTCAGTCGCCGTTATATTGACACGATCATCCAGACCACCTACCAGGAAGGACCTTACATGGTCATTTCAGAAAATGTCGCACTCCCTCATGCTCGTCCAGAAGATGGTGCAAAAGATGTCGGATTAGGAATCACCGTACTTAAAACACCAATAAACATTTTAGGTCAAACACCGATGAAATATATTTTTACTTTAGCAGCAGTTGATAGTAAAAAACATTTAACCGCCTTAGCTGAATTAGTGTCCTTGATTGATCGAACTGATTTTTTCCAAATGCTGGATACCGCGACATCACCAGAAGAAGCCTATCAATGGATAGCAGCGTTATTCTAGATGAATAGTCATAGAAAACAGTCGTGCTCGTAGTGAGTACGGCTGTTTTTAAGTGATTAAATAGTTCAGAGCTACAACAAGTAAGCTTCGTTAAGTTTTATACAAGCGCTTTCTTTGCTTTGTGTCCAACATTCTTGCATAATAGACGAAAATTTAAAGGAGTGGACAAGATGGCAACGATGGTGTTTACAAATTTTCCGGTGAAGGATGTACAGGCAGCGACTGAATTTTACGAGAAATTAGGCTTTAAGAAGAACGCAGAGTTTTCCAATGAGCAAACGAGCTCAATGGTATGGGACGAAACATTTTGGATTATGTTGTTGGAATATGATTTCTACAACCTATTCCTAAAGAATAAAAGGATCGCGGATACAAAAAGCGAAAGCGGGGCATTGACAGCCTTTTCTGTTGAAAGTCCTGCTGCGGTGAGAAAAATTGCGGAAGCGGCGAAGGCCAATGGCGGAGATTATTTCTCCGTTGATATGAATGTGCCGGAGGATCAAATGTTTAGTCTGGAAGTCACCGATTTGGACGGCAATCAATTTGAACCAGTTTGGATGAATATGCCTTAATAGCGAAATCACGGAGCGATCCGTGATTTTTTTTGAGCTTATTGAGCGTCCTGATACCTTTTTACTCATTTATTTACTATTCTAAAAGAGAGGAAACAAATGACCGAAGAATTATTATCAAAAAAAGAGGGATTAGTATGCCAACAACGCAAAAAGATTATTTTGAAGAGCTATTTGATCGAGAGACCTTTCTTCAACGGCGAATGATTTTATTATTGAATGAGAAAAATGGTTATTGGGTCACGCGTGAATGGTTAAGTGAAGCTTTAGACTTAAGCAAACGGACCACGCTAAGCATCATAAATAGTCTAGCTGAAAAAGTTGCAGACCTTCATTCAGAGAATTTTTCTTTACAATTATCAAAGGGAAAAGGGGTTCGTCTGACGGTTGCAATAGATGCAGATGTATACAATTTAGTAACAGAGATCGTAAAAGGCTGTTCCACAGTCGTTCTCTTAAAAACGTTGATTCTGGATGAGTTTCAAAGTGTGCGACATTATGCGCTTACGCACTTTACCAGTGAATCGACAGTGAGAAGAGATTTAGCGAAGGTTCGTCGGATGCTAACTCGTTATAAGGTTAAAATTAGCCGTGATACTTTTCAGTTGGAGGGAGAAGAATATCAGATTCGGATGATTATGGTGATTTTCTTCTGGAGTATTTATCGTGGAAGCAGCTGGCCCTTTACCTATATCGATGAGCAGTTGCTTGAAGGCTATGTCGAAGAAATCTTGGATAGTGATTTTACTGTTTATCCAAATATTCCTTATGCCTATAAAAAGCAGCTGGTTTATATTTTTGCGGAAGCGATCATTCGCACGCGTAAAGGCAATATTCTCCAGATGCCTACGGAATTAGAAAAGAAGATTACTTCTAATACACTGTATCCTATTTTTGAAAAACAGCTTTGTATCTCTCAAGGCGTGATCAACACAAAGCAGTCTGAGATTCCTTTCTTTTTCCTTGTTTGGCTCTCCATGTCCAAAACGATTGATGTTTTTAAGGAACCATTAATCAATGCTCTGTATCAGCAGCAGGCGCAACAGAACACTCAAATTTTTTCAGCGACAGATTTGATGGTCAACAGATTTCAAGACGAATTCTTTCCTATTGAAGAAGATGAATTTCTGCGTTTCCGAAATTACATACTAAGCGGTCATTTTTTTGCGCGATATTTTAAAGGCTTCAATACCGATATGACAGGTAATACGTACAAAGCAATTTTCAAAGAACGCTATCCGCGAATGACAGAAAAAATGCGCCGGTTTATTGAAGTGTTACACGAAGAGTCAAATAATCCAATCTTTTTAGAAGCCGATTTTTTAATGATCCCCTATTTGAAAAACGCGTTATATTTAGATGAACCGTGTAAATATGAGGTGCCTATTACGGTCTTAGTAGAAAGTGATATGCCTAGTTTGATGACCAAAAACTATATTGAACAGTTGCAAGGGCACTTTAACTATCTATACAACGTAACATTCACCGATGTCTTTTCAACAGATACGAAAGAGGTGGATGTTTTACTGACTACGGGAACCTTTAAGGATCTAAAAAAAGCCTACCCCAAAGCTCGACTAGTAGTCATCGGCAGACGCTTAGGGCTTAATGATTTGGATCGGTTAACTCAGGTGTTAAAAGAGGTTTCAAAAGAAAAGCAATAAATTTGCTCTTCCAAAAATCGTTCTATGAAAGCTTCGTTTTTGAAAATTTCTGAAAAATTATTCTGTTATAAATAGAAATACAGTGTAAGAAAACAGAAGTAAGAGGTGTAAAAATGAAGCGGAAGAAACGATTAGATCAATTTATTTACGGTTTTATGACCTTGTTAATCTTGATCAATTCACTGACTCCTTTGACGGTATTTGCCGAGGAGCTGAATGAACCTGAACTAAAACTTGAGAGTATCACAGCAGGACAGAACGCTAGTCAACTAGACGTTCAGCTCATGCTAGAGGAGGGGCAAGATGATCGAAAAATTCAGCTTTCTCAACCAGTGATTCAGCAAGCGACTATCGAAATGGTTGGTAAAACAACAGCGTTAAAAGTAGAGAACGATCAAGAGATTATTATTCCTGGTGATGTTGCTGGATCAGGCACTATCCATTTCAATCTAAAGGATACAACTGAATTAGCTAGCTTGGACGTCACGTATGAGCAGCAGAAACTAACTTATACGTTTGAACAAGCAGCTAACTCTGATTCAGTGAATTCAACTGAAACAGCAACTAGCTCTTCAGAAACAGCAAGTAAAACAGAAAACACAGAGCCTGATTCATCGAAAGAAACAATGAAAACGACTGAATCAGCAACAGTAGCGACAACAGAATCCACTCAGTCAGACGCAGTTGAGAACGAAAAGGCGCGGGCTAATGGCCCTACCGATATTCGAGAATATTTTCCGAATGGTGAAGGTACGATTTTGACGAGCTCGAATTTAGTTTATTTGGACGAGAATGGCAATGTTGTCACCCCGCCAATCACCTTTAACACGACAGTCCGAGCGTTCTATACCTGGAATATTCCAGAAGATGTGCGTCAGCAAATCGAACCAGGAGATTACTTTGATTTCAAATTACCCGAAGAATTGAAACCCAAGCAAGCACAAACCGGTGAATTAAAAAATGAAGCGGGCGAAGTTTATGCTAAATATACCATTGATCAAGACGGAAATATTCGTTTTGAATTTACTGAAGAGGTAAAAAATCAAAGTGATATTAATGGCAGCTTTTATTTTGATACGGAGTTCAAAAAAGAGCATATTGATGGCCCCGGTGATATCACCATTCACTATCCGGTGGAGGATGATTTGCCGCCTGTCAATGTTGAGATCCGTCCTGATACGGAGCAATCCATTGACAAGCAGGGACACTTCGATCGGACACCTAATCCTAGCAGTGTCGAGTGGACAGTCGACTTTAATCAATCCATGAACCATTTAGAAGATCCGAAGATCACGGAAAAATGGCCTGAAGGAATTGACTATAAATCTGTAAAAGTAATGGAATTAGAAATGAATCTAGACGGAACCATTAAAGAAGTAGGTCGAGAACTCAGCTCAAATGAATATACTGTTGATAAAAATGGCAATGTCACGATTTTAGGTGAGACCAACAAAGCCTATCGTTTAGTTTATCAAACAGATATTGAAGACTCAGCGAAGCCAGAAAACGGTGGAAAAGTCAGTTTTACCAATGTCGCACAGTTGACGGATAAAAATGACGACGATGGAATCGATGCCAAAGCAACAGTGACAAACACATTTGGGAAACCAGTTGAAAAAAATATGGTCGGCTATGATCCCAATAATCAGGAATTCAGCTGGGCGATCAAATACAACTATGACGAGAAGAATATTGCTAAAGGTGATGCCGTAATTACGGATACCATCAGTAAAAATATGGATCTTGTCGATGATTCAATCAAGCTTTATCCAATCACCTTCGATAAAAAAGGAAATGAAGTTAAGGGAGAAGCTTTAGTTGAAGGAAAAGATTATGTTTTGGAGCCCAATCCTGATGGCGAAGGATTTGTCATTAAATTTTTAAATGATGTCGACGGAGCGGTGCGAGTCGAGTACAAAACCAAGGTTAATGGTATCGTCTCCGATCCTACTCAAGTAACAAATAATGTAACAACAGGCACGGGACAAACAGATGGTGACAAAGGAACGGCGCAGCAACAAAACGTGATCAAAAATATTACAGATATCGATTACGCGGACAAAAAAGTTGGCTGGAAGATTAATGTCAATAAGAATCACTATTACATGGAAAACCTAGTATTAACCGACACCTATTCTCCAATACCCGGCCTATCAATGGCGATCAAAGAAGATTTAAAGCCAGATTTTGAAATTCGTGATGTAACGAAAAATCGTGTCTTGGTGCCGGGACAAGATTATGATCTTGAGTTATTAAGTGATAGCTCAGGAAAAAATGAGATTGGTTTTAAAGTCGTTTTCAAAGGAGATTACAATCCAACGGAGTCCGAATTAGAAATCAACTATCGGACGAATTTTGATGTGAGCTTATTGGACCCTAATAATCCTGAGTTAGATCATTTTAAAAATAAAATGCAGGCTGATTGGGAAGATGAAAATGGCGGAAAGCATACTTCTGATGACGACAAAGACTTCAAACCTCATGATCCATTCCAATTAAATGCTCAAAAAAGTGGGATCTATAATGCTCAAACGAAGCATATTACTTGGACGATTGCAGTGAATCTCAGTCATAATATCCTCACGCACGCACAGCTGCAGGATAAAATAAAAGAGAATCAAGACTACGTCGATGGCTCATTGAAAATTTACAAAGCTGAGGTCAAGAAAGATGGCACCGTTACGAAGAAGCAGCCTGAAGAAGTCGTAAATGACGAGATGAAGAAGATTGTTGAACCTAGCACTTCCAATGATCAGCTGCTGCAAATTGATTTTCCTGAAGGATCAGACGAAACGTATCTAATCGAATTTGACACCTCTGTGGAAGGGAAGATCGTCGAAGGATCGAATCAATACACCAATGTCGCACGCTATGAAAACAATGACGATGACCGTGACGTCACCGGAGAGGTCGGCGTAAAATATGGCGGTAAATATGCCCAAAAGACCGGTGAACAGGACAGTAAAAATCCTGATTATGTCAATTGGCATGCAGTGATCAATCCTTCCCAATCAACGCTTGATCATGTGGTGATCAAAGATGAACCTTCCGATAACCAGGTGATCGATCAGGATTCCATCCAACTTTACGAAACAACCGTCGCAGAAGATGGCACCGTAACGCTGAATTATGATAAACCTTTGAAATTAAATAAGGATTACACCGTAGAAATCACCACCGATAATGTCACGGGTAAACAAACCATGACCATCAAGCTGAATGACAAAATCGATACTGCTTATCAGCTAGAATACCGCAGCTATATCACCTCCTCTTCTGAGGGAAGTAAAGATACTGTTTCAAACAAAATTACGGTAACAGGCGACAATGAGCAGACGGTTTCTGGTGGTGATGGCGAAGATGTCACGGTAGAACTGAATCACAGCGGCGGTTCAGCGTCTGGTAAAAAGGGGAAACTAGTGATCCAAAAGACAGAAGCAGACGGAAAAACACCTTTAACAGGGGCTAAGTTTGAACTTTGGAATACCTCAAAAACTCAATTATTGCGTAAAGGTGAAGTTGATGAAAATGGACAGCTTATTTTTGGTAATCTGCCTTATGGTGAGTATTTATTAATCGAAACAGCTGCGCCTAAAGGCCATACTATTCCAGATGATTTAGCCGATGGCCAGCGAATCACAATTGACGACAGTACCTCAACTGAAAATGCAGGTGTGATGACGATTCCGAATGAGCGCAACAAAGTCATCCTGCAAAAGACCGATGCTGATGGAAATCCCATCAAGTTTGGCGGAGATATTCAAGAAGGTGCTCGCTTTAAACTAGAACATTTTAGCAATTTGATGCCGAATCACTCACTTTGGGAACCAGTTGAATTGAATCCTGATCGCTTAAATAGTGAGGGGATTTTAGAAATTGATAGTTTGCCGCTAGGACTGTACCGGATTACCGAGATTGAGTCACCCAATGGCTATATTCTGAATAATGATCCTGTAACCTTCGTGGTCTATCGAAACAGCAACCATCAAATCCCGACGATCAATGTGAAATATAAAAATTATCAAGGTTCTGCTGAATTAATCAAAACGGACAGTGAAGGCAACCCGCTGCAAGGCGCCGAGTTTGATGTTTTAGACAGTAATGGCAAGAAAGTGAATCCACAGCCTTTAGTCTCACAAGCAGATGGAAAAGTTACCATAACAGGACTTGCACCAGGAGACTATAAATTTGTCGAAACCAAAGCACCACAAAGCTATATTCTTAACAACAAGGAAGTCCCTTTTACGATAGATGAAGTTGCTCATGGAAAACCAAAAACAGTGACGACACAATCAAATGGTTCTCCTTTAGAATTAACGAACTATCAAGGTTCTGTTGAATTTGTGAAGAAAGATAAAGAAGGCAAGGCGCTTGCAGGAGCCGAGTTTGATTTATACAATGCTACGAACCAAAAGGTAAATCAAGAACCAATTAAATCAGGTGAGGATGGAAAGGTTCATTTCGATCACCTGGCGCCAGGGAATTACACGCTTGTCGAAACGAAAGCACCAGAGGGTTATCTCTTAAATGAAAAGAAGGTCACATTTACGGTGAAATCGTCGCATAACGGCAAGGTTCCAGTCATTGAGTTAGCTGACTACATTAACTACAAAGGGTCTGTCCAATTAACGAAACGCAATACCGATGGAGAAGGCTTATCCGGTTCAGAATTTACTCTTTATAAAGATGATAAGAAAACCGTGGTAAAAACAGCTAAAAGTGATAAAAACGGCAACGTACTCTTTGAGGATTTGGCACCGGGAACGTACTATTATCAAGAAACAAAAGCACCAACCGTTACCGAAGGCTCTGATTATGTTATCAATCCAGCCTTGATCAAAGTAGAAGTACCTAAATCAGCCGATGGAAAACCCGCGACTATTGATGTCGGTGATTTCCAAAATTTCCGCGGAAAAGCGCAAATCACAAAAGTGGGTGAGGGCGGTTCGATTGCAGGCGCAGAATTTGAGCTTTACAGAATCGTTGATGGCGAAGAGCAGCATGTACGAAAAGTGATCACTCCTGAAAATGGGATTCTTGATATTTCAGACCTTGGAGCCGGAAATTATAAGCTTGTTGAAACCAAAGCAGCACCGGGCTATATCGTCAATGACCAACCCATCTATTTTGTGGTTCAGGAGAATGATGATCAAAATCCGATCATCGACAATCTAGATTTTGAAAACTATCAAGTAGAAGTGATTGGCCGGAAAATCAATGAAGCAAAAGAAGCTCTAGCCGGGGCAGAATATCAAATCTATAAGGCAGATGATCAGGATCAGCCAATAGGAGATCCGGTCTCTGTCACCAATCGAGACGCTCAATCTACAACAACCATAGTTACTGATAAAAACGGTGAAATATACTTTAAGGGAATTAACCTAGAAGGAGAAGCCTCGCAAAAATATGTACTTGTTGAAACGAAGGCACCTAAAGGTTATATCTTGGACACCAAACCTCATCCATTTGAGATTCACGAACAAACAGGAAAACCAGAGCCAATTGATTTAGGTGATTTTATCAATTATCAAGGCTCAGTCGAATGGCTGAAGAAGGATGAAGCTGGTAAGGCACTCCAAGATGCAGAGTTCGAGATTCGCGATGAAGCAGGCAAGGTTCAAACGGTGATGAATGCATCAGGAAAAGCAGTTGAAAAGCTTATCTCAGATAAAACAGGAAAAGTTTTTGCGACAGGACTGACTCCTGGTAAATATGAACTCGTTGAAACCAAAGCACCAAAGAATTTTATCTTGAATAAAAAGATCGTTTCATTTGAAATCAGCAATAAAGCTTCAGGGAAACCTGAAACCATCATACTTGAAGACTTTATCAATTATCAGGGCAGCGTCAAAATGACAAAGGTTTCAGATCAAGGGAAACGCTTGTCAGGATCCGTCTTTGGATTGTATCACGCTGATGGAAAACAAGTCGGAGAGTATACTTCTGATAAAAATGGGCAACTCTTAGTAGAAAATCTTTCACCAGGGGATTATTACTTTATGGAGAAAGAAGCTCCAGCTGGCTATACAATCAATAAAGAGAAACGAACATTTACGATTCAATCAGCTGAAGATAATAAACCCGCAATCGTTGATGCTGGAGAGTTTGTGAATAAGAAACTCCCTAAAATACCTGATGTACCGAAATCGTCAAATCAATCAAACAATTCTAAGCATGATTTAGGAACAACAACAGGAAGTTACCCGAAAACCAATGATACTCGCAACCCGTGGTTATTGGTGATTGGTGTAGCAGTTCTTATCATTGCTGGAACCATTTATTATAGAAGAAAAAAAGTGTAATTCTAAAGACCTAAACAGTGAAATATCTGCTGTTTAGGTCTTTTTCTCATTGCTTAATATGTGAAAGCGCTATATGATTTGGTCAAAGAGCTTTGAAGAAAGGATGAGTTGATGAAAAGAATAGCGTTTTTTGATTTGGATGGGACACTTTGCCAAGGCAACACGTTGGTATTGGGTGAAGGACTTGTTGAAGCATTTGATCAGCTGCGGAAAAATGAAATCCATCCTGTCATTGCTTCGGGACGAAGCTTATATGAAGTGAAGGAGTTGTTTCAGAAACTAAAAATTGAAAACTTCATTTTAGCGGGTGGCGGCTATGCTCATTTTTCTGGGAAAACAATCATCAACAAAACCTTTTCGAACCCAGAGATCGAGATGATTTTGGCGCTGACAGAAAAGCATGATTCCCCCATTGGGTACTTCAATCAGCAAGGCTATGCTGTGACGCGACTTTCAGAAATGGTAAAAGCACACGCAGTCCATATGGAAATCAAGGGATTGACTATTTCACCAGACTTTTATCAAACCAATGCGGTCAATTATATGAATTTGTATCTGGATGAGCAGACAGAGGCTAAAATCGACACCGAGCTCGAGGAATTCGTCGATCGCATGCGTTTTTCGCCTTTAGCATTGACCGTCTCACCTAAAAATGTTTCAAAGGGCAAGGCCGTTCAAAAAATGCTAGAGCAACTTTCCGAGTCAGCCGTCGAGACCTATGCCTTTGGCGATAATGATAACGATGTATCCATGTTTCAAATCGTCGATCATGGGATTGCCATGTCGAATGCTACCGAACAGTTGAGAAATCATGCGACATATGTAGCGCGATCCGAACACGGTGTGTTGGAGGGATTGAAGTATTACGGGCTGATTTCCTAGAAAATGACTATTGCAACCTACTTTCGAACAATGGTATGATTTATTGTGAACTGGAAAACTGGAGCTAGGGTTCCGCTCAGTAGAGGACTGTGACCGAGGGCTTCATCTTTTACTAATCTGTAAAAGGCACCTATTGATATAAAAAATCCGAGGGGAAAGGTTCAGTGTATTTGTGATGCACTGACTTTTCACTCGGATTTTTTCGTCTGAGAAAATCGTCTGTGTATCCATAAAAATCAACAACAATTGAAAGGATGACAGGAATGATGAAACTTGCTTTTTTTGATTTAGACGGGACATTGTGTTCAGGAGGAAGCCTGCAGGTAGATCAGGAGACGATCGCTGCCTTTGAGCAGCTGAGAAAAAATCAGGTACTGCCAATCATTGCCACGGGACGCAGCTATTATGAGGTAAAAGAGTTATTGAGGACACTTCAAGCAGAACATTTTATATTATCCAATGGCTGCTATGTTCGTTTAAATGGAAAAGTAATTCAAAATGCGAAATTTTCAACACCAGAAATCGAAAAAATAGTAAGGATTGCCAAGGAAAATCAGTTAGCTGTCGGCTACTTTAATCAGCGTGAGTTTGCGATCAATCAGCTATCAGATGTTGTAAAAGAGCACATCGCGTATATGGGAATTCAGGAGATTCCAATCTCACCCGACTTTTACCAAACGAACACGGTTAATTTTATGAATCTCTATTTAAATGAAGCGCTGGAGGAAAAGATTATTGGAAAATTAGCATCGGTAGCTGATACTGTTCGCTTTGCTCCATTAGCGATTGATGTTCTGCCAAAAAAGGTCTCAAAAGGAACCGCCATTCAAAAGCTCTTATCTTCGATGGCGGGGACACAGATAGAAACCTATGCCTTTGGTGATCAAAACAATGATTTAAGTATGTTTCAGCTAGTGGACTATGGAGTAGCGATGCGCGACGGCACAGAACAGTTGAAATCCCAGGCTTCCTATGTGGCGAAGACTGAAAATGGTGTATTGGAAGGGCTAAAGCATTATGGATTGCTCTCATAAGAAAAGACTGAAAGTATGATAAAACAATGAGACTTAAGGCGGATGTTCAAAGTTTAAGAATTCGTTAAGCTAAGTATATCAATGAAAGAGAGTAGGAAAGAGTGTGAAAGGGAATAAGAGAAATATTATCTATTTGATGTTAGGGCAATTTATCTCTGTGTTTGGTGGGGCGATTTTACGTTTTGCATTGTCATTATTTGTTTTAGATGTGACAGGAAGAGCCGACGTATTTGCAACCGTTCTAGCAATCTCAAGCGTACCTGTCTTGTTTGCACCAATTGGCGGAGCGATCGCGGATCGTTATGACCGAAAAGTCTTGATGGTGTTAATGGATGTTGCGAACGCCATTATTGCGGCATTATTATTCTTGGTTGTGGGAACTTCAGAATCTGTCTTAGGCATCGGAATCTTGATCTTCATTTTAGCGATTGTCGGCAGCTTTGATACGCCAGTTGTGGGCGCGAGTATTCCGTTATTGGTAGAAGAACATGAGTTGGAAAAAATTAATGGATTATCCAATGGAATTTTACAATTATCGAATGTGGTGGCACCGATCATTGGCGGGATTTTTTATGGGTTGATGGGAGCGAAGATGCTGGTTGCCAGCAGCATTATCTTCTTTGTGCTTGCTGCAATCATCGAAAGCTTTTTGAAAATTCCTTTTGAAAAACGTGAACAAACACCGGGAACTGTTATGGAAATATTAACCGCTGATTTAAAGGACGGGTTTAAAGAAGTCAAAAATAATCAAGTGATTTTTAAATCAATCGTGATTGCTGCTGCCATCAATTTTGCCTTAACCTCGTTCTTTATCGTTGGTTTGCCAATCATTCTACGGATGACTTTACAGGTTAATGACACAATGTATGGTATTGGGATGGGTGTCTTTAGTCTTTCCAGTATCGTTGGAGCGATTCTAGCTGGACCATTGACGAAAAATCTGAAGTTCAATAATTTTTATCGTGTGTTTACTTACTCGGGCATTATCTTGGTAATTACGAATATCTTATTGAATATGACCAGTGGTGGTGTAGGGTTTATGGTTGTTCTCATTATGGAGATCATCATTGGAATGATGCTGAGTGCAATCTCGATCTACCTAATCTCACTCGTTCAAAAAATTACACCAAAGGCAAACCTAGGAAAGGTTATGGCAACCATTATCGCAGTGGCACAATGTGCGGTTCCGTTAGGACAACTGGTGATGGGGTTAGTATTTAGAAACACGACGACCAGTGTTTTTGTTCCATTACTTATGATTAGTGCATTCGTTTTATTAATCTCTTTTGTGTGCTTCATGATGTTCAGAGAAACGAAGGAAAGCGATATTTATTCAGTAAAAGAGTAAGCAGAAAAATACGCTGGTCATTTTAGGCTGGCGTATTTTATTGTTTAAAAATGATAAATTTTAATTTTAAAAGCTAATTATATCTTTCTGTTCTGACGAAAATGGCTAATATTAACAAACGAGAATAAAATATACCTATTAAATTTCTTGCTTTTTTAATTGTTTTTTGAAATACTAAATTAAAAAGGGTGAATGATAATGAATGCTCAAAAAGAATTACAAGCATTGGTTGATAAACAAGAACTGTGTTTTTTAGGTTCTATTACTGAAGAGGGATATCCAATGATTCGTGCAATGCTAAAGCCGATAAAAATCGATGAGAGTTGTTTGTATCTGCATACGAATACGTCATCGAATAAAGTTCAACAATTTTTGGCTAATTCAAAAGCCTGTGTATATTTTTATGATGCAAAAAATTTTACTGGTATCTCGCTGATTGGAGAGATGGAGGTACTTTCTAAAGAAGCGGATAAAATTGAGTTTTGGCAGGATCAATACCACATTTATTATGAACAAGGGGAAGGGTTATCAGATTTCGCCGTACTAAAATTTACTTTTGATCAGGGAGAGTTTTATCAAGATTTTCAAGTAACCACCTTTTAAAAAAGGAATTCTTAAAAGACCATATAAAGATAGTGTAAAGAAATGGACGCAAGTTTCACACTATCTTTAGGTCTTTTTTTTTATGCTTAAAAAGTAAAGAAAGTAAGCCTTGTTACAACAGAAGTAAGGCTGATAAGGAGAGAAATGAAATGACGATTATTTTGGGAATCATTGGACTCTTATTAATGATTTATCTTTTCTGGTTTTTATTTAAGGGGGAAGAAATATGAGTAGTGTCATCTATCAAGGATTATTTTTCTTGTTTACTTTATTAGTATTGGCGTTGCCATTGGGCTGGTATATCAAAGAAATTATGCAAGGAAACATTCCAAAGGGTGTTCGATTCCTTCAACCTTTGGAGCGATTGTTTTATAAAGTTATCGGACCAATTAGTAAAAAAGAAATGTCCGCAAAGCGTTACGGAGCAAGTGTTTTATTATTAAGTATTTCATCAATCATATTGTTGATCGTTATTTTAATGACACAACACTTTATGCCTGGCGGCTCATCTGCGAAAAATTTATCGTTGCCGTTGGCATTGAACACGGCTGTTAGTTTTGTAACGAATACTAACTGGCAGGCATATGCTGGAGAGACGACCTTATCAAATGCTTCGCAAATGTTCGGATTAACGGTCCAAAACTTTGTTTCAGCAGGTGTGGGACTTTCAGTTTTAGTTGCATTGCTTCGGGGACTTTCACAGGTTAAAAAGAAGGCGCTGGGAAATTTTTGGCAGGATTTGACCCGTAGTTTGGTCTATATTTTATTGCCGCTAGCGATCATTTTCGCGGTTCTACTGATTTCTCAAGGAACCGTCCAAACTTTCAAATCAGGTATTTCTTATGAGGGATTAGAGGGGAAAAATCTCTGGCTTCATTTAGGACCAGTAGCTAGTCAAGTGGCGATCAAACAGCTTGGAACGAACGGTGGTGGCTTCTTTGGTGCAAACTCAGCCTACCCGTTTGAGAATCCGACAATTTTCTCGAACTTTTTAGAAAATTTGGCAATTTTACTGATTCCAGCCGCATTGATCTTTGCTTTTGGTTTTTGGGTCAAGGATTGGAAACAAGGTCGAACAATTATGATTGTTTCACTATTTTTCCTTTTGTTGGCTTTTATTGGTGTGGCATTTAGTGAGTACTATGGACCGGAATTTACTCATGTACTTGGTTCGACGAATTTAGAAGGGAAAGAAATGCGTTTTGGTGTCGGTTGGTCAAGCTTATGGTCAGTCGGAACGACAGCGGCTTCCAACGGGTCCGTGAATGCGATGTTGGATAGCTTTACACCGTTAGGCGGTGCGATCCCAATGTTCTTGATGCAACTAGGAGAAATCATCTTCGGCGGAGTTGGCAGCGGGCTTTATGGCATGTTGGCATTTTTACTGTTGGCAGTTTTTATTGCTGGATTGTTAGTGGGACGCACGCCGGAATATCTAGGGAAGAAGATTGAAGCTTTTGATATAAAAATGGCGAGCATCGTGATTTTAACGCCGTTGATGTTGACGCTTTTTGGAGCAATGATATTCGTTTTGCATCCAGAGGTGCTGACTTGGCTAAGAAATCAAGGTCCCCATGCGTTTAGTGAGTTGCTGTATGGAGCGACTTCACTAGCAAATAATAATGGGAGTGCTTTTGGCGGATTATTAGCTGATACGCCATTTATCAATCTTTTAGGTAGTTTATTGATGCTTGTATCAAGATACCTGCCAATCATAGCTATTCTGCTCTTAGCTGAGAATATGGGCAGTAAAAAGAAAGCGGCTTTAAGCTCAGGTACATTATCTACTGTTAGTCCAACGTTTGTATCTATGTTGATTATTGTTATTTTAGTGATTGGTGCATTGAGCTTTCTTCCAGCCTTAGCATTAGGCCCGATTGCAGATTATTTTACGATGAAATAGATGGAGTGAGTGAAAATGAAGAAAATCTATCAATGGGCTGTGGGTCAATCGTTTAAGAAGCTGGACCCTCGCCAACAAATCAAAAATCCTGTGATGTTTGTTGTCTATTTAGGTGCGATCATTACTACGGTGTTATGTTTTTATCCCATGGGCGTGCCATTATGGTTCAGTATTTCTGTCACAGTCTTTCTATGGTTGACCTTGCTTTTTGCCAATTTCGCTGAATCTGTGGCAGAAGGTCGCGGAAAAGCACAGGCTGATAGTTTAAAGCAGGCCAAAAAGGAAGTTATGACTTATAAAATACAAAGCTTAGCAGATATTAAAGAAGAGAATTTTACTGAGTTGAGATCGTCTGATTTAAAACGTGGTGATTTGATTTATGTGCGTGCTGGAGAACAAATTCCAGCCGACGGGGATGTGATTGAAGGAGCGGCTTCTGTCGATGAAAGTGCTATTACAGGTGAATCCGCTCCTGTCATCCGTGAATCTGGCGGTGACCGCAGTGCGGTGACAGGTGGAACCACCGTTGTTTCTGATTATCTAGTGATTCGAGTGACCTCAGAAAATGGTCAATCCTTCTTAGATAAAATGATCGCGATGGTAGAAGGAACGCAGCGTAAAAAGACGCCTAATGAGGTCGGACTGCAGATTTTCTTGATTACTCTAACAATCATTTTCTTAACGGTTTCGATTACTTTAGTACCGTTTACTGATTTTAGCAGTCAGTTATCTGGTAAAGGTGAAGCCTTATCGATGATTATCGTCATTGCCTTATTGATCTGTTTAGCTCCGACAACTATCGGTGCGTTGATTTCCTCGATCGGGATCGCCGGTATGAGTCGCTTAACGAAGGAAAATGTCATCGCTATGAGTGGTCGTGCGATCGAAGCTGCCGGTGACGTGGATGTTCTTCTACTAGACAAAACAGGAACCATAACGCTTGGAAATCGTCGCGCCAGCGAATTTTTACCAGTGAATGGTGTCAGAGAAGAACAGCTTGCAGATGCAGCACAATTATCTTCTTTAGCCGACGAAACGGCAGAAGGTCGCAGTATCGTGATTTTAGCGAAGGAACGATTCAATTTGCGAGAAAGGGAGTTTCAGCAATCTGAAGTGACCTTTATTGATTTTAGTGCAAAGACTCGGATGAGCGGCATCAACTATCGCGGGGATGAAATTCGTAAAGGTGCAGCGGATACGATGAAAAAATACGTTCAGTCAAAAGGTGAACAATATCCAGCTGATTGTGATGAGATTGTTGATAAAATTGCTCGTGCAGGCGGGACCCCTTTAGTAGTAGTAAAAAATAAGCGGGTGATGGGCGTTGTCTATTTAAAAGATATCGTAAAAAATGGTGTGAAAGATAAATTTGCAGATATGCGAAAAATGGGCATCAAAACAATTATGATCACTGGTGATAATCCATTGACAGCAGCGGCAATTGCGGCAGAAGCAGGAGTAGATGATTTTTTAGCTGAAGCCACACCAGAAAATAAAATGGACTTGATTCGCGATTATCAAGAAAAAGGCCATCTGGTCGCCATGACAGGTGACGGGACGAATGATGCACCAGCACTAGCACAGGCGGATGTGGCCTTGGCGATGAATACAGGTACTCAAGCTGCCAAGGAGGCCGGAAATATGATTGATTTGGATTCCAGTCCAACCAAATTAGTACAGGTTGTACAGATCGGAAAGCAATTGTTGATGACTCGCGGCGCTTTGACGACCTTCAGTATTGCCAATGATATTGCCAAATATTTTGCGGTGATTCCAGTTTTATTCTATAGTATTTATCCTCAACTGGATCGACTAAATATCATGGGTTTAGGTAGTCCGCTGACAGCAATTTTATCTGCCGTTATCTATAATGCATTGGTGATCGTAGCGTTGATTCCATTAGCACTCAAAGGGGTCAAATATCAGGAAAAGCCAGCTAGTCAGATTTTACGCCATAACTTGCTGATTTATGGTTTGGGCGGAATCATTGCCCCATTTATTTTTATCAAAATCATCGACCTGATTCTTTCGATGATCATTTTATAAAGAAGGAGCAGGGATAATGAAAAAAAGTATTTTAGGTAGTGTACGATTTCTGATCTTTAGCTTAATTGTTTTCGGCGGATTCTATACGGTAGTGGTTACTGGCGTGGGCCAATTGTTATTTTCCAATCAAGCGAATGGCAGCCAACTAATGAAGGATAATCAGGTAGTTGGTTCAACCTTGATTGGACAACCTTTTGAACAGGATAAATATTTTTCAGGACGCAGTCAGCAGGTGAGTCAATTGTCGCCAGTTTCTAATGAACAAAAACAATTAGTTGAAAAACGTACCCAAGCGGAATTAGCGAAAAATCCAGCGGAGGAAAAGGTTCCCAACGATCTTATCACAGCCTCTGCTAGTGGTGTTGATCCGGATATCAGCTTGAAGGCAGCTGAATTTCAAGTATCTCGTATCGCTAATGAACGTGGACTGTCTAAACGAGTGATTCAAAAGGTCATCCAGGAAAAAGTACAAAAGGATTGGTTTTCTGATCGACAATATGTCAATGTTTTGCAGTTAAACCTAGCATTAGATAAACTTGATGTATAATTGGAATGGATTCTCTAACTATCTAGGTGGTTAGAGAATTGTTGTGCATAGAAAGGAGGGGAAAAATGGAGAAAAAGCAAATGGGAGATGGACGTCGCGGACGTTTGCGCGTGTTTTTTGGTTTTGCGGCGGGAGTCGGTAAAACCTATAGTATGCTTTCGGAAGCCCATGAATTGTTGCTGATGGGAAAAGATATTGTCGTTGGTTATATCGAACCCCATGATCGACCAGATACGAATCGCTTATTGAAAGGGCTGCCGCAAATCCCACCTAAAAAAATTCTTTATAAGCAAATGCTTTTAACGGAACCGGATATCGATCATATCATCCAACAAAGGCCAGAGATTGTTTTAATTGATGAGCTGGCACATACAAACGCTGAAGGATCAAGAAACCGTAAACGATATCAGGATGTAGACGAGTTGCTAAACGCTGGAATCGATGTCTTTACAACTGTCAATGTTCAGCATATTGAGAGCTTGAATGATATTGTTGAGGAGGTCACTGGCGTTGAGGTCAAAGAAACTGTACCAGATACGTTTTTGCAGCAAGCAACTATCAAGGTGGTTGATGTGGAGCCAGATGAGCTGATTGATCGTTTAGAGCAGGGGAAAATTTATGCCAGTGAAAGTGCGAAGCGAGCTTTGCAAAATTTTTTCATTCCTCAAAAGCTAGATCAGTTGCGGGGACTGGCAATACAACGTGCTTCTGACCATATTAATCGAATCAGTGCTAAAACAATTAGGATTCAAAGCAAATTGCTAACGGTGGTGAATGATGCTTTTCCTAAAATGACGGAAAAATCGATTCGTTGGACCGCGCGTTTAGCGCAAGGTTTAGGAGCAGAATGGACAGTCATTCAGGTCCGTACTCAGGAAAATACGCCCACTAATATACCCTTAGCAGAAAAGCTGGGTGCTGAAGTAATTAGTATTGAAGAGGATAATAGCTTTGAAACAATCGTCGAATTCGCAAAAATGACGGGTGTCACAGATATCATTATGGGAAAAAATCTCCGTCAGCCTTGGTATGAAAAAATTTTCGTTGAGGCATTTGATGATCGCTTATTGAAACGTTTAAATGACACGGAGCTCCATTTGATTCCCTTTAAGGAGGAGAAGCAATCCCTCTTTCTTAGAACACGTAAGGTCATAGAAGGTGGCGGGAAAGATTTGTTGATCGCGCTAGGAGGAGTCTTCTTGGCAACGATCGTAACTGAATTGATGCAGTATATCCATATTGGTGATCAAAACCTGATGTTGATTTATATCTTTTTCATTTTATTGGTTGCAAGAACTACATCTGGTTATTTTTGGAGTTCACTTGCGTCGATTTTAAGTGTTTTGTCCTTTAACTGGTTTTTCGTGGAGCCTTTGTATTCCTTGACTGTCTACAAGCAAGGATATCCAATCACCTTGCTGATCATGTGTTTAGTCGCGATCCTAATTAGTAATTTAATGGTTCGTTTAAAAAAACAAGCAGAAAGTTCAATGGAAAAGGAACATCAAATGGAACTGCTTTACGAACTGAATAAACAGTACGTTTTGGCCGACAATCGTAATCAACTTCTCGACATTTCAGCGACTTATTTATCTAGATTACTGGAACGTGAAGTAATCTTGTTTGATTCTCAGGCAAAGGTAGAAAGTGTTCATTGTATTAGTGGAAAACCGTCGATTTTAAGTACCAAAGACGAAGCCGCTGTTGCTTTCTGGACGGCTAAAAATCAAAAGGAAGCAGGCAATGGCACCGATACGCTGATTGGGGCTAAAGGATTTTATTTACCCATCATCGCAAGCGGAAAAACATTGGCGGTATTAGGGATTGAGCGTAATGCCGGACTTGATTTAGAAAACAATCAGCTCAATTATTTAAAGTTAGTTTTGACTCAACTTGCTGTTATTTTAGAGCAAACAGAATTAAAGAATGAAAAAGAGCAGATCGAAATGGAAAATGAAAGAGAAAAAGTCCGCAGCAACCTTTTACGGGCAGTCTCTCATGATCTTCGAACACCTTTGACTGTTATTTCTGGCATTGCTGAAACGTTAGGCAATAGCGCCGACTTAAAAGAGACTACGCGTCAAAAGTTACTAAAGGATATTCAAGATGAATCTCAGTGGCTGATCCGAATGGTGGAAAATCTATTATCTATCACTCGTATCAATATGGATACGATGAAAGTGAACAAAACAGCTGAACCGGTAGAAGAAATAGTTGAAGCGGTCTATCAGCATTTAAAAAAGGTCTATCCGGATGGACAGATCGAGATTTCTTTACCAGCTGAAGTAACTTTTATCCAAGTGGATCCTATTTTAATTGAACAAGCGTTGTTCAATATTATTGAAAATGCCTTTCGACATGGAGAAAAAAATCAATCAGTAAAACTAACTGTTTATCAAAAAAGAGATCAGACGATCTTCGAGATCGAGAATGATGGGGAGATTCCCTTAAAACAATTTGAGAAAATCCAGACGAATTTATCCAGCACAAACGAAGTACCGGTGGATTCAAAAAATGGGCTGGGAATTGGTTTGAGTATCGTAAAAACAATCATCCATGCCCACAATGGAAAGATGGAAATGATGGTTGGTGAAGGCAAGACGCGAGTTAGAATTTATTTGAAGTGAGGAATTTTTATGAAAGCGACTATTTTACTGATTGAAGATGATCCGAACATCACAGATTTTATGGAGGTTGTCTTAGACCAAGAACGTTATCAGTTAACGATTGCCAGTACAGGAATGGAAGCATTAACTGCGTTTCAAACAACTTCCATTGATTTAGTCTTACTAGATTTAGGGTTGCCGGATATTGATGGCATTGATTTACTAAAAATTCTGCGGAAGCGAATTCATTTGCCAATCATTATTATTTCTGCTCGAAGCAACGAGGAGGAAAAAGTAAAGGCCTTGGATTTAGGCGCTGATGACTATGTGACAAAGCCATTTGGCACAAATGAACTGTTGGCCCGCATTCGAACCGCTTTACGCCATCAAAATGTTCAAACCGAAGCAACAGCGATTATCGAAAATAAGGCGTTAAAGATCGATTTTGAGAAACAATTAGTTTATAAGAACGACCAGGAAATACATTTAACTAAAAATGAGTATCGTATTTTAGCCTTGATGTTTCGACAGTTAGGCAAAGTTGTTACCTACCAAACCCTGATGACAGAAGTCTGGGGCCCCTATAGTGACGACTCCCAAACATTACGAGTGAATATGTCTAATATTCGAAAAAAAATTGAGAAGGAGACGTTGAAACCAGAATATTTGATTACTGAAATTGGCGTGGGCTATCGTTTGCGTGATCATCGATCAGAATAGAATTTTTGAATTTTAACAAAACAAATGAAGGAACTATCTGATGATCATTTATTGCTTATCATTGGAAGTTCCTGTTTGTGTTTATAAGCGTTAAAGAAAATAAATCAACTGTGCTTGATCTCATTCTAAAATTATATACAGGTTAATTAGTAAAATATGAGAAAATAATGTATAATTTCTTTGATAAAAGTGATTAAATCATTTGCTATATGTTTTGATTTAGAAGAATGGAGATTATAAAATGAAAAGAGTAAAAGTGTTGGTGTTATTAACGTTGCTTTTTATTTTTGATGGGAACAGCGTGTTAGCAGAAAATCTGTCTGCTAACAGCACTTCTGAAACTATTCAATCTGCAGAAAGTCTAATGGAATCTGAGAGCATCCCTAATGAAACTGAAAATAGCAGGATAACAAGCGAGACTAATAGTACAATTGAATCTTCAGACTTAACCCAAAGTGTATCCTCAGAAGAAAGCTCTAGTAGTCAAGAAATCAATAGACAACAAAAAAATGGTCCACTTTCGATTGATTATCGTAGTTACCTTAATGGTACTGGCTGGCAAGCGTATCAAAAGAATGGCGCAGTAAGCGGTACAGAAAAACAAAATCAGCAAATAGAGGCCATACAAATAAAGTCCAATGATATACCGGAAGACAGTTGGATCGAATATAGTTCGCATATTGAAGGAAGTGGTTGGGAGACAATAGTTAAGAAGGATGGTGAAACTTCAGGTAAAGCCGGAAAGCGTGTAGAAGCTTTTCGAGTGTCACTTAAAGGCGAGCTGGCAAAAACGCATCAAATTTATTACCGCGCTAAGGTTAAAGCTTTTGGCTGGCTGAATTGGACTACAGATGGAGAAATAGCGGGCAGTTCAGGTTGTGCGTACCCAATAGAAGCATTTCAAGTGATGTTAGTTGAAAAAAATGAAACGAAGCCATCAGGTAGCGGGCTAGCTTATATTGAAAAACCGAAAATCAGTTATTCCACTCATGTTCAATCGATCGGATGGCAAAGCGCAAAGCAAGACGGACAAACGAGTGGGACAACAGGCCAAGCGAAACGACTTGAAGCTATCAAAGTTTCTTTCAGTAATCTATCAGGAAATCAAATTGAGTATAAAACACATATTCAGAACATTGGTTGGGAATCAAATTTCAAAAGCAATAACCAGATCTCAGGTACATCCGGTCAGGCTAAGCGCCTTGAAGCAATTCAAATTCGATTAGCATCCTCGTTAAACCAATATTTTGATGTATATTATCGTGTCCATGCACAAAATCTTGGCTGGATGGACTGGGCAAAAGATGGTGATTCTTCTGGAACGACCGGATTTGCGTATCGCTTAGAGGGAATTCAAATTAAGATAGTACCTAAAGGTCAAGCAGCTCCAGGAAGCACCAGCCGTCCACATTTAGCGAAACCAGTACTGAGCTATCAGACTCATGTTCAGACCTATGGTTGGCAAGGATATAAAAATGAAAAAAGTACTAGTGGTACAACGGGCCAGGCGAAACGATTAGAGGCGATTCAAATGAAACTGAATGCGTCTGGTCTATCGGGAACTGTTCAATATCGCACGCACATTTCTAATATTGGATGGGAATCAAGCTATCGACAAGCCGGTCAAATTTCTGGGACTACAGGTCAGGCAAAACGATTAGAAGCAATCCAAATCAAATTGACAGGAGAGTTAGCCACTTATTTTGACATATATTACCATGTTCATGCTGAAACGTTTGGTTGGATGGGCTGGGCGAAAAATGGTCAGTCGGCGGGAACTTCTGGTTATGCCAAACGATTAGAGGCCATTCAAATTGCGCTTGTACCTAAAGGACAAGCGGCACCAGGGGGAACATCTAATGCATTTAGAAATGGTAAGGTTTTATTAAATGTTCCTTTTTACGATCAATACAAGGCAGGTGCTCCATACGGTTGTGAGGCGGCATCTTTACTTCAAGGTTTACATTATAAAGGAAAAGCTAAAAACTATAATTTGCAAAGTTTTATAAAAGTAATGCCGATTGATCCTTCAAACAATCCTAATAAGGGATTTGCGGGAAGTCCATACAAATCAATTTATGGAATTTATCAATCAATCTACCCTAAACCTTTAGCCGCATGGGGTAAAAAATATGGAAATGTTGTGGATATTTCAGGAGCGACAGTTACTTCTTTGAAAAGCGAAATGGCAAATGGAAATCCCATTGTTGTTTACGTTACAAGTGGTTTCAAGGACCCTGTATACCATCGTTATTTCTTTGGTGTGGGAATTGACAATGCTCATGTGATGACCCTGGACGGGTATGATGAGAGAGCAGGCAAGTACCATGTTTCTGATCCAGTCAGCGGGAAATACTGGGTAAATAAAGGAAGTTTTGAAAAGATTTATAACCTGAAACACTATGCAGTGGCGATAAGAGGATAATTATTAATTAACTTAGACTACAAGAAGGCAATGGTGTGCTAGCTGTCATAACTGCTAGTACAACCATTGCCTTCTTTATGTAAACTAAACCCAATTTCACTAGCCAATTCGCCATTGCTTTTTCATTTTGAAAGTCTGATTATGAATAACATCTTCGTGCGTCTGCAGAGAATAATAATTTTAGATTATGGGTAATGCAGTAAAATGACTAATTCCAAGGGGAATTAATTATAGTAATTCTAAAATAGAACCCCCTTTCATTGAATGTTAATGATTATTATTATCATTTAGATGTTTCTATTTTCAATTAGTAGATTAGGGTGCTAATCTGATATTGAAGTTAGATGGAGGCGTAAAGGTATGAGTAATGCAAGGAAATTTTTGTTAACCGTAATGATTGGAATTGTCGCGTTGATTCTGGAATTTGGATTTCATCAAAAGCGACTCGCTTTTTGGCTGGTTGCCATTGTTGGAGGAATCATGGCGATTACTATGTTGATTGGTATGGTTAAAACGCTTCGTTCTGGGAAATATGGGGTTGATATTTTAGCTATCACAGCTATTATCGCTACCTTATTGGTGGGAGAGTATTGGGCAAGCTTGATGGTATTGATTATGTTGACAGGCGGGGACAGTTTAGAGGATTATGCGAGTCATCAAGCAAGTCGTGAGTTACGCTCTCTCTTAGATAATTCGCCGCAGATTGCTCATCGCGTCACCGGAGAAGAAGTAGCCGATATAGAAGTAGAGGATGTTCAAGTTGGCGACACGATTTTAGTTAAACCTGGCGAATTGGTCCCAGTCGATGGTCGAGTTATCGCTGGGGAATCTTTTGTTGACGAATCTTCATTAACAGGTGAATCCAAGCCAGTCGAAAAAGAACTGAATGACGAGCTGATGTCAGGCTCGATCAACGGCGATGCAGCATTACGCTTCAAAGTTACAAAAGCTGCAAAAGATAGCCAATATCAAACATTGGTAAAATTAGTCAAGGAATCTGAAGCTAAGCCTGCTCATTTTGTCCGATTGGCGGATCGTTATGCAGTTCCTTTTACTCTTATTGCATATATTATTGGCGGAGTTGCCTGGTTTGTGTCAAAAGACCCAGTTCGTTTCGCAGAAGTGCTAGTAGTGGCTTCCCCTTGTCCTTTAATTTTAGCTGCACCGGTAGCTTTAGTCGCCGGGATGAGTCGCTCGAGTCGAAACGGAATTGTGGTGAAAACAGGTACGACAATTGAAAAGTTGGCGAGGGCGAAGAGTATCGCTTTTGATAAAACCGGGACCTTAACAGAAGGAAAGCTATCTGTTGAAGAGATTCATGTAACTTCGGAAAGCTTCTCTAAGGAAGAGCTTATGACATACGCGGCTAGCGGGGAACAGGAATCTAGCCACATTTTAGCTCGTTCTTTAGTTGCTTATGCAAAAGAAGAAAAGCTTTCTCTGTTACCAGTAACGAACTTAGAGGAAGTCACCGGTCAAGGAATACAGGCAACCGTTAAAGGTAAAAACATTCGTGTCGGAAAAGCTTCATTCGCTGGGACGACTGCTCAGCTGAATAGCGAGAAAACGGCAGTTTATATCTCAATCGATGATCGCTATATTGGCTACATTACGTTTACTGATATTGTTCGCAAAGAATCAGCGGAAACGATTCAGGAGTTAAATCAACTCGGCATTACAAAGACGATTATGCTGACGGGTGACCATGAATCCATTGCCAAGCAAATCGCGGACGAAGTGGGAATCGCTGATGTTCACGCAGAATGCTTGCCAGAGGAAAAAATCAATGTGATTAAGACTTTGAGTGATACGGATCGCCCGGGAATTATGGTAGGCGACGGGGTTAATGATGCACCGGCGCTTGCAGTTGCGGATATTGGAATAGCGATGGGTGCACATGGCTCGACCGCCGCCAGTGAGAGTGCTGATGCAGTAATATTGAAGGATGATTTAAGTCGAGTTTCAGCAGCCGTTCGCTTGTCTCAAGACACGATGCGGATCGCGCGCCAATCCGTGCTGATCGGAATCGTGATCTGTGTGGTTTTGATGTTGATCGCAAGTACTGGTGTGATCCCGGCGTTACTGGGAGCTGCTTTACAGGAAGTGATCGACACTGTTTCGATTTTATCGGCTTTGCGGGCGAGAAAAGATCGGTGAATATATAATAGAAGAAACCAGCAAAATTTCACTCTGAAATTTTGCTGGTTTTTTTAATGATGACGGCCGTGATATCCGCTAGACTGTGGTTGTGTATTGCTATGATGGATACGTTTTTGCTGTTGAGCTGGTGAGTTGGTTTGTGGCGTTTGATTTGTATATTGCTGATGCTGACGAACTTGCTGTTGTTGGACTTGCTGTGCTTGAGTGGCTTGTTGATTCGCACTAGTTGTTGTTTGCGCTGCATCATAATTATTTTGCTGGCCGTATTGATTGCCAGTACCATCCTGTGGCTGCGTATCGTGAGCTGTTGCAGCTGGTTCAGAAGTTTGTTCAGGGGTCGCTTGTATTTGTTTGGTTGAATAATTTGGACAATCAGAGATTCTTGGTCGATCAGTGCGTCCTGATCCAGTACCGTCTTGTTTACCATTTTGTGGTCTAGTAGCCCCGTCCGCATCTAAACGATTGAGAATATGATCTTGACGCAAAAGGCAATCTGTTCTTGTCGTTTTATAAATGTTATTAATCGTACAGTAGCGCAGATTCTGAACATTTTGATCTGTTATGGCGGCATCCGCTTTTAACGTGTTGAAGCTCATGATACCAATAAACAATATTGAAGCTGATACCAATTTCCTTTTATGACTCATCATGAGTAATCTCCTCCTTCAACTGTAGTATAGGAGGAGAATGTGGCAAAAGTATGACAATTATGAAGAAGGCAATAAAATTTTGACCAAAAATTGTTTTCCATCTACCTCTGCCGTGATTTGTCCTTCATGACGCCGAATGACCTGCTTAGCAATGGCTAACCCCAGACCGGTTCCATTGATATTAGTACGGTTCTGTCGCTGAAAGGATTCAAATAATTGCTCGGGATTTCTAATCGGATCGTGCCATTCGTTACTTACAACAATTTCCAGCATAGCCGTTCTTGCTGCTATTTGAACAGTGATTGTTGAATGTCCCGGTGCATATTTTGTTGCGTTATCAAGCAAAATTTTAATAACTTGAGTAATCCGCAGATAGTCGGCATGGATCATTTGCGGATTATTCAATTGGTTTTCTAAATGGATTTCTTGGTCTTTTTCCTTCAAGACTAACCGATAGCTGCGTAGGGCATCATTGACACAATCCAATGGATCAACAAGTTCCTTCTGCAGATGAAATTCAGTTGATTGCAATCTGCTTAGTTCCAGTAAATCGTTGATCAGTCGTTCCAAATCAGTGCTTTCTTTTAATAACTGTAGTAAATAATCTTTTTCTTCCCGTGTACTCAAATAGTCGTCAGTAATGGCTTCTAGCGAGCTTTTGATCACCATGACGGGAGTCCGAAGTTCGTGGGAGATTTGCGATAGAAAATCTTTTTCTGATTGCTCTTTGCGGTCACGGGCTGAGCGGGCCTCTGCCAGTCGTTGGCTCAACAAAGTCAACTGATCGCCTAATTGCTGTAGTTCGTCCTTTGTTTGGATCGCTAAAGTCTCTTCGTAGTTTTCATTTGCCAGTTCGTTTACGTATCCTTGCATCATTTCGATTGGTTTGACGAATCGTTTGGATAAACGCCAAGCTAGAAAACTTGCAATGATCACAGCACCAACAAGACTCAGCAGAAGCATCAAGTAGCCGGATATTTGGTTTTGATGAATGACATCGACCTTTGAACGCATCAGGACTACAGCCGCAACGGAATCATTGGCCATAACAGGCGTTGCAATTGTTAATTCTTGTAACTGAAACAGATTTCGTTTTTTTGCCACCTGAATTTTTTCCGCATCGAAGGTAGCGGTGACGAGCTTTTTCGCTTCATTTGGCGGATCAGTCTGTTTACTAGGACTATCGTGATGAGAGGAAATGATCGGGTTCATTTGTGTATCTAGAACCCAAACCTCTTCACCTGCGATTTGATTGAGGAAGCGTAAAAAGGCGCCGTATCCACCCATGCCGCCGCTTTGTCCCATTTCCGTACCGGAGCTGAAATAATCCGTTAAGGTTTCACTAATCAGTTGACTGCGATGGGTCATTTCTTCTTGATGTAAATCCTCAGTCTGCTTGGCAAACAACACACCAAAGAAAAGAGCAATCATGGTAGCAAAAATCAACAATAAACCGACAAATTGCTGGATCAGACGAGTCGTGATTTTTTTCATGAACGAACCTCGATTCGATAACCTTCACCCCAAACGGTTTCAATCTGACAATCGGCAATGCCAGCTTTCTTCAATTTTGCTCTTAACCGCTTGATATGGCTGTCGACGGTTCGGCTGTCACCATAGTAGTCATAGCCCCAGACAGCATCCAGCAAATTATCACGAGTAAACACTTTATTCGGATATTTTGCGAAAAGGACCAATAATTCAAATTCTTTTTTCGTCAATTTGATTTCTTGCTCATTAACGATTGCTTGCCGTTTTTCTAGGAATAAACCGAGAGACCCCAGAGACAATTGATTGCTCGTCGGTTCTTTTTCAAAATGGATGCGTCGCAGAATCGCTCTGATTCGTGATAGGACTTCTTTGGGTGAAAAGGGCTTGATGATATAATCATCCGCACCGACCTCCAGGCCCAAGATCCGATCAGCATCCTCTGATTTGGCGGTGATCATAATGATCGGAACCGTTGATTTTTCGCGAATTTGCTGGCAGATTGTAAAACCGTCGACATTTGGCAGCATAATATCCAAAAGAACGAAATCAACTGGATGTTTTTCGAAGTAGGGGAGTGCTTCTTTGCCGTCGTGGATCACAGCGGTCTCATATTCCGCCTTTTTCAAATAACGCGTCAGGACATCAACGATTTGTTCATTATCTTCAATAATCAAAATTTTCATACAAATCCCCCGTTATTCTGCATTTACCGCAATTATATCTTAGAAAGAGAGCAAAAATAAAGAACGAAAGTAGTTTCTTTGCATGGTATCATAAAAGGGAGGTACAAGAAGGTATTGGTTGAGAGATCATCGATGATTCTTTGAACGAATCAAGAATAACAAAATACTAATCAATTTTTTACGTTTCTGTATCAATCGACCAAACTGTAAAAGTAGGAGGAATGGGTGATCAGGTTTCTTGCGATTCAAATCTTTTGAAAGCGTTTTTTGTTGTGATACACTGATTCTGTAATGATTAATCGCCATTTTGAAGAAAAATATTACATGAATAAGGGTGAGGTGTAAAGCATGTTTTCTTTTAAAGAGCGGAACCAAATGATACAACAATTAAAGGAGGGTGAGTTTGATTTAGTAATTATTGGTGGTGGGATTACAGGAGCCGGAGTTGCACTGCAGGCAGCTGCTTCAGGGTTATCTGTGGCGTTACTGGAAATGCAAGATTTTGCTGAAGGGACGTCCTCTCGGTCGACCAAGCTTGTTCATGGAGGCCTCCGTTATCTCAAAACCTTTGACGTCGAGGTAGTCGCTGATACAGTTAGCGAACGTGCGATTATTCAAGGAGTTGCTCCGCATATTCCGAAAGCGGACCCAATGATTTTACCGATTTTTGATGAACCAGGCTCTACCTTTAATCTATTTTCCGTTAAGGTAGCCATGGATCTTTATGATCATTTAGCTGGCATCACAGGCGGCAAATACGCGAACTACATGTTGAGTAAGGAAGAAATTTTAGAACGGGAACCTCAGCTGGCATCAGATGGCTTACTAGGTGGGGGCGTTTATTTGGATTATCGCAACAATGATGCTCGTTTAGTAATCGAGAATATTAAACGAGCCGTTGCCGATGGTGCGATTGCAGTCAGCCGAATGAAGGTCGAAGAAATTATTCACGATGATCAAGGAAAAGTTTCAGGAGTAAAAGCCAAAGATGTGTTAACAGACAAAACAATTACTGTTAATAGTAAGCTGGTGATCAATACAACTGGACCGTGGTCAGATTTGGTTAATAAGCTTGATAAAAAAATTGATCACAAATCCTATATGCGACCAACGAAAGGTGTGCATTTAGTTGTCGATGGCGAGAAGCTTAAAGTGCCGCAGCCGACTTATTTTGACACTGGAGAAAATGATGGACGGATGGTTTTTGTCATTCCAAGAGAAAACAAAACGTATTTCGGTACGACCGATACGGATTACCAAGGGGATTTCAATCATCCAACTGTCGAACAGGCAGATGTTGATTATTTGTTGAAAATTGTTAACCATCGCTACCCTGAGGTGAACCTAACAATTGAAGATATTGAGGCTGCTTGGGCGGGATTACGACCATTAATTAGTGAAGCTGGCGGCGATTATAATGGTACAACCAAAGAAAAAATCAGTGATGAAAATTTCGAAAGAATTATTAACGCGGCTGAAGATTATGTCAATGGTAAACAATCTCGGCCGGAAGTCGAAAAAACAATCACCGATGCGGCAAAGGAAGAGCCGAAGGACAATCCTTCAGCCGTTTCTCGCGGCAGTGATTTGACGATTGCTGACGATGGGTTATTGATTTTATCCGGTGGCAAGCTAACAGACTACCGTTTAATGGCCACAGGAGCGATGAAGAAAATTATTGAACTATTATCTGACAGTCAGTTTAAACTTGTGGACTCAGAAAATTATCCCGTATCCGGCGGAGAACTCGATCCGAAAAATGTCGATGAAGCCTTAGAGGCTATTGCTAAAAAAGGCGAAGATCAAGGCTTAAGTGCTGAAGATGCGAAATTTATTGCTGAACTATATGGTTCGAATGCAGAAAAAGTCTTCGCACTTCAGGAGCAAGGAAGCTTTAAAGGGCTTTCTTTGGCAGAATCAATGTCATTACGTTATGCAATGGAAGAAGAGATGACACTAACACCAGTGGATTACTTATTACGCCGAACGAATTATATGCTGTTTATCAGCCATCGTTTAATGGAAATCAAAGACGCTGTCGTTGATGCTATGGCTGATTACTTCGATTGGAACGCTGCGACAAAAAAAGCGTATCAATCAGAATTAGATCAACAGATCAAGGAAACTCAATTAACGGATTTAAAAAAGCACCAAATATAATATAAAAAGGAGTGGGAACATGGAGTCTTATATCATGTCAATCGATCAAGGAACAACGTCAAGCAGGGCAATCGTTTTCGACAAAGCAGGGAAGGAAGTAAGTTCTTCACAGAAAGAATTCACACAGCATTTTCCAAAACCGGGCTGGGTAGAACATGATGCGAATGAGATTTGGAACTCGGTTCAATCAGTTATTGCAGGTTCATTAATTGAAGGCGGTTTAAAACCCGATCAAATCGAAGGGATCGGGATCACCAATCAACGTGAAACAACGGTCATTTGGGAAAAAGATACAGGACATCCAATTTATAACGCGATTGTCTGGCAATCGAAGCAAACGAGCGACATTGCAGATGAGTTAAAAGAGCAAGGACACTCTGAAATGATTCAAAAGAAAACAGGCTTATTAATTGATTCTTATTTCTCTGCAACCAAAGTGAAATGGATCTTGGATCATGTTGAAGGCTCACGTGAACGGGCAAGAAATGGTGAGTTGCTATTTGGAACAATCGATACTTGGCTCGTTTGGAAATTAACAGGCGGGGAAGTTCATGTTTCTGATTATACCAATGCTAGCCGGACAATGATGTATAACATCTATGACCTGAAATGGGATCAAGAAATTTTAGACTTGTTAGAGATTCCGAAAGAAATCCTGCCGGAAGTAAAATCTAACTCAGAAATTTATGGATATACGGCTGATTACCATTTCTATGGCAACAAGGTTCCAATTGCAGGTATGGCTGGGGATCAGCAAGCAGCTTTAGTCGGACAGTTGGCCTTTGATAAAGGGATGGTTAAGAATACCTATGGAACCGGCGCCTTCATCGTGATGAATACAGGGGAAGAACCAATTCTTTCTGAAAGCGGATTATTGACGACGATCGGTTATGGTATTGATGGCAAAGTAACTTACGCCTTAGAAGGTAGTGTGTTCGTTGCTGGTTCTGCGATCCAGTGGTTGCGTGATGGTTTACGAATGTTTACAAAAGCTCCGCAATCTGAAGACTATGCAAAACGAGTTGATAGTAGTGAAAATGTTTACGTAGTTCCAGCATTTACTGGACTTGGCGCACCTTATTGGGATCAGCAAGCACGTGGTGCGATCTTTGGATTAACTCGTGGAACAACCAAAGAACATTTCATCCGTGCAACCTTAGAATCATTAGCCTATCAAACAGCAGACGTTGTGAAAACAATGAATAAAGATTCTGGTACGGATATTAAATTATTGCGTGTGGATGGCGGCGCATCGAAAAATGATCTATTGCTGCAATTCCAAGCAGATATTCTGCAAACACCAGTAGAACGTGCACCATATCTGGAAACAACAGCGCTAGGTGTGGCTTATCTGGCAGGTTTAGCGGTCGGTTATTGGAAAGATATTGATGACATTAAGAAATTTGCTGCTGATGGTCAACGCTACGAACCAGCGATGGATCAAGACGTGACAGATGATCTTTACGCAGGCTGGCAAGAAGCAGTTCAAGCGACGATGCAATATAAACATCAACCTAAAGAAAAATAAGTGATTAAATCAGCTGCACAGCGCAACTAAATTTTTATGAGAGAAAAAATTTACTGGGCAGCTGATATAGTAACAAAAATTTAAAGGGGATGAGTTTATGGACACGAGTATGTCAACGCAGGTAATTGGAGAAATTATTGGAACGATGGTCTTAGTATTATTGGGAGATGGTGTTGTAGCTGGAGTATGTCTGCGTAAAACGAAGGCTGAAGGAGCTGGTTGGATCGCCATCACGCTCGGATGGGGTGCCGCTGTAACAATTGGCGCTTATGCAGCAGGCTATATGTCATTTGCACATTTGAATCCTGCCGTAACGATCGGTATGGCGATTGCTGGGAAAATTGGCTGGGATATGGTTGTCCCATATATTTTAGGACAAATGATCGGTGCTATTATTGGTGCGGTTTTGGTATACATTCATTACTATCCGCATTGGAAAGAAACCAAAGATCAAGCGACGATTTTAGGTGTATTCGCAACCGGACCGGCGATTCGTAGTTTAGGCGCCAACTTGATTAGTGAGATCATCGGGACCTTCATGCTGGTTTTTGCTTTATTAGCTTTTGGAATGAGCAAGTTTGGTGATGGATTAAATCCAATCGCGGTGGGTATCTTGATCTTAGTTATTGGACTTTCGCTTGGCGGGACAACGGGTTATGCGATCAATCCAGCTCGAGATCTTGGTCCGCGAATTGCCCATGCGTTTCTGCCGATTCCAAATAAGGGAGGCTCTGATTGGGGCTATGCCTTGGTTCCTATCGTTGGGCCAATCATCGGTGGAATTTTAGCTGCATTGCTATTTATGATTTTACCAATGTAAATTTTATGGGGTAATAGAATTTTCTATTACCCTAGTATGCTTTAATTTTAGGATAAAATGGTATGAAAAAGACGAAGAGTATAAAAACAAAACGACTAATAATTAGGAAATTTATGCCTAGGGATTGGCTGGATTTGTGGGAGTACCTGTCAGATGAACGCGTAGTGAAATATGAACCTTACGGACCGATTAATCAGCAGCAGAGTAAGGAAATAGTAAAAAGTCATAGCGAATCTGACGAGTTTTGGGCAGTCTGTCTTGACGATAAAGTGATTGGGAACATTTATCTTGAGGAGGTAGTGGAAGCCAGTTGGGAATTAGGATTTGTTTTTCACTATGATTTTCAACATCAAGGCTATGCGTATGAAGCAGCTTTCACAATGATTGACCAAGTTTTCGCACAAGGAGCGCATCGGATTTTTGCGGAGTGTCATCCTGAAAATCAGTCTTCCTGGAAATTATTAGAAAAATTGGGATTCATTAAAGAGGGACATCTGAGAAAAAATATTTATTTCAGTAAGCAACAAGACGGCACGCCGCTTTGGCAGGATACACTTATCTACGGGCTGCTTAAAGAAGATTGGACATAAGAGTATAAAGGATAAAGGTTATTTTTATTTACAAGGAGGAAGAGCAAGTGAAAAAAATTATCAATGATCCAAAGAATGTCGTGGAAGAAATGGTAAGCGGATTAGTTGGCGCTTATCCTGACTATGTCAAACAGGTTCCTGAAACGCTTGTAGTGGCTCGAAGTGATGATTATGATCAAGTAGCGCTAGTCAGCGGCGGCGGAAGCGGCCATGAGCCTTCACATGCAGGTTTTGTCGGAGACGGCATGCTAAGTGCGGCGGTTTGTGGGCAGGTCTTCACTTCGCCAACGCCAGATCAAATACACGAAGCAATCAAAGCAACCGATAAAGGAAAAGGTACATTAATGATCGTCAAAAACTATTCAGGCGATGTGATGAATTTCGATATGGCAAAAGATTTGGCTGAAATGGATGGCATCGAAGTTGATTCTGTTTTAGTAGACGATGATATTGCTGTAGAAGATAGTACCTATACACAAGGACGTCGTGGTGTTGCTGGGACAGTCTTAGTGCATAAAATTATCGGTGGTATGGCTCGTGAAGGAAAATCTGTAGCTGAGTTAGCCAGCTACGGGAAAGAGTTAGTCAAAGATATCAAAACTGTTGGGATCGCCTTATCGGGTGCAACGGTTCCAGAAGTTGGCAAGCCTGGATTTGTATTAGCTGAAGATGAAATGGAATTTGGTGTAGGAATTCATGGTGAACCAGGCTATCGTCGTGAAAAAATCAAAGGATCAAAAGAAATCGCAGAAGAGATCATTGGAAAGATCAAAGGAGAATTCGATTGGAAATCCGGCGATAAATATGGCTTATTCGTCAACGGGATGGGAGCTACTCCATTGATGGAGCTATTCATTTTGTTTAACGATGCAAAAGCGATCCTTGCTGATGAAGGGATTGAGCTTACCTTCAATAAAGTCGGAAATTACATGACTTCCCTTGAAATGGCAGGCGCATCGATCACGATGATCAAGCTAGATGACGAGCGGTTACGCTTATTGAATGAACCTGTTCATACAATTGCTTGGTAAAAAAGAGGTTTATATTAAAAAAATTAAGCTGGTTGATTTATAATGATCACAAGCTGAACAAAAGAGTATTCAAGACTGCCAGTTTTTTCAAAAGTAAAAAAAATTACTGGAGGATGCCTGGCATAGAAATGCAACTAATTTTTCTAAAGGAAAGTTAGTAGGTTTTTACGAATAAGGAGGCCCATTATGTTTACACCAGAAAATTTGCGAAAAACACTAGAATTATTCAATGAAAAAATTCAAATCAAGAAAGACTATTTGAGTGAGCTGGATACACCAATCGGTGATGGTGACCATGGAAATAATATGGCCCGAGGCATGGATGCGGTAATGGCTGCAGACTTGTCTGGCGATTTGCCAGACATCTTTAAAGCAACCGCAATGGCGTTGATCAGCAAAGTTGGTGGAGCTTCCGGCCCTCTCTATGGCACAGCGATGATGGAAATGATGAAAGCCAGCAAAGAGTCGAATGATCCAGAAATTTTATTAAGAGCAGCGATTGCCGGTATTATGAAACGTGGTAATTCAACTGTCGGTGAAAAAACAATGTTAGATTTGTGGGGACCGGCAGTAGACAATTTAAATAACGGTACTCTAAACTCGGCTACGTTGGAAATTCTCGTTGAACAAACGAAAAACATCAAGGCAACTAAAGGGCGTGCCTCATACGTTGGAGAGCGTTCGATCGGTCATATCGATCCAGGGGCGATGTCATCCGCTTATTTCTTTGAGTCAATGATTGAGGCAGGTGTTTTCAGTGAGTAGAGGTGTTGTATTAGTTTCTCATACAAAAGAAATTCCTGAAGGCTTGAAACGTCTGATCGGCGAAGTAGCTAAAGATGTCCCAATCACAACTGCTGGAGGATTGGAAGATGGCGGTATAGGTACATCGATGGAGCGAATCTCACAGGCAATCGAAGAGAATTCAGCAAATGAATTGCTAGCTTTTTATGATTTAGGCAGTGCCAAAATGAACCTAGAAATGGCCATCGAAATGACAGATAAAAAAGTGACATTGTTCGATACGGCCATGGTTGAAAGTGCCTATACTGCTTGTGCATTATTAGCGGCAGATGTTGGCGAAGAGGATATTGAACAGCAATTAGCTGCATTAAAAGTAAAATAAAAGAATGAAACATCGAGGAGTCAATCGAAATTGACTTCTCTTTTTTTATTTAAAATATCACTGAAACTGAAAAAACACTGTTTTTGTTTAATGACTTTTAAAAAGAAAAAAATTACTTTTTCCTATGTTGTGCTATCATTTTTCTCAAAGGGGGAATCATGATGGAAATGATCAAAGAAACAACGTTGCAAACAGAATTAGTAGAGATTCGCAGACACCTTCACCGAAATCCAGAGGTGGGAATGGAACTGCCAGCCACCAAGGATTTTGTTTGGCAGAAATTGGTGGAGTATGGCTATAAGCCTCAAAGTTGCGGTAAAATGGGTGTTACCTGTACGGTTGGTCAAGGAGAGAGAGTCTTTTTATTGCGCGGCGATATGGATGCGCTTCCACTTGTAGAAGATACCGATTTGGAGTTTCGTTCTGAAAATGGCGCAATGCACGCCTGTGGCCATGACATTCATACAACCATGTTATTAGGGGCGGCCAAGCTTTTGAAAGAACGTGAAAAGGAACTGCCGGGAGTAGTGAAGCTTCTATTCCAACCAGGCGAAGAGATTTTGCAAGGGGCAAAGGATTGCTTAGACGCAGGAATACTGGAGAATCCTAAGGTCGATGCAGGAGCGATGATCCACGTCTTTCCTTTCAAGGATTTACCATTAAAAAATGTATTTGTCGCACCTGCTGGTACGTTTATGGCTAGCGCCGATTGGTTCGAAATCAAGATTGAGGGTGTTGGCAGTCATGGTTCGATGCCGGAAGTTTCAATTGATCCGATCAACGTCGCGACTAAAATTTATGAGGCATTACAGACCCTTTCTGCTCGTGAAATCAGTTCAGCTGAGCGCTTTGTTTTAACAATCGGTGAGTTTGTCGGTGGAACACCTGGTTCATCAAATGTAATTCCAAGTTCCGCATATATGAAAGGAACACTGCGTACTTTGAAAGAGGAGGTTCGCCAGCAAATTAAGAAACGAATGGTCGAGATTTCAGCATCTATTGGTCAAGCCTTTGGCGCGAAGGTAACCATTGATTTTACTAACGGCTGTTGTAGCAATGAAATTGACCAAACAGTGACAGGAATGGTCAAAGAAGGACTAGAAAGAGTTTTTCCTTCGAATGTTCTTCAAGAAGCACCATTGGCAGTCCCAATGATGGGAAGTGAAGATTTTGGTGAAATCAGTCATCGAATTCCCACGACGACGATGTTTATTACGGCTGCTGATACAGAATTAATGCTGCACAATCCGAAGATTGTTTTGGATGAATCCATTTTGGAATTTGGCTCAAATGTCTATGTTGAAGCTGCATTAGCCTATTTAGAAAGTGTTTAGTTTATGGGAAATAACAAGATTAATCGATCATTAATCCTAATATTTCTCGGATATACCTGTGTATATTTGGACAAGAACATCATTAGCTTATCAGTCATCCCAATCGCACAGGATTTAGGAATTGATGCAGGACAAAAAGGATTGATTTTAAGTGCTTTTTTCTTGGGCTATACCCTGTTTCAAATTCCCTTTGGCTTTTTAGGCAATCGTCTAGGCAGCCGTAAAATCATGATTTTTGCGATTTTACTAATTGGTGTATTGATGATTTGTTTAGGATTCGGCTTTTCACTTATTTATTTGCTGTTAGTTCGTTTTATGGCGGGCTCATTTGCTCATGCCGGTTATCCTTCGGCAGTCAGCGCGTTTGTCACAAAAGAAGTTGAACCTGAAAAACGGGGCTCCGTGCAATCGTCCATGATCGCTTCCTCAGGCTTTGCAGGGATTGTCGGACCTTTGCTAGTTGCACTATTGCTAACATTGGTTGGCTGGAAGATGACGTACTTCATTTATGGTGGGATCGTGCTGTTGATTGGTTTCTTAATGATTCGAGGTATTCCTAAAACGACTGGAAAGCCGATCGTTTCTGCGAATCAAGCCAATATCTCTTTCTTTGAAGTGATCAAGGATCGAAATGTTTGGATTATGGTTTTAGCGGCATTTTTCATCAATGCGGCGGTCTATGGGATGACAGGATGGATTGCTTCCTATTTGGTAGACGAATTCAGTTTGACGATGAATAAAATGGCGATGATGAGTGCATTGATTGGGTTAGTCATGATGCTCAGTGCAATGTTCGCAGGTTCGATGATCAGTCGCTATTTTAAGGATCGTGAAAAACTGGTGATTTTCGTTGCTTCCGCATTGGGTGGAATAGTCGCCTTCCTATTATCGAAAAGCCACTCATTATTGTTAAGTATGCTCTTTTTGGCGGTGGCAGTAGCGGCAGCAAGTGTAGGCTTTGCTACTTTAATGAGCTTGCCAGTGAAGCTGTTTGCTGAACGGGAAGTTTCGACCAAGTATTCAATTATCAATGCAATTGGGGTTTCTGGCGGCTTTTTCGCGCCAATGATTATCGGTTGGTTAGTGAATACCAGCGGGTCATATGGCGGAGCCTTTACTTTTATTGCGCTAGTCTTTGTTTTGGCAGGAGGAGTTTCACTGGTTATTCAAACAAGAGATAGTAAGCAACAAATAGGAGAGTTAGAAAAACAAAAATAGAGAGCATGCTATTGTAGTTAAAAACAGCAAATCATCGTATTTTGATGATTTGCTGTTTTTTTAACATTAAAGGAAGTATAACATTTTAAGCGGTCAAAGGATTGATACATCAATCTTTTGACCGCTTTTCATCTGGTCTTTTTCCTATTAAACTAGAGAGATGAAACCCAATATTTTACACGCCATTTTCTTTGATGAATATCAAAACTGGGAGAAATTCAATCAAAGGTACACGAGAAGGATTCGATCCGTTGTGAAAAGAGAAGTGAAGAAGTTTCGCGATTGTGGTGACCTTAAAAAAGGTTATCGTCTATTTGTCTGTGAAGGATGCCATGATGTAAAGAAAGTGGCTTTTCGTTGTAAAGGGAAATTTTGTCCAACTTGTGCAACTGGGGAAAGTCAACGGTGGGCAGAGGTTGCGGCGAATGATCTGTTTACAGTGACGCATCGACACGTCATCTTCACGATCGATGAAGGTTTACGTGAGATTTTTCTGAAGGAGAAGTATCGTAAGGAGCTTTTAAAAGGATTAATGGACGAAGCTGCACGGATACTATTAGATTTTTTTAGAAAGCACCATATACAAGCTGGGGTTGTGGCAACACTCCACACCTTCGGTTCTCAGCTAGAATACAATCCGCATGTTCATTTAGTCGTCACCATGGGTGGACTGACGACAGATGGAAAATGGAAGGACTATGACTATTTTCCGTTCGCAATGTTGAGGAAATATTGGCAGAATGCGGTCCTAAAGCTCATTCGAAGAACCTTATCCCAATGGGATAAGGCACGAGTCCAGCCACTTTTACAAGCGGCGTACACGAAAAATGCAGAGGGTTTTTACGTGCATGCACCCAAAAGGAGCCGAACTTCTCTCAAAAAGATATTAGAATATATCAGTCGTTATATGAAACGTGGTCCCATTGCTTTAAATCGTATCCTTTTGTACGATGGGAAAATAGTGATGTTTCAGTATCATGATAAACGAACTAACACGGATAAGATAAAGACGATGTCGGTAGAGGAATTTATTGGTGCACTGATTCGTCATATTCCAGAGAACCAGTTCAAA
>NZ_JAHLOS010000012.1 GCF_018917525.1 Enterococcus raffinosus | reverse complement strand
GAAGAATTGACAGAAGCGGATTTCTCATTTGTATTGGCCGATCTTGTGCGTCACATTTTTATGCGCACACGATCGAATAGCGCACTGCGCCGTTATTATGTCTTCTTTACAGAATATTTCGAAAAGAAGGAATGGCGTTTATTAGAAATTAAATTGTTTCCAGCGAAAACTTATGTTGCAGAAAAGCTGAAAACGTTATTTACTCAATTTATCAAAGAACCGTTGGCAGGATTGGTCGGTTCATGACGAAGACCTGCGGAGAAACTATACAAGTAAAAGAAACTAGGAAGGAATGGAACAATGCAAACAACCTATACATTAGCTGCAGAGTTTGGTAAAAGCGATGGCAAGTCCCATCGGTTGCGTATAAAGAATTTTGATTTCACCAAATCAGCAGAAGAGATTAAAGCGTCACTAACAAAATTAACGAAACTAAAACTATTCGAAAAAAATGGTGTTGAATTATTTCAGGAAGTGCGCCGTGCCAAAGTCATCAAACGAACGGAAAGAATGATTTTTGATGATAAACAGGTGGCGGAAAGCGCCGCTCAGCCTCAGACTGAACCAATGGCAGCTGTCCAAGCAGTAGAAGAACCAATACAACAGGTGCAGGCACCTGACAGCAAGAAAATAGTACAAGAAACCATCCGTATTCCGGAGGATTTAACCATTACCGAAGAATGGCCACAGCCGAACTGCTTGGTCCAAACAATTGAGCTACCAAGCGGCTACCATTCGTGGGATCTGAATGAAAGTCAAGCTTTTGTGTTGATCAATGCGTGTTTTCCAGCGGGAATTGAACCAATGGATATCAAAGCAGACGACGAATCCGTCCCAGCGAAGCTGATTGTTACAGGAGAGCGCAAGGAAGAGGCGCCTCAGGAGGCGATCGTTACCGCAGTGAACAAGGAATCGCCACCAGCAAAACCTAAGAAAAAACGAAAACGGTTACTCGAGCGAATTCGCAAGCGTGAATAACTAATTGTGTCCAGTTCATCATAAAAATCCAACGTTGGTATGAGGTGGACGATAATTTACATCATTTCCTTAAGTAAACAGAATTTTTTAGCCTGCTATCCAGCGGGCTATTTGTCGTGAAAATACAAACTTTTGCAAGAATTGATTGAGGGATTATGATAGAATAAAATGATAAAAAACTGTTATGTTTCATATTGTCCGTTTGTTTCACGAGGGAGAAACAAAAAAGAATTGATTTTTCGCGTTTTTTGCTTAAGTTTTTGGTTTGTAATCTCTATGTAATATTAGAGTAGCTGTGTAAAACTCAAAACCCGAACAAAGAGTTTAGAAAAAGCTTAGTCTCGCTTATTTTTTTCCTTTTTAAAATTTTTCTATGTTATAATGTTGAATCAAGATAGGAGGGAAGCAAAATGGAAAATATTTCTTCTGATTTTGCCATTAAAGTATTACAAGAGGATGCTGACCGAATCAAACTGTTGATTCGCAATCAAACAAATAGCCTTTGTATCTCTCAATGTAAAGCCTTCGAGGAAGTTGTCGATACACAGATGTATGGCTTCTCCCGTCAGGTCTTCTTTGCTGAAAAGGTTGGTATATTGAAGCGCGGAGAAGGACAGAAGATGCTTAGCGAATTGGAAGCAGAGCTGAATCGTTTATATACGGAATTGTACGAGACTCGTCAAGATATGACGGATGCCGGCTGGGAGGCTTAACTCTTGCCTACGAAGATAAAGAAACGTCATTTTTTAGATTATAGTATTTTAATTCCTTATTTGATTTTAACTGTGATTGGCTTGATTTTTGTCTATAGTTCAACTTCCTATTTATTGATTACGAATAATGCGAATCCAACAAGCTTGGTAATGAACCAGGGAATCTTTTGGGTTTTAAGTTTAGTTGCGATTAGTTTGATGTACAAGATGAAGACAGACGTGCTGAAAAGTCAGCAGCTGATCATTTTTGTTACGTATCTGATCTTTATATTATTGATTGTCGTTCTTTTTTTTGGTGATGAACGAAATGGTGCTAAAGGTTGGATCGATATCGGAGGCTTCACTATGCAGCCGGCTGAATACTTGAAGATCATGGTTATCTGGTACCTTTCATATATTTTATCGAAACGTCAGGAAACGATCCAAGACAATTTTGTCAGTGATATGAAACGTCCATTGATCTTAGTTTTTGCTATGATCTTTTTAGTAGCTATTCAACCCGACATGGGGAATGCGGCAATCATCACTTTACTGGCGTTGATTTTGCTGTTGGCTAGTGGAGTAAACTGGGTTTACAGCTTGATTATCGGTGGTGTTGGGATTACTGGAAGTTTTCTAGTCATCGAATTTTTGACTCATTTTGGTGATAAGGTTCTTCCTGGAAAGCTGAAATATATTGCTAGTCGTTTTGAAAGCTTTAAAAATCCATTCAAATTCGAATTGGATACCGGTCATCAAATGGTCAACGGCTATTATGCGATGTTTAATGGTGGCTGGTTTGGCCGCGGTCTTGGGAATAGTATTGAGAAAAAAGGTTTTTTAAGTGAAGCTCATACTGACTTTATCTTTTCTATTGTAATAGAAGAAGTTGGTTTGATCGGCGCTTTTGTTATATTAGCAATTTTGATTTTTATGATCGCACGAATTTACTTGGTTGGAATTCGTTCGAAGAAGCCTTTCAATTCTTTGATTTGTATTGGAATTGGAAGTTTGTTGTTATTACAAGTTTTTATTAATCTTGGTGGTATTTTGGGAATTATTCCTTTGACTGGGATCACGTTCCCGTTTTTGAGTCAAGGAGGAAATAGCTTACTCGTATTGTCAGTCGGCGTGGCATTTGCATTAAATATCAGTGCGGATGAAAAACGAACGAAGCTTGCGATCGAGTATGAATACTTAAAAAGTCAGGAGTGAAGTGCATGAAAAAGGTATTGGTAGCAAATAGAGGAGAAATTGCAACGCGGGTTTTTCGCGCGTGTAGCGAATTAAACATTAAAACGGTGGCGATCTTCGCAGAGGAGGATCAATATTCGGTCCATCGCTTTAAATCAGATGAGGCATATTTAGTCGGTAAAGGGAAAAAACCGATTGATGCCTATCTAGATATTGAGGATATTATCCGAGTAGCGAAAGAAGCAAAGGTGGATGCCATTCACCCAGGCTATGGCTTCCTTTCAGAAAACTTGGAATTCGCGAAGCGTTGTCGCGAGGAGGGTCTTATTTTTGTGGGGCCTGAGTTGCATCATTTAGATATTTTCGGCGATAAGATCAAAGCAAAAACGGCTGCGTTAGAGGCTGGAATTCCGTCAATTCCTGGTTCTGATGGTCCGGTGGACACGATTGAAGGCGTCTTGGAATTTGCTGAATCACATGGTTACCCGATCATGATCAAAGCAGCGCTAGGCGGCGGTGGTCGCGGGATGCGCGTGGCTCATGATGAAAAAGAGGCTCGTGAAGGCTATGATCGTGCTAAAAGTGAAGCGAAAGCGGCTTTCGGGAATGATGAAATCTACGTTGAAAAATATGTTGCCAATCCTAAACATATTGAGGTTCAAATTTTAGGGGATACTCATGGAAATGTTTTGCATTTATTTGAGCGGGATTGTTCCGTGCAACGCCGTCATCAAAAGGTTGTCGAAGTGGCGCCATGTATTTCCTTGAATAGCGAGCAACGGGAAAAAATCTGCCAAGCCGCTGTTCAATTAATGAAACACGTAGGTTATGTTAACGCCGGAACCGTTGAGTTCTTAGTCGAAGGCGATAACTTCTATTTTATTGAAGTAAATCCACGGGTCCAAGTAGAGCATACGATTACTGAATTAATCACCGGTGTGGATATCGTTACTTCTCAATTAATGATCGCTCAAGGCAAAGATTTGCATAAGGAAATCGGACTGCCTAAGCAAGAAGATGTGCAAATGTCTGGTGCCGCGATCCAATGTCGTGTGACGACTGAAGATCCGTTGAATGGTTTTATGCCTGACACCGGTAAGATTGATACGTACCGTTCACCAGGTGGTTTTGGAGTGCGTTTAGACGTGGGAAATGCCTATGCTGGAGCAACAGTAACGCCATACTTTGATTCTTTATTAGTAAAAGTCTGTACCCATGCCTTGAACTTTGATCAAGCAATCGAAAAAATGCAGCGTTGTTTAATTGAGTTCCGAGTTCGCGGAGTGAAGACAAATATTCCTTTCATGCACAATGTGATTAGTCATCCCGTTTTCCAAAGTGGCGATGCGAAAACGACATTTATTGACAATACACCTGAGTTGTTTGAGTTTCCACGCGTTCGTGACCGTGGGAATAAAACGATGCGTTATATTTCTGAAATCACAGTTAACGGCTTCCCGGGAATTGAAAAACAAGAAAAACGTTATTTCGAAACGCCTCGGGCACCAAAAATCGAGAAAAGAGAAATTATTACTGCGAAAAATATCTTGGATCAATCGGGCCCAGAAGCAGTTGCTAAATGGGTTAAAGAACAGGATTCTGTCTTATTGACCGATACAACTTTCCGTGACGCGCATCAAAGCTTACTGGCTACGCGAGTTCGTACACACGACCTTCTAAATGTAGCCCAAGCGACTGGAGAAGGTATTCCTGAATTGTTCTCAAGCGAGATGTGGGGCGGGGCTACTTTTGATGTTGCTTATCGTTTCTTAACGGAGGATCCTTGGAAGCGTCTGAAATTATTACGTAAAGCAATGCCGAATACATTGCTGCAAATGCTATTCCGTGGCTCAAATGCAGTCGGCTATTCTAATTATCCCGACAATGTATTAGAAGAATTTATCAAAGAAGCTGCTCATAACGGCATAGATGTTTTCCGTATCTTTGATAGCTTAAACTGGGTTCCGCAAATGGAAAAAAGCATTCAATATGTTCGTGATGCGGGCAAAATTGCTGAAGCAGCGATTTGCTATACGGGGGATATCCTAGATCCTAACCGTACGAAGTACAACGTTGACTACTATAAAGGCATGGCGAAGGAATTGGAATCAATCGGTGCTCATATGATTGCAATCAAGGATATGGCTGGTCTATTGAAACCGCAGGCTGCCTTCCGTTTGATCAGTGAGTTGAAAGAAACAACTGATTTACCGATTCATCTGCATACACATGATACTTCCGGAAACGGACTTATCACACTTTCTGCGGCTGTTAAAGCAGGAGTGGATGTTGTTGACGTTGCAACCAGCGCGATGAGCGGAGCAACCAGTCAACCAAGTATGAGCAGTTTGTATTTTGCTCTACAGTACGGAGATCGTACGCCTGAGTTGAATTTGAAGAACGTTCGTCAAATCAATCACTATTGGGAAGACGTTCGTCCATACTATGCAAGCTTTGAAAATGGCATTATGGCTGCTCAAACAGAAGTCTATAATCATGAAATGCCTGGCGGACAATACTCAAATCTGCAACAGCAAGCTAAAGCTGTCGGTTTAGGCGATAAATGGGATGAAATTAAAGAAATGTACCAAACTGTAAATTTGATGTTTGGTGATATTGTAAAAGTAACGCCATCTTCTAAAGTGGTTGGTGACATGGCATTGTTTATGGTGCAAAACGAACTGACAGAAGAAGATATCTATGATCATGGAGATGAGTTAAGTTATCCAGAGTCAGTTGTCAGCTTTTTCCAAGGAGAACTTGGTCAACCTGTTGGCGGCTTCCCTGAAAAACTGCAGCGCATCATTTTACAAGGACGTCCAGCAATGCAAGAACGTCCAGGTAAATTTGCTGAGGCAGTCAATTTTGAAAAAGTGAAGCAAGAATTACAAGAGTTAATCGGCTTTGAGCCAAGTAAGACAGATGTATTAAGCTATTTGATGTATCCGCAAGTCTTCCTAGATTATCAAAAATCTTATGGTCAATTTGCAGATGTTACATTGTTAGATACACCAACCTTCTTTACTGGCATGCGCCTTGGTGAGACAATCAACGTTCAAATTGAAAAAGGGAAAACCTTGATTATTCGTTTAGATGAAATCGGGGAAGCAGATGTAGAAGGAAATCGGACACTCTTCTTCAACTTAAACGGTCAACGTCGTGAAATTCTCGTTAAGGATGCGTCAATCAAGAGTGCCGTCCAAACGAAACGTAAAGTTGAGCCAACTAATCGTGAGCAAATCGGGGCGACAATGACTGGATCGGTCTTGAAGGTCTTAGTGAAAAAAGGCGATCATGTTGAGAAGGGTCAACCATTGCTGATTACCGAAGCGATGAAGATGGAGACATCTATTGATGCACGTTTTGCAGGCGAAGTATCACATTTATACGTTGAAGAGGGCGAAAGCATTTCTTCCGGTGATTTATTAATTGAAGTAAAAGAAAAATAAGCAGTATTAAGTAGGAGCGTTGTTGTGTGAAAAGAGTGATTGGTTTTCTTAGTATTTTATGTTTGGTTTTGATTGGTTACTATTTGCAGCCAGTCCTCTTTCCGCCTACGCAAAAGCAAGTACCAGTTGAACAAAAAAATCAAGTGGTGCGTCATAAAGCGTTGAAGCATCAAACAATCAAGACAGAAGGCTACGCACAATACATTTCTCAATCTATCGAGGCTTTTGAACAAAAGTTTGGTCATCCGACAAAGATAGAAGATAGTGGATTTTTCTTTCAAACTAGGGATTATGAGCTTGAGCGTGGTATTTTGGAAGTGAATGTAGAAGCTGGAAAAGTCAGTACAATCAAAGTAATGGCAAAAAAAGCAGATGTTAAACCATTTAAGTTTGGCATGACCAGCAGTCAGCTGTCTGATCAAATCAACTTATCAGCAGATTTTGCTTTGACCTATGACGAAGAGCCTGTGGCGATCGAATTGAGTGAGAATGATATGCGCTTCCGTCCATTGATCGCTTTTGAAAATAATACGTTTGCGATGCTTTTTTTCAATAGTGATAAAGAAAAGCTGATAGGTGTCGTTTATTTAGACTTGGAAAATTTATTGCGTTTGATGCCCTACCAGATTAATAGCGGAAATCCTTTAGCGAACCGTGTACAAGAGAGTAATCTTGATTGGAATGTGTTGAATACACAAAAGCAATCACGGACGATTGATGCGATTAATCAGTACCGTAGTTTAAATAAATTGCCTAAATTAATGGTGCCGGATAAATCAATGGACGATAGTAAGAAGCTTTTAAAAAGTTTCTTAACAACACCTAAAAGAGTGCTGTCTAATGAGCGTCTAGAAGAGTGGCAGACCGATCAAGGGGCGCACTTGAGCAATTTGTCTTTTGAGTTATCTGCAGCTGAGTTTAAGGATTTAGCTAAACATGACAAAATCGACTACCAAAGCGGCTTGTTTTATTCACCAATGGTTGATCCTTTATTCAACCTATTTAATTGGATTAGTCAAGAGCATTTGAATGAAGTATTTAGTGTATCTGAGGCGGATCTTGGCGTTGCAATTAATCAAGAAAGTGTGCTAGTCTTGTTACAGGAACCAGAAAAAACAAAGGATAGTGAATAAGTTGATTATTAATGACGCTTTCTTTCAGCTAGAGGACCAGAATCAAGTACTGATTCAGGAAATACTAGCGAGTCAAAGCTATAAAAACTATCTGCTGACAAGAACAGAGATGAACACTAGTCCAGAAGTTGCAAAGCTTAAAAAGGCTTTTCTAAGAGACAAAGATAAATTCGAACAAATCGCGAGTTATGGTGAGTATGCACCTGATTACCGCCAACAGCAGCGAAAGGTTCGATTGAGTAAACGTGCCCTCGATCTTAATGAGAAAGTAGCAGCCTTTCGTTTAGCAGAAACGGATCTCCAACAGTTATTAGATGAAGTTGGTCAACGTATCGCACAGACGATTTCAGTGGAGATCAAGGTTGATGCTGGAAATCCTTTTTTTGAAACAGGGAATCATAGTTGTAAGGGGAATTGTCATGGATAATACTGAATTTATAATGCAAAAAAGACGAGGGATAATCGTTTGGGTATATTCCTTGAAGCAATTAAAAACCTTGAAACGATATGGCTTGGTTCATTTTGTCTCAAGAAAAATGAAATATGTGGTATTGTATGTGAATGAAGAGACAGTTGAAGAAGTGGAAGAAAAGCTTCAGGCGTTACATTTTGTGCGCCAAGTGGAACGGTCCTATCGTCCAGATATTGAAATGAATTTTGCGGATCGGATTGGAACGAAGGCTGCTTATCAAGTGAAAGATGATGATGAGTTGGATGTAGTAGAAGCCAATACGAAGATTCGATTAGCAGAAACAGTCTAAGTAAGGTGAAAAATGTCTGATTTTTTCAAACATTTTTCATCTTTTTCTTTGATAATAAGAATATTCGTTCGAGTTTTTTCAAGCTTTATTTACTAGCTTTAATTAGTAGAGAGATTTAGTAGGAAAGAGAGGCATGGGGATCATGCGTGTAGTTGCAGGTGAATTTGGCGGTCGGAAGTTAAAAACATTAACGGGGAACAATACACGACCCACGACAGATAAAGTGAAGGGCGCGATGTTTAACATGATTGGACCTTACTTTGACGGGGGGACTGCATTGGACTTGTTTTCTGGCAGCGGTTCGCTTGGAATAGAGGCAGTTTCCCGCGGAATGGATCAAGCGGTTCTAGTCGAGAAAAACTATCGAGCAATGGAAATTGTTCGTGAAAATGTTGCGATGACTAAAAATGAAGCGTCCTTTCAGTTAATGAAGATGCCGGCAAATCAAGCCATTAAACAATTGGCAGAAGGTGATCAGAAATTTGATCTAGTGCTTTTAGACCCGCCCTACGCGAAGCAGGAAATTGTAAAGCAAATTGAAATGCTGCTTGAACATGAGTTATTAACGAATCAGGCGACGGTTGTTTGTGAGACCGATAAGGCTGTGGTGCTGCCAGAGACAATTGGTCAGTTAAAAGAACGTAAGCGTCATGATTACGGCATCACTGCTGTAACTATCTATGATTGGGAGGATTAAGATGAAACGAATCGCGCTTTTTCCCGGCAGTTTTGATCCATTAACAATGGGGCATATGGATACGATAGAACGGGGAGCGAAATTGTTTGATGAGTTGATCATCGGCGTTTTCGTAAATACAAGTAAAAAGAGTTACTTTACTTCGGAAGAAAAACTTGCTATCGTAAAGGAATCTGTCAAACATATCCCGAATGTGCGTGTGATCACTCAAGAGAACGAATTAACCGTGTCTGTAGCCGAAAAGCTTGGGGCAAAATTTCTATTGCGAGGAATCCGCAGTATAAAAGATTATGAGTATGAAAAAGAGATCGCATTAATGAATCGACATCTTGATCAAGAACTAGAAACAGTCTTTTTACTGGCGGAGCCAAAATATAGTCATATTAGTTCGTCAATTTTAAAAGAAGTATGGACATTTAATGGGGATGTCAAAGAATATTTGCCTGAGGCAGTTTATCAGGCGTTGGAAGAGAAGCGTGAGAATAGTGAAAAATAATAAACTTGTCAAACGATTAGCCCTTATTTTCTTAGCCTTAGTAGTAGTTGCCTGTGTGGTCGTGCCGATTCCGTACTACATCGAAGAGCCTGGAGAGACAATCGACCTGAAAGAATTGATTACTGTTAATGATAAAAAAGATGAAGATAAAGGTTCCTTCAGTTTAACTTCTGTCGGAATTCGGCGAGCCACCGTTTTTACTGCGATCAAATCAAAGATCGAACCATTCCATGAAATTATTTCTGCGGATGAACTGACTGGCGGTGCCAGCGATGATGAATACATGCAGATTCAAAAATTCAATATGGAGACATCTCAGAATTTTGCGATTGAGCAGGCATTAAAATTGGCAAATAAACCTTACGAGATGAAGTATAAAGGGGTCTATGTGCTGGGTGTTGAAAAGAATTCAAACTTTTTTGGAAAGATCAGTGTGGGGGACACGGTCACGAAGGCCGATGGGAAAACTTTTACCAGCAGCGAAGATTTTATGAAATATGTAAAATCGCAAAAAGTTGGTCAGAAAATGAAGGTAACCTACACACATGATGGGGAAACAAAGGAAGCTACAGAGAAATTGATTAAGCTTCCCACCGATAAAAAGCCGGGAATTGGCATCACATTGACTGACCACACAGAGATCGATTCACAGGAGAAAGTGAAAGTTGATGCCGGAGATATCGGGGGTCCTTCAGCTGGTTTAATGTTTACATTGGAAATCTATGAACAACTAGTTGACAAGGATTTACGTCAGGGTAAAAAAATCGCTGGAACAGGAACGATCAATTCAGAGGGAGAAGTTGGTCGAATCGGTGGTATCGATAAAAAAGTTGCTAGTGCCGCTGCCAGCGACAATAAAATATTCTTTGCACCTGATGATGAGATCACCAAAGAGATGAAAAAAGCGCAGCCTGGCATCAAGTCAAACTATGAAGAAGCCAAAGCGGCCGCCAAAGAATTAAAGACCGATATGAAGATTGTACCCGTTAAAACGGTACAGGATGCGTTAGACTATTTAGAAAAAATGAAATAAATATTATAAATGAGTCGCCGTTTATTCGTGAAAAGGAGCTGACCCAAAAGTCTTTTAGGCTTTTGGTCAGCTCCTTTTTTTTTGTAAAAATCAGGCTTTCTGAGAAGCATTCTAACTTATTTGCGTATGTTAATTTTAAGGAGGGTGTTATGAAAGACTATCTGAAAAAGTACCCATATCTGATTACCGTTCCCGTGGTTTTAGTGATTGCTGTTTTTTTCTTTTTAACTAGAGAACCGGAACAGGAAACCGTTGATCCAGCACTCTTTTCAACAGAAAGCAGTGTAAAGGAAACAGCTGAGTCTAGCAGTCAGGAGTGGTACGTCGATGTTAAAGGTGCAGTCAAAAAGACTGGCATGTATCGTATCACACAAGGTATGCGCTTAATGGATGCAATTGATCTGGCGGGTGGTTTTACAGCGGATGCGGATCAAAATCAAATGAATTTTTCAAAATTATTAGCAGATCAGGAGATTATTTATGTACCAAAAATCGGAGAAGAAGTCCCCGTAATCAACGAGGTCAGCCCAACTGGAGGTGGAACAGGCTCAAACTCAGAAACAGCAAAAATCAATATCAATACAGCTGACGCAGCTGAATTACAGCAGTTATCAGGAATCGGTGAAAAGCGTGCTGCGGACATCATTAAATATCGTGAGGAAAATGGCAGTTTTCATGCGATAGAAGATTTGACCAAAGTATCCGGAATTGGTGAAAAGACGCTTGAAAATTTGAAGGACTCGATTACAATATAAGAAAGATCGAAAGAGAGGACGACTAATTTGACGACAGAAAGAATACCTTGGGATCAATATTTTATGGCGCAGGCCGTTTTACTATCATTAAGAAGTACATGTACTCGTTTGGAGGTTGGTGCGACGATTGTGCGCGACAAGCGAATCATTGCAGGAGGGTATAATGGTTCAGTCAGCGGGGATGTCCATTGTATGGATGAAGGCTGCTATGTCGTTGACGGACATTGTTTACGAACGATCCATGCGGAAATGAATGCGTTGCTGCAATGCGCTAAATTGGGAATCGCGACGGATCAAGCCGAGGTGTACGTGACACATTTTCCATGTTTAGCGTGTACTAAAGCGTTGCTGCAGGCTGGAATCAAAAAGATTCATTACTTGAAGGATTATCGCAATGATCCATACGCAATTGAGCTAATTAATCAAGTAGGTGCCAGTGCACATCAGGTCCACTTGGAAAGCAAATACTTTACAAAATTGCAATTAGGAGAAGATGCTGCCACATTGCCAGAAGGATAGAATCCTTTCGCAATTATTTAATCTTACCGATTCTGAGCGCTATTTTAGTGGCGAGTTTGTTTTATCAGTTTCATTTATTGCTGCTGTTGCTATTGAGTAGTTTAATTATTCGAATGATCTGCATGAAAAATCGTCGGCTTTGGCTGATGGTCTTTTTGTGCAGTTTTTTTCTTAGTTTACGAACGTATTATTATGTAAACAAACTTGAGAATGAGCCTCAGAAGATAACAAATGGCTATTTGAAAATTCAAACGGACTCGATAAAGGTTGATGGGAACTCGCTAAAGTTGACAGGAAAAATACAAGGGAAAAAATATTTAGTTTATCATACCTTGAAGTCTCCAGCAGAGAAGGCGATTTGGCAAGGAAAAGCGTTACCTAATATGGCTATAGTCAATGGAGATACTGAAGATTTTGACAATGCCAGAAATCTAAATGGATTTGATGCAAAAAAATACTATCAAAGTCTTGGGTTTACTCAGACTTTGCAAGCAGAGTCAATAAAGCCTTTCAATATACAGCAATTTTCAATCAGCACTGTGCGGCACCAATTAATCTGGAGGATTGACCAGCGTTATTCTAGTCGGTTAGCTAGTTATATCAAAGCGTTAGTAATTGGCTATAAAGATGCTCAATTTGCTGATTATACTTCTGCCTACAAGACAACAGGGCTCTTACATTTGTTTACACTATCAGGGTTGCATATCCAGTTTTACTTAGGCGGGGTTCATTTGCTTCTGAAGAGAGCTGGGCTGGTCAGAGAGACGCGACTTCTTTTGTTGAGTGCAGTTGGACTTCTATTGATCTTTTTGACTGGTGGCGGTTTTAGTACAATCCGGGCAGTTGTGAGTTTTCTTATTGCATTTGCATGCTTGACCCTTGATATCCAGCTTTCAAAACTTGATCAGTGGAGTATTATGCTATTTTTACTAATCCTTTGTTTTCCACTAGTATTTTGGTCAGTTGGTGCGCAGCTAAGCTTATATTTTGCGTTGATACTGTCCTATCTTAACGATTTGCGTTTAAAAACTTGGCAACAGCTAGTTTTATTTTCTGCTTTTGCCTTGCCGATTATGATCTATAGCTTTAGTGAATGGACAATTATCGGCGGGTTATTTACGATCCTACTGTTTCCTCTTTTCGAATGGTTGATCTTACCAGGGTGTATCGTTCTCTTTTTGGGCTGTTTTTTGCCGATCCCGCAATTTTTAAGTTTTTTACTAGAGCAGTTCTTTCGATTGCTTGAAAAAGTATTAGCGTTAGCGGCTTTTCCAAATCTAACGATAGGTCGTCCAACGTTTACGATCCTTTTATTTCTCATTCTGACTGTCCTTTTATTAATTGATCGTTTGAAATATCAGCGAAAAACATATTGGTTATTGGGGCTTGCCTTCTTGCTAATAGCTTCTGTCACTTTTTCAACAAAAGGTATGGTGGCCTTTGTAGATGTGGGTCAAGGCGACAGTATCTTTATCAAGCTACCCTTCAAGCAGGAGACCTTTTTGATTGATACTGGTGGACGTTTAAAATTCAAGCAAAAGAAATGGCAAACACGTCAATCAAAACACCTTTCGGACTATAATCTATTACCATTTTTGAAGTCATTAGGTTGTACAAAGATTGATCATTTACTAATTACTCATAATGACGCCGATCACATGGGAGAAATGGTGAACGTGCTAGAGAACGTTAAGGTAAAAAATCTCTATCTAGCAAAAGGGTCTCAGATAGAGCTGAAGAAGCTGATTCAATCGATCAAAGGCACTAAGATCCATTTAGTGAAAAAGGGAGACACAGTCGGTAATAAACTTAAGTTGCAGATACTTTCGCCTGAAAAGAGCCAAGGAGATAACGACGATTCACTGGTCACTTATTTTACATTAAACCATCAACGTTTCTTATTGACTGGTGATTTAGAAACAACGGGAGAAGAAGCACTGATTCGACATTATCCGCAGCTGAAAGTAGATTTTTTAAAGGTCGGACACCATGGCAGCAATACGTCAACTGGAGAAGAGCTGTTAGAAAAAATCCGGCCGAAATACGCGGTCATTTCCGCTGGTAAAAAGAACCGATATGGTCATCCGACTCAAGAGACCTTAACAAAATTAAATAAGCAGAAGATCCGCATTTTTCGAACAGATCAACAAGGGATGATTTATTATCAATGGTCCGCCATTACAAAACGAGGAGAAATCAAACTCCTAATAGATTTTCTGGAATAATCGTGGTAGCATAAATAGTCAGGTCTTTCGTTTGTCGATAAAGATCATATGAAGAACAACAGTTTGAATTAGGAGTAATGACATGAATACACAAGAAGCCCTTCAGCAAATCAGAAATGCGCCATTGAAACCAGTCTATCTTGTAACCGGCACGGAAGATTATTTGATTCAGGAAATTCGTCAGGCGTTTTTAGATCGAATGAAGAAGGATGATTTAGAGGAATTGAACTTCATGTCTTTTGATATGGAAGAAAATGGTTTAGGAGCAGTAATTGACGAGGCTGAAACATTACCGTTTTTCGGTGATTATCGGTTGATTTTTGTTGAGAAGCCTTATTTTTTAACTGGGGAAAAGAAAAGCAATGTTCCCGAGCAAGATACTGATAGTTTAGTAGATTATTTAAAACAACCACTGGATACTTCGATCGTTGTTTTTTGGGCAACCTATCCTAAGCTGGATGCCCGTAAAAAAATCACGAAGGCCTTGAAAAAGACCACTGTGATTGATGCAGCACCGCTACAGGAGCGGGATTTGCGCAATTTTTTACAGCGTTATATTAGTAATGAACAGGTGAAGATTTCAAAGGAAGCTTTTGATCTATTCTTGCGGCTGACTGATTTTGATCTTTCCAAGGCAATGAACGAAATTGAAAAGCTGTTATTGCTGGCAGGCGAAGGCGGAACCATCACCCTGCAATTGGTTCAAGATTTGGTACCTAAAACATTGGAACATAATATTTTTGAATTGACTGAACAGATTTTAAAAGGAGATACAGCAAAAGCCTATCAAACCTACGAAGAACTTCATCTTCAAGGGGAGGAGACCATTAAGCTGACCGCCATCTTGATTGGCCAGATCCGACTGCTATTACAAACAAAGATTTTGCAAAAAATCGGTTATCAGCAGGCCAATATCGCTGAGACATTAGGTGTGCATCCTTATCGCGTGAAGCTGGCGATGCAACAGGTAGCGAAATTTCCATTGGATTTACTCGTACCCATGTATGATGAGTTGGTGCAAAATGATTATGAAGTGAAAACTGGACAAGCTGAGAAAGAATTGAGTTTTCAGCTGTTTATTTTAAAATCAACAGAGCGCATTAAAAATTAGAATTTTTTCTCAATTGGACTCTATAATTATCCAATTTATTAAACCAGCAGGTCATTTTTGACAGGCTGGTTTTTTCGTATTTTTAGCAGCCAAGAATAAAAATATACCGCTAAATGAAAAGCTTTCTCAATTAGAGTTGTTAGAACTCAAAAATCCATCGAAAAACATGTTTTATTAAAAAAATAGCGAATAAAAATCCCAATGAGATGTTCATTAATTCACGGTTTTGAGTTATGATAAAAGTGGCAAACTTCTAATATTTATTTTGAGGTTTCTTTCCAAAATGCAAAAAAGGGCTTTCATTATTTAAGGAATAATAGCCAAATCTTATTGGCTTTATTTATCCAAAATCAGATAAGAAGGAAGGATGAACAAAATGACACTAGCAAAGATCGTTTATGCAACTAACACAGGAAACACAGAAGGAATCTCTGAAATTCTGGAGGATGCTTTCGAAGCAAACGGTATCGACGTTGAACGCGTTGACGCTGATGATGCGGAAGCAGATTTTTATGAAGATGCGGATATCTGTGTCCTAGCTACCTATACTGATGGAGATGGCGAGATACCGTTTGATTTGGAAGATTTCCACGAAGAACTGCCAGATGAAGATCTATCAGGAAAAGTTTATGGTGTTGTAGGAAGCGGAGACAGTGAATTATATCCGGATTATTTCTGTCATGCGGCGATTGCATTCGATGAAGCCTTTGCTAAAACTGGGGCGAAAAAAGCAGCAGAAACATTGAAAATCGAAAATGAAGCGGACGATGATGACGAAGAAGTATTGAAAGCTTTTGTAAAAACGCTGATCGAAGCAGCGGAGTAAGGAATCACATTGAAAGAACGGAGTGAGGATTTGTTTAAAGTATTAGAACGCAAGGAACTGGCACCAACGGAATTTGAAATTTTAGTTGATGCACCACGAATTGCCAGTAAAGCGCAACCAGGGCAGTTTGTGATCTTGCGAATCGACGAAAATGGTGAGCGTATTCCGCTGACTGTCGTTGATACGGACAAAGAAGCGGGTTGGGTACGCTTAATCTTTCAAGTGATCGGCAAATCGACAGCCCAGCTCGCGACTGTTATGGCTGGTGAAGCTTTAACGGATATTGTAGGTCCGTTAGGAAAAGCAACAGATATTGAGAATTATGGTACCGTTCTCTTGGTAGGAGGCGGTGTTGGGATAGCGGCATTGTTCCCGATCGTAAAAGGATTAAAGGAAGCCGGAAATCGTGTAATTACTGTTCTTGGAGCGAAAAACAAGGATTTATTGATACTTCAAGAAGATTGCGGAAAGTATTCCGATGAGCTGATTCTGATGACGGATGATGGGTCACTTGGGGAAAAAGGACTCGTTACGGATGCCATGGAAGAAGTTTTCAAACGTGAAAAAATTTCGATGGCCTGGGCGATTGGTCCAAGTATTATGATGAAATTTTGCACACTTACTGCGCAGAAATATGATGTACCGATTTACGTTTCATTAAATCCAATTATGATCGATGGGACTGGTATGTGCGGCGGTTGTCGTGTAACCGTAGGCGATTCGATTAAATTCGCTTGTGTTGACGGGCCGGAATTTTTAGGCGAAGAAGTCGATTGGGATGAGTTTGTCAATCGAATGCAGCAATATCGTCCAGAGGAATTACTGGCTAACGAAAGATATGAAAAGCAGGTGAGTTCAAATGGCTAAACGCAGTTATACAAAAACGCCAATGAAGGAGCAAGCCCCTGAGATCCGCAATCAAAACTTTGATGAAGTGGCATTGGGCTACACCTTGGAAGAGGGCCGACTAGAAGCAAGTCGTTGTTTGCAATGTAAAAATGCCCCTTGTATTACAGAATGTCCTGTAATGATCGATATTCCTGGCTTTATCAAGGCGATCGAAGAAGGGGATATGCCGTTAGCCTATGAAATTTTAGGTCGGTATACAAATTTACCTGCAATCTGCGGACGTGTTTGTCCACAGGAGAAACAATGTGAAATGGTTTGCCGATTAGGGCGTTCCAAGAAGTTTGAGCCAGTAGCCATCGGAAAGTTAGAACGATTAGTTGCAGACTGGGCGTTGGAGCAACCTTTTGAATACAAAGAAGTCAGTGGCGACAAGGGCCGCGTAGCAGTAATTGGTTCAGGGCCTTCTGGCCTTACCACGGCAGGTGATTTAGCGAAATTAGGCTACGATGTGACTGTCTATGAAGCATTACATGCACCAGGTGGTGTTTTGACTTACGGAATTCCAGAATTCCGTCTGCCAAAACGAATTGTTAAGCAAGAAATCGAGCGGATCGTCGCACAAGGGGTAAAAATCGAAACAAATGTCGTCGTAGGAAAAACGATTACTATGGACGAGATCATTGATGAGTTTGACGCCTGCTATCTTTCTGTTGGAGCGGGTGCTCCAAGATTCCAAGGTATCAAAGGGACGTCATTAAACGGAGTCTACTCATCTAGTGAATACTTAACTCGAGTAAATTTGATGCACGGCTATCAATTCCCTGAGTACGATACCCCCGTTCAAAAATCAAAAAATGTCGTTGTTATCGGTGGCGGAAATGTTGCAATGGACGCTGCGCGATCAGCAAAACGTTTAGGAGCAGAAAAAGTATCAATTGTTTATCGACGCTCGTTAGAAGAATTACCAGCTCGTGAGGAAGAGTATCACCATTCAGTTGAAGAAGGAATTGAATACCATTGGTTAAGCAATCCTATCGAATACATAGACGATGGCAACGGACGATTAAAGGCCGTCAAATGTGTTCAAATGGAGTTAGGCGAACCAGATGAATCTGGCCGCCGTCGACCAATCGTTATTCCAGGCAGTGAGTTCATTATTGAAGCAGATACTGCTATCGAAGCAATCGGACAAGGGGCTAATAAAGTTTTATTAGATACGTTCCCTGAGCTCGCATTGAATAAATGGGGATACATCGATGCTGATGAAGAAACCTGTGCAACTTCGATCCCAAGTGTTTTCGCTGGAGGAGATATCGTGACAGGTGCAGCCACTGTTATTTTAGCAATGGGTGCTGGAAAAATCGCAGCAAATGAAATTGATCAATACATTCAAAAGACAAAGCAGGAGCAATTGGTTTAAGCGAGGTGCAAATGATGAAAACTATGAAAACAATGGATGGAAATACAGCAGCGGCGCATATATCCTACGCATTTACTGAAGTTGCAGGAATCTATCCGATCACTCCTAGTTCAACGATGGCGGAAGTCGTTGATGAGTGGGCAGAACAGGGTCGCAAGAATATTTTCAACGAGACAGTTAAGGTAGTAGAGATGCAATCAGAAGCCGGTGCTGCTGGAACGGTCCATGGTTCCCTGAAAACAGGAGTCCTAACCACGACTTATACAGCTTCACAAGGTTTGCTGTTGATGATTCCAAACATGTTTAAAATCGCTGGTGAGTTATTACCGACCGTTTTCCACGTAGCGGCACGTGCAGTATCCACCAACGCATTAAGTATCTTCGGTGATCACAGTGATGTAATGGCTGCTCGCCAAACAGGTTTTTGTATGCTAGCAGAAGGTGGCGTCCAAGAAGTAATGGACTTGTCCGCAGTGGCACACTTAGCAAGTATCGAAGGCAAGCTGCCGTTCATGAACTTTTTTGATGGCTTTAGAACAAGTCATGAGCTGCAAAAAATCGAAGTCATTGACTACGATGATTTAAAGGCAATGATGAACTGGGAAGCTTTAGCTGACTTTAGAAGATTAGGAATGAACCCTAATCGTCCAAATGTATCTGGTACAGCACAAAATCCCGATATTCATTTCCAACAAAGAGAAACAGTCAATCGCTATTACGATGAAATGCCTGCGATTGTGCAGAAGTATATGAACAAGATCAACAATCTGCGTGGTACGAACTATGATTTGACGAATTACTATGGTGATCCTGAAGCAACAGAAGTGATCATCGCGATGGGGTCAGCTTCTCCAACAATCCAGCAAACGGTCGACTATCTGAATGCAAACGGTCGTAAAGTTGGCTTCCTAGATATTCATTTGTATCGTCCATTCCCAGCAGAAAACTTGTTGGCGAAATTACCAGAAACGGTTGAAAAAGTAGCGGTTCTAGACCGGACGAAGGAACCTGGATCAGACGGCGAACCTTTATTGCTGGATGTTCAGAGTGTGCTTTATCGTCATACCAATCGACCAATCGTTATCGGCGGCCGTTACGGAATTGCTTCGAAAGATGTGACACCAGATCAAATCGTCGCTGTTTTCAATCATTTGTTATTCCCAGCTGCTGAGCTGAAACAACGGTTTACGATCGGAATCATTGATGATGTGACAAATCTATCCTTGCCAATGAGCGAAGTGCTAGATTTGACACCAAAATCAACCTTCCAAGCGAAATTCTGGGGACTTGGATCAGATGGTACTGTTGGAGCGAATAAGCAAGCGATCAAGATTATCGGGAACAATACCGATTATTATGCACAAGCATATTTCTCTTACGATTCGAAGAAGTCAGGTGGATTGACGAATTCTCATTTACGTTTCGGGAAAGAACCAATTCTTTCTACTTACAATGTAGAAGCGGCTGACTTTGTCGGTTGTCACAATAGCGCTTATATCCATCAATATGATTTATTAAAGGGCTTAAAAGATGGCGGTACTTTCTTATTGAATACAGTTTGGGATGAAGAGAAGGTCAAGCAATTATTGCCAAACCGTCTCAAACGCTATTTAGCTGACCACAATATTAATTTCTATATTATCAATGCGATGGACATCGCTCAAAAAACTGGCTTAGGTGGACGGATCAATCAAGTGATGTCAACAGCTTTCTTTGAGCTGACGGATATCATGGATCACGAGACTTATCTACCACTGCTTAAGGCAGAAGTAGATGCTGCCTACGGTAAGAAATCTAGAACAATCGTTGAACGTAATTGGCAGGCGATTGATGCGACTGTCGCTGAATTGAAGAAAATTGAGATTCCAGCTGAGTGGGCTGAAGTTGAAGGTAAGGCGCTGTTTAGCGGCGGCGATGACACCAAACCAGACTACATTCGCAATATTCTTGAACCAGTGAATCGTCAGGAAGGAAATCAGCTTTCTGTCAATGACTTGATCGAAAACGGCATGCTAGGCGGCGTAATGCCTTCTGGTACAGCGGCTTATGAGAAACGCGGAATTGCGCTAGAAGTTCCTGAGTGGATTCCTGAAGCCTGTACAATGTGTAATGAATGTGCCTTTATCTGTCCACATGCAGCGATTCGACCATTCCTTGCTGATGATGAAGAAATGGCAGCAGCTCCTGAAGGCTTTGTGACTCGCGACATGCGTGGAAAAGACGGCTTAAAATATCGTATCCAAGTTTCTTTAGAGGATTGTACTGGCTGTGGACTATGTGTAGAAGCTTGTCCAGCTAAAGAAAAAGCTCTGGTGATGAGATCATATGAGGAACAAAAAGAACAAGCGATGAATTGGGCATTTGCCATGACATTGCGTCAAAAAGAAAATCCAGCGAAGAAATTCTCCGTTAAAGGCTCTCAATTTGAGCAACCGTTGTTAGAGTTCTCAGGAGCTTGTGCCGGTTGTGGGGAAACACCATACGTGAAGCTTTTGACACAGTTATTTGGGGATCGGATGATGGTCGCTAACACGACTGGCTGTTCTTCTATCTGGGGCGGTTCAGCACCAGCGACACCGTATACAGTCAATCAAGACGGACGTGGCCCAGCTTGGAGTAACTCGCTATTTGAGGACAATGCTGAATATGGCTTAGGAATGCATATGGCGAATGAAACAAAACGCAATCGAGTAGCGAATAAAATTTCTTCAGCTTTAGCAAAAGGTCTCGGTTCTGAAGATACAAAAGCACAGATGCAGGATTGGTTGGACCATATGTTAGAAGGTGAAGGCAGTCAGCAACGTGCTGCTAAATTGAGCGCGGTATTGAGCGAAGAAACAGATCCAGAATTGCAATCTATTCTAGCTGATAGCGAAATGTTTGCTAAACCTAGCCAATGGATTATTGGCGGAGATGGTTGGGCATACGATATCGGCTTTAGCGGAATCGACCATGTTCTTGCTTCTGGCGAAGATGTGAACATTTTGGTAATGGATAATGAAGTTTATGCCAATACCGGTGGTCAAATGTCGAAAGCAACACCATCAGCAGCTATTGCGAAATTCGCTGCCGGCGGTAAGAAGACGAAGAAAAAAGATCTCGGTATGATTGCCATGACTTATCGCGATGTTTATGTCGCACAGGTTGCAATCGAGGCCAACCCAACACAGGCTTTAAAAGCGATTCAAGAAGCGGAGGCTTATCCTGGACCTTCATTGGTGATCGGCTATACACCTTGTATCAATCATGGTATCCGCGGTGGTATGAGCAAATCTATCGAAGAATCTACGAAAGCTGTAGAATCAGGTTATTGGCCGCTTTATCGCTATGATCCTGTTCGTGCACAAAAGGGTAAAGACCCAATGCGTATCGACTTCAAGAAAACAGACTTCAGCAAGATGAATGACTTCTTAGAAGGTCAAACTCGATTCTCTGCTTTGCATAACATCAAGAAAGATGATGCGCTAGTAGAAGAAATGCTGAATCAAACAGTTGAAGATATGGAAGAACGCGCGAAAAGTTACGAAGAACTAATGAATAAATAAAGCATAGCGTCGATGCAGAGTGTATCGGCGCTATCTTTATGAGCACAAATAAAAAAACCGATCATTTGATCGGTTTTTATTATTTAGCTAATTTTTTAGCAAGACGTGCTTTATCACGGTTTGCTTTGTTTTTGTGGATCAAACCTTTTGATTCAGCCATATCGATTGCTTTAGCAGCTTCTTTGTAAAGATCGTTCATATTTTCAGCGCCAGCAGCAACAGCTTCTTCGAATTTCTTAACAGTAGTACGCATTGCGCTCATTTGTGATGAGTTTTTAGCGTTAGCAGCTTCGCTAGTGCGGACACGTTTGATTGCAGATTCAATGTTTGGCATGGATTTCACCTCCGAATTCAGTCTTATACGGTTAATACCGTACAATTCAACATTACTCATTATACATAAAGCCGCTTTTTAATGCAATAAAATCGTGACAAGTTTTTTTCCTTAACAGAAAATAAAGAAAGATAGAAAATTGTTTTCTTTAAATAAATCATAATTTGTATAAGCTCGCATAAAGAAGCAGAATCCTTTGCGATTCTGCTTCTGCCTAATGTTCTGCCTTGTAAAGCGGACAAGAGGTGCATCTTGTTTCATCTAAGCCATCGACTTCTTTTAACGGCATCAGCATTCGTAATCCATTCAGAATAACTAGAATGGTGCTTCCTTCATGTCCCACGACCCCTAAAGGAAGGGTAAGAAATTGAAGAAAGTTACTAGCAATCAGCAATACGATGACACATAAAGAGAAGATAATATTTTGCCGAACGATTCGTCTCATTTTTTTCGCTAAACGATGACTGTACATCAATTTGGTTAAATCATTTTTCATTAAGACCATGTCAGAAACTTCCATTGCCACATCTGTTCCTTCACCCATGGCAATTCCGATACTAGCAGTGGCAAGTGCAGGAGCATCATTGATCCCATCACCAACCATCGCATTGATGGTATATTCCTCCTGCTGTTGCTTTACAAGCTTGGTTTTATCAGCAGGGAGACAGCCGCCGTGGTAATCATTTAAGCCTAACTGTTGAGCGACATATTTCGCTGCTCCAAGATTATCACCAGTGAGCATTACTGTTTCGACTGCTTGGTCTTGGAAGTAGGAGATCACTTCAGAGGTAAATGGTTTAGGCAAATCCATTAAGGCCAAAAGTGCCACGATTTCTTCATTTTTACTAAGAACCACGACTGTTTTACCTTCGTCGTGCCATTGTTCAATGAGTGGGTGCTGTTGTTTCTTCAGTGGTTTTCCTAATTGCCATGTCTCACCGTGATAGGTGGTTTGTAACCCGAAACCGGCCTTTTCCTCCACCTGTAGTTCCAGTGTTTTTTCATCCTTAAAGAAATTGGTAATCGCCACAGCTAATGGATGAGTCGATTGTCGTTCCATAGAGTAAAACAATCGTGGAATGACAGGTTCGTCAGAAAATGTTTTGTAATCTGTTACTCGTGGTTTTCCTTGGGTCAGTGTTCCCGTCTTGTCAAAAGAGATCGCTCGTAGGTCAGCTAGTTTTTCAAGGGTTTTCCCAGATTTGAACAGGATACCTTTTTTCGCACCATTGGAAATCGCTGCAAGTGTCGCCGGAGTAGCAGAGGCCACCAAAGCACAAGGTGAAGCGACAACTAAAAGCACCATTCCACGATAAAAGCTTTCTGTAAAGCTCCAACCAAGTACAAAGTGAGTCAATAGAATCATCAAAGGGACTGCGATCAGAACGATCTTCACATAAACATTTTCGATTTTCTCAATAAACGTCGCAGTAGCGCTTTGTTCATTTTGAGCATTTTCAACTAACTTCAAAATCTGTGCAAACAAGGTATCATCGCTGGTCTTGGTCACTTCTAAAGTAAAAGCCTGACCTAGGTTAATTGTTCCGCTGAAAGCATCATCGTTTATGGCCTTTTCCACTGGAACAGATTCACCAGAAATCGCTGACTCGTCAATTGAAGAGGAGGATAACATGCGACCGTCAATCGGGACTGCTTGGCCTTTCGGTACGAAAACAAAGTCACCGACGGCTAATTCTTCGACAGGAACCGTAATGTGTTTTTCGTCGACGATTTTTATCGCCTCATTTGGAGCGACATTCATCAGAGCAGTGATTTCTTTAGTACTTTTGTTAGTAGCATATTCCTCCAAAGCACCACTTAGACAGAAAATAAAGGTCAGCATTGCTCCTTCAAACCAGTTTCCGATTAAACACGCACCGATTGCTGCTAACGCCATCAGTAAATCGACATTTAAGGTACGTTCATGGACTAGTTCGCTGAGTCCTTCATAGGTTTGCTTCCAGCCGCCGCTAATAATCGCTAAGATGAAAAAGAGGGGATAGATAGATTGAGAAAGCTCAATTAAAATTCTTCCAACAATTAAAAATACTAAACAGAAAAGGGTAGAGAGAAAAGCATTTCGTTCTTTTTTACTCATCACTTTTCCTCCTTTCAATTTGTAAGCCGCAAATGATTTCACGTTTATCTTCACCATTATAGTAACACAGGAGTCAGTGTAAATGATAATGAAATTCGCTAATTGAGAACGAAAGTAATTATCAATTAGGGTTGAGAATGACTATCATTAGTATTTATGTTAGTGAAAGCTTTTATATTAACGTTTCAAAGAAGATTTTCTTTTTGTTTTTAATTTATAATTAGTATTATTTACGTTGAAGCAATACCACCATGGCAAAAAAAGACAGCTGCTTTCACATTAAATTTGATGTTTAATGAATAAATCAAAAAAATAAGTTCCAAGCTCAACATTTTAAGCTTGGAACTTATTTTATATCCATTCAGATCCTACATAGCAATTAGCCAATAGCCGATCAAGATGATTCCTAGAACGATTCGATACCAACCAAAGGCGGTAAAATCGTTTCGTTTAATATAATCCAATAAGAATTTGATAGCAATGATCGAAACGACAAAGGCAGTCACCATACCAACTAAAAGTACAACGATTTCGGAAATGCCAAAGCTGTTTCCATTCATCAAAAACTTGACGATTTTCAATCCACTAGCCCCAAACATTACTGGAATACCTAAGAAGAAAGAAAATTCCGTTGCTACAAAGCGTGAGCTTCCGATGATGATAGCTCCTAAAATCGTTGCTCCTGAACGTGAAGTTCCGGGAATCAAAGATAGTAGCTGAAAGACTCCAACAATCAATGCGGCTTTATAGGTAAAATCATTTAAATTGGTACATTTAGGTGTTTTTGTTTTATTGTGTTTTTCAACAACAATAAAGGCAATCCCATAAACGATCAGCATGATCGCTACTGGTAAGAATTTGTGGAAATGGGCCTCTAAAAAATCATCTAACGGCAACCCAATCACCGCAGCAGGCACACAGGCAATAATTACCTTAAACCATAATGTCCAAGTGTCGTTTTTTTCCTGATGCGACTTACTAGCTGAGAAGGGGTTGAGTTTATTGAAATATAAAACCACCACGGCTAAAATCGCACCTAACTGAATTACAACATTGAACATTTCGGTAAAAGCGGCACTCATATTCATCTTGATGAACTCATCCGCTAAAATTAAATGACCTGTGGAAGAAATCGGTAACCATTCGGTAATCCCTTCGACGATCCCAAGAATAATTGCTTTGAAAATATTGGCAATAAGCATAGTTTACGTCCTTTCAAATTAATAACAATCATTAGTATACCGTTTCACCTTTAAAAAGACCATCGAAAAAAGGCTAAGCTTTTTATAAGAAAAAAACTGCCGACAGTTGTCGACAGTTCAAAATGCTATTCGTCAATTTGATCTGAGATAGTTTTTCCCCGTTCCATATAACTGATGTCATTGATTGCACGGATGGAGAATTCCCCATTTTCGTAACGCAGGCGATTGATACTGCCGTTAAGCAAGTTTGCACGAACCGGTTGTTTTGAATCGATTAAGCTTAATAAGAAGGCAATTGTCAAACCATGAGAAACGATCAGGACATTTCCGCCGCCTTGCTTTTCACGGTGTTGTGCGATGTCTTCAAAGCCTTGCCATACGCGATCACGCAATTTTTCATAAGGTTCTGCCCAGTTTGCCGTATCAGCAGCGAAAACGGCATTGGCGATTTCCTCAAAGCTCACTTCAGTCGCGAAAAGCTCATCTTCAGTCTTGAAGTTCAATACTCGTGGTAAAACGCCCCACATCTCTGCATCAAAACCGCCTTCTAATGAACCAAAGCACCATTCGCGAATGCGGGGATCGACGTGATAAGGAATATCTTTTCCATCAGGATGCTCACCTAAAAGAATGCGCATAGTTTCAATCGCTCGACCAGAATCGCTGGAGTAAGCTTCTTCAAACTTCGTGTCTTGCAAGCCCAAACCAACATAGTGAATGCCGTCACGCCCGCTTTGAGTAAGGGGAGTGTCACACCAGCCTTGCACACGAGCCAACGTATTGAACATTGTTTTACCATGTCGAACGATATAAAGATTTGTTTCTGCCATATTTAAAACCTCCAAAAAGTTGATTAATTAAAGAATGGATTCGTATCGATCTCATGACCGATTGTCGTCGCAGGACCATGCCCCGGATAAGCCGGTAATTCCCGCGGAAGAGTGAATAGATACGTTTTGATACTGTATAGTAATTGCTGCATGTCGCCAGTGTATAGATCCGTACGCCCGATACTACCCTTGAACAGCGCGTCACCCACCACTACGAAATCATCAAAAATGAAGCTCAGGCTGCCAATTGAATGTCCCGGTGTTGGTACAACTTGAAAAGTCATATCACCAATCGTATACTCCTTCATTTCAAATTCGTATTCTGCTGGTTGAACGATCAGATCAGGCATATTATCATGACGACCAAGACCAGATAGATTTAAAATTGGATCGCCCAGCCATTTTTGTTCCAGTGGGCTCACGTATACGGGGATTCCATATTTATTTCGCAGCTGCTCAACTGCACCAATATGGTCGTAATGGGTGTGCGTCAAAAGAATGGCTCGCGGAGTTTTTCCAATGCGTTTGATTTCTTGAATTAAACGATCTCCCTCTGAGCCAGGATCAACGATCAATAAATTGTGTTCGTTATGAATCAAGTAGCAATTTTCTTGCGCGATTCCAGTAACAAAACCTTCGATTTGAATCATTATTTTTATTTTCCCCCTGAAAACTAAAAGTGTATTTCTTGATTCGATTCACTATTGCTGACTCAAAATGAGTATCAATAAATTTAGAATCACGAATTCCTTCTTCATTATACCTTAAAAGTAAAAAAATTGTGGCTCCTCTGAACGATTTTGACATTTCTATCAGGGATTTTGCGAATCATTTTAATGAGAGTTATACAACGAATATTGATTAAATGAAGAGCCTGTAGAAACATTTATGCTCATTCAGAAGAATCAATGGAAGAGAAGCACGAATAAAACTTGACGAGTGATTGAAAATCTTCTATGGTGAAACAGCCAAATGATTTTAAGAAACATTGGATAGAAACAAAGAATGAGGTGAAAGTATGGTGGTCAAGAAAATAGCGATTCGCGAACTCGTTGAGTTTATCTTACGCCGCGGCAGCATTGATGAAGGAAAAAATAGTAATCATACACCTCAAGAAGGCGCACGAATTCATCGTCAATTACAAAAAGAAGCGGGCGAAGGCTACCAAAAAGAAGTATGGCTGAAAAAGTCTCTTGAGATTGCTGAAACTGCCGTTCAAATTGAAGGACGGGCAGATGGTATCTATTTAGAAGATGAAAAAATAATGATTGATGAAATTAAAACTTCGGAAACCCCTTTTGAAGAACTTGAGGCAGGAATTATTGATCTCTATTTCTATCAAGCGATGGTTTATGCCTATATTTATAGTGAACAAGAAGAACTAACGGAAATCGGAACGCGTTTGACTTATTTTCAAACAACAGAAGAAAAGATCACACGTCAGATTCGGACCTTTAGTTTTGAAGAATTAACAGATTTTTTCAATGACTTGATTGAACGTTATGAGAACTGGCTAGTTTTTCAAATGCAATGGCGAGAAACACGCAATAATTCGTTAAAGTCATTAGCATTTCCTTTTGATACCTATCGAGCAGGGCAAAGGGAGCTGGCCGCGGCTGTTTATAAAACGATTCATGCACAGCAAAAGCTTTATGTGGAAGCACCGACTGGAACTGGCAAAACCATGTCAACTCTTTTCCCGACATTCAAGGCGATGGGTGAAGAATTAGGTGAGCGCATTTTTTACCTAACCGCTAAAACCATTACCCGACAGGTAGCAGAAGAAACAGTTACGAAAATTACTAAAAAAGATGCCCGGGTTAAAAGCGTCACGCTGACGGCCAAGGACAAGATTTGTTTCTTAACGGAACGCAACTGTACGCCAGAGTATTGCCCCTTCGCGAAGAGATATTATGATCGGGTCAATGACGGCCTTTGGGATATGTTAAACAATGATGATCAATATACACGTCCAGTCATTGAAAAATACGCCCGAAAGCATGAGCTGTGTCCTTTTGAATTGTCATTAGATATTAGTCGTTTTTGTGATTTGGTCGTTGGCGATTATAATTATCTATTTGATCCAACGGTTTATTTGCGCCGTTTCTTTGAAGAAGAGAATAAAACGAACTTAGTGTTAGTTGATGAAGCTCATAATCTAGTCAATCGTTCAAAAGAAATGTACTCGGCTAGTATTTCTAGGGAAAATATCGCGCAGATGCAAAAAGACTTAGATAAATCCTTTAAAAAATTGAACAGAGCATTTACCAGAGTCGATAATGAGTTTGAACTAATCCATCAATCGCTGGAGGGCGAAGCCTATCACCATCAGCAGGCTGCTCCTGAAAGCTTAATCAATAGTTTGTTCAAATTGCAAGAGCAGATCAAGGAATGGTTGGCAGAGAATCCCGATCATCCAGCGCAGCAGAAAATGCTGTCGGTTTATTTTGAGATTATTCGCTTTACACGTATGAGTGAATTCTACGACGATCACTATCAAACAACCGTTGAACATAAAAGCTATGATCTGATTGTAAAAGAATACTGCATTGATCCTTCTTGGTTTCTAGAGCAAACAATGGAGAAGGTTGGCAGCAGTATCCTTTTTTCTGCTAGTTTTTCACCCCTAGATTATTATCAAGAGGTCTTAGGCGGAGGCGAGGATAGTTTAACATATCGTTTGCCAAGTCCTTTTCCAAATGAAAATCGATTAGTTATGGTAGATGCCAGTGTCCAAACGACTTATCAAAAACGGACTCAAAGTATTCCCAAAATCGCTGCATCGATTGAACGACTAATAAAAACGAAAACAGGCAACTATCTAGTTTTCTTTCCATCCTTTCAATATTTAGATCAGGTGGCAGATTATTTCCATGACGTTTATCCAGAATACGCGATCCAGATTCAAGGTTCAAAATTGAACGAAGCAGAAAGAGAGGATTTCTTAGCAGCTTTTGTTGATCAACCTGAGAAAACGTTGATCGGATTTTGCGTATTAGGGGGTATTTTTTCAGAAGGGATTGACTTGGTTGGCGAACGCTTGATCGGGACCGTCGTTGTTGGCGTGGGATTGCCGCAAGTCAACCATGAACAAGAGTTGATCAAAGAATACTATGACGAAAAACGCAATCAAGGATTTAGCTATGCCTATCAGTTACCCGGTATGAACAAGGTTATTCAAGCTGCCGGTCGTGTGATTCGGACGATGGAAGATCGGGGGATTATTTTATTACTTGATCAGCGCTATACCAATCCGCATTATCAAAATCTGTTACCAGTCAGCTGGTCAGATCGAAAAATAGTCTATGGAGCAGAAGATGTAGAACAGTCAGCACGCAAATTTTGGCAAGCAAGAGAATAAAACTTTGAGTAGTGCAAGCTTGAACTCTTTTTCTGTAATAGTTGATAAAAATATTGCATACGAAATAAAGACATATTTCTCAGTAACTAGCAGTTAACCGAAAACTCTCTTCATTAAGAATAAAGGAAAGCCGACAAAAGTGTCGGCTTTTTTAACGGTAATTTATGAATTGTACATCAATCGGTAATTCGATATCTTTAACTAATGAAATGACCTGTTGCAGATCATCCCGGCTTTTTCCAGTCACTCGCAGGCGATCTTCTTGAATTTGTGCTTTTACTTTGATTTTGCTGTTTTTGATCGCTGTCGTGATTTTTTTAGCACTATCTCTGTCAATTCCGTTTACTAATTCTGCTGCTTGGCGAGCATTTCCACCTAACGCGTGTTCTGAAGCAGAAAACTGAATGTTCTTCAAAGGGACCCCGCGTTTAATCAGTTTACTGAAAAGCACGTCCTTGACTTGCTCCACTTTGTATTCATCTTCAGCTTTAATAACTAATTGATTTCCTTCTAACTTAATGTCAAAGAGACTACCCTTAAAATCAAAGCGATTTTTTAACTCTTTCAGGGCAATTTGTACACCATTTTTGACTTCCTCTTTATTCAATTCCGAAACAATATCAAAGCTTGCATCTTTAGCCATAGACATCCTCCTTATTCGATTTAGCAACTTCTTTTCCAAGGATTCAAATGCCAAATATCATTCATTAAGACATCCCAATCCATTTCTTATAGTTTATCAAAAATTGCTAAGAAAGCCATAATTATTCTCCAATCTAATATGGAAAAAGATTGATTATTAATGAGAGAACCTGTTACTCTATTATAGGTTTGAAAATGAAAGGGGAATCACGGATGCAGAAGGTTATCAATTATACATCAAAGGATTTAACAAAAAAAATCCTTGTCATATTATTTACAGGTCTGACCGGAGCAGTTGGACTAAATTATTTCTTGATTCCAGCGAATGTTTTTTCTGCTGGTATGACTGGGATTGCCCAGATTGTAGAGCATTTACTTTCAAATGCTGGTTTATCAATTGATACTGGGATTTTGATCTTTCTTCTGAACGTTCCGGTATTCATTTTAGGGTTTATTAAATTAGGAAAGTCAGCAATGATACTGAGTTTTGCTAACGTGATTGCGATGTCGTTCTTTACGACCATTGTGCCTACTGGTCAAGTCACAGATAATGTGTTGATGAATGCGATTACTGGTGGCGTATTACTTGGAATCGGTGCGGGACTTTCGTTGAAATTTGGTTTTACAACAGGCGGATTAGATATCGTCTCATTGCTGCTGTCTAAAACGACTGGACGAACAGTGGGAAATTATATGATGCTTTTAAATGGTGTCATCGTTGTTGTTGCCGGGTTCTTTTTTACTTGGGAAAGTGCCTTGTATACAATCATCACAATTTTTACTATGAGTACGGTCGTCGATTACGTTCATACCAGTCACCAAAAAATGACTGCTTTTATTACAACAAGTAAAAGCGCTGACATGCGTGCGGCTTTAAACAACGAACTTTTGCGAGGAATGACCGTCATTCAAGCACGCGGCGGCTTTAGTTCCAGTGAACGAGAAATGATTATGATCGTTTTTACTCGTTACGAATTATACGCATTGAAGCAGGTAGTAGCAGATGTTGATCCTCAATCCTTTACCAATATTGTTGCGACGGATTCGGTTGTCGGGACTTTCTTAACACAAGATGAACAACTTCAACTAAAGAAGTCACAAAGTAGTAAGTAACAATTCTTAAATGAGAATAAACAGGTTTCAATTCTCATTTACAAAAGCACGAAGATAGAGTAAAATACTTCTTGAAACTCGAAAGGAGTGGAACAGGTGGAAGAGAACACAGAAAAATGGACCGATGCAGAAATAGCTGAAATTAAAGAAACTATTTTGACTGCTTTAGAGTCAGTAATTGACCCTGAGTTAGGTATCGATATTGTTAACCTTGGCTTGATCTATGAAGTAGATTTCGAACAAACTGGAAATACTGTCATCAAGATGACTTTGACCACTATGGGCTGTCCGTTAGCTGATATCCTAACTGACAATATCCAATCAGCATTAGCTGAAATTCCTGAAGTTACCAATGTAGAAGTAAAGCTTGTTTGGTACCCCGCGTGGACAACTGATAAAATGAGTCGTTACGCGCGAATTGCACTAGGCATCCGTTAATGTAACCAAAAAAATTATCTCCTCTTTTCTTAAGAGGGGATTTTTTTGCTATAATTGAGTATAAGGAGGCGAATGCGTTTGGAGAATTATGATTTAGCTGATTATTTGGCCGCGAAGAAATCCTTGACCTCAACGCTGCATAAAATCGAGCAGGCAATCGTTTCGTTGGAGGACAAACAAACTGCAGGTCGAAATATGAAGGCCCAAATTACGTTATCAAAGGAACGTGTTAAAGCCTTGAAGCTTTCTCTTGCACTGATTGAGCGTGAAATTAGTCGATTGAAATAAAAACAGAAAAAGCATGAAAATGTTTTTTCTGTTTTTTTATATTTAATATGACAGCTTATTGTCGTATTAGCATTGATATAGTTTAAATGAAGGGAAGGAGCTTTATGCAGATTGAACGGTTAGTGCGAATGATTTTCTATATCGTTAATCGAAAACAAGTTACTGCAAGGGAACTGGCGGATTATTTTGGTGTCTCTACGCGAACGATTTATCGTGATATCACAACTCTGAGCTTGTCTGATATCCCAATCATTTCTAAAAAGGGCGCTGGTGGCGGTATTTCATTGATGGATGGATACAGCTTGAATGAATCGTTTTTGACGATCGAGGAGCAATTACAGATTTATCAGGGATTACAGATTTTACAGGCGTCAAATTATCCTGAAGCGGATCAAGTACTAACGAAAATCGGTGCGCTCTTTAATCAAGCACCAGCTGACGACTGGTTAGAAATTGATTTCAGTTACTGGGGAAGCAGTGAGGATGAAAAAATCACGATCTCAGAATTACGCCGAGCGATTACTCAAAAATATGTCCTAGCCTTTGATTATTTTAATTCTGAATTGCAACGATCTGAAAGAAAATTGGAACCACTTCGTTTGATCTTTAAATCACATGCTTGGTACATCGTTGGCTATTGTCACGATAATCAGGACATTCGAATTTTTCGATTGTCTCGGATGAAAAGGATACATGTTTTGGAACAAAATTTTGACCGTACGTTACCTGAAGATTTTTCTTTAGATCATTCTGGTTATAGTACTGAATACGTACTTTTCAAGCTTCGATTTTTACCAGAAATGGCTTATCGTTTATTTGATGAGTTTCATGAAGACGAAGTGAAGCGATGTTCGGATGATCGTTATTTAGTTACGGTCCGGTATCCACTGAATGAATGGACCTATCATCGCTTACTTTCATTCGGACCTTACGTAGAGATACTTGAGCCGGAAGCCGCTCGAAAAGAAGTTAAAAAACGAGCATTGAAGATTGCTCAGCAATATAACAAGGAGGAGAACTAATGGAGGAATGGCTGTATGTCATGTTGATCAAGAAGACCAAAGATTATCGACGTTTAAATAAGGTGGACGTTACCGAACATGCCGAAAACCTAAGAAAATTAGATGCAGAAGGGAATATCAAACTTGCAGGTGCCTTTAAGGGGTACCCAGGCATGGCTGGAATGTTTATTTTGAAAGCAAAAAGCTATGAAGAAGCGGAAACAATCTGTCAAAATGAACCATTAATTGTTAACGGCTATGCGACGTATGAGCTTCATCAATTACAGGTTGCCAGTAAAGAAAATAACTATTTATTGTAGAAAGGGGCTGATAAAATGAATGTTGGAAAGATGTTGTTTGTTCGGATTGACTTTAAAAATGGTGAGGATGAAGTCAGTGAAAAGGTAGCGATGGATTCTGCAGCTTATTTAAAACAACTATCGAAGGAACGTTATCTAACTGCTGGGGTATTTGGCGATATGACAACGGAGATAATCGATGGCGCCATGGTAGTGTTTGAAGCTGAAAATTTAGCAGAAGCGCAAGCCATTTCAGACGCGGACCCAGTCATTCAAAGCGGACTTTATCGCTATGAACTAAAACAGTGGCATGTGATGATAGATCCGGCAGAAAAGTAAGAAAAAAAGAAACGACCAGTCACACGTCGTTTCTTTTTGCTTTAGAGGCTTCGAAAAAGTTTTAGAGCGGCCGTAGTTCTTATTTTAGTAGGATCATTTAATGACGAAAGTTCAGTCTGAACGTCTTTTTCCGAAGCTTCTTTTAATAAAAGCAGCCGATAAATCAAGCGCAGATCCTGTCGACGAACTTTTGGTAGATGCTGTATCAAGACTCGATTCAGATCTGCATTCATTTGATTGATTCCAATCAAAGGGTCTTTTTGAATAGTGTATTGATCCAGATAACGATCAAGGTCCTGCATCGCTGCTTCTGCTTTTTCAGGAACAAAGCCATTTGCCCATGCTGCTGTCAACAGAACGAAACTATCCGAATCAGATAAATCTTGCAGAAAGCTCGTAATTGTCGCATTCAATACTTTTTCCCGTAATCCTTCAAAAACTTCTGGTTCATTTTGTTTGATTCGCGAAAAATAGTTGGTGAAGCCATCGCTGTTTAATAAATTCAAATCTATCGCTTTAAACCAATTATAATGGTGAGAATTCAGATAAGAATACGATTTTTCTTCGGTTGTTCGCTGAATTTGTTTTAACTCATCGATTGATTTCATCTTTCTCCTGCTTTCTTTTTCAGAATAATCTACTTCTGAATAATTTCCAATCATTATTATACTACTTTTTGAGCGAGCCAATCTTTTTGTCTCCGTTTTTGATTAAGTTATAATGAGAATAAGTCATAATTTGAGAGGATTTTTTATGAATGAATTAATTAATACCTTTAGTGAAAGAAAGGACGATTTACTATCGGCGATCTTTGAGCATTTAGCCATCTCTTTAAGTGCTCTGCTCATCGCCATAGTAATCGCAATTCCGTTGGCGATATTATTGAGTCAACGAAAAAAATTAGCAGAGGTCGTTTTACAAATTACAAGTATTTTGCAGACGATTCCGTCACTTGCATTACTTGGATTGCTGATTCCCTTCGTTGGAATTGGCACAGTTCCCGCATTAATTGCACTAGTTGTGTATGCGCTACTGCCGATTTTCCAAAATACCTATATTGGATTGGCTGAGATTGATCCGTCAATTGAAGAGGCGGCTGATGCATTTGGAATGTCACGCATGCGAAAATTGATGCGAGTTGAATTACCCATGGCAATGCCAGTCATTATTTCTGGAGTTCGAACTGCCTTAGTCTTAATCATCGGTACGGCAACATTAGCAGCCTTGATTGGAGCAGGCGGCCTTGGTACTTTCATTTTGTTGGGAATCGACCGTAACGATCCAAACTTGACGTTGATCGGGGCGATTAGTTCCGCTTTGTTAGCGATCATTTTCAGTACGTTGATCCGTTTCCTGCAAAATCGCAGCGGGAAAGTAACGCTGATTACTCTTGGAGTAATTTGTTTAAGCATTGGCGGAATCTTTTTTGCTCAAAACAATCCAATTGGCAGCGAGACCGTAACAATTGCCGGAAAATTAGGTTCTGAACCAGATATTTTGATCAATATGTATAAGGAAGTCATCAAGGATGAAGATTCCTCGATCAATGTAGAATTAAAGCCAAACTTCGGAAAAACCAGTTTCTTGTTTAGTGCGGTGAAAAGTGATCAAATCGATATTTATCCTGAATTTACGGGAACCGTTTTAGAAAGCTTAGTCAAGGTTCCTAAAAGCACACCAGATAATTTATCGCCAGAAAAGACGTACAAAGAAGCGAACAAATTACTAGATTCGCAATTTGATATGCGTTTATTAAAACCCATGGATTATGAAAATACGTATGCTTTAGCAATGAAGAAAAGTGAAGCAGAAAAACGTGGAATCACTAAAATTTCTCAATTGCAGGGACAACAAGATCAATTGAAAGCGGGCTTTACTTTGGAATTCATTGATCGTCAAGACGGTTATCGTGGAATTCAAGATAAATATGGCGTGAAATTAAGTTCGGTTCAAAGTATGGAACCTGCACTGCGTTATCAGGCAATCAATAATGGTGATGTCGATGTGATTGATGCATACTCAACAGATAGTGAAATTAAACAATATGATCTAGTCACCTTAGAGGATGACCTTCATCTCTTCCCACCATATCAAGGTGCTGCATTGATGAAGAAAGAGTTTGCTGATAAGCATCCTGATATTGTCAAAGCCTTGAATCGTCTGGCAGGCAAGATTACTGAAGATCAAATGATCGAAATGAACTATCTTGTGAACGTGAAAAAGGAACAGCCGGCTAAAGTTGCCCATGACTTCTTAGTGAAAGAAAAAATCATTGGGGAGGAGAAATAAATGGAATCGATTATTGAATTTAAAGACGTAAGTAAGGAGTTCGAAGGCAATGTTGTCTTGAAGGATTTGAACTTCCAAGTGAAAAAAGGCGAGATTTTTGTCTTAGTTGGTCCTTCAGGAAGTGGAAAAACGACTTCACTAAAAATGATCAACGGTTTGATCGAACCTACAGATGGAAATCTTTATTTTAAAGAAAAACGAATCAAAGATTACAATATTCAGAAATTACGCTGGCAGATTGGCTATGTTTTACAGCAGATCGCTTTATTTCCAACCATGAGTGTCAAGGAAAACATTGAAGTTATTCCTGATATGCTCGGCTGGGATAAGGAACGACGCAACAACCGTGTGGACCAATTATTGAGGGAGGTTGACATGGACCCAGATCAATTTAGAGATCGGATGCCAAGTGAGCTCTCAGGCGGACAACAGCAGCGGATCGGAATCATTCGTGCGCTAGCATCAGAGCCGGACATTGTCTTAATGGATGAACCATTTAGCGCGCTAGATCCAATTTCACGTGCAAGTCTTCAAGACCTTGTATTAGAATTGCATCAAAAGTTAGGCAATACCGTAATCTTCGTGACTCATAATATGAAAGAAGCGATGAAGATCGGTAGTCGAATCGCGGTCATGCATGAAGGAAAATTGATTCAGTGTGATACACCAGAAGAGATTCAGAAGCATCCAGCCAATAAATTTGTGGAAGAATTCTTTGATGAAACGACGGATGAGGTGTATACACAAACATTGGAGGTCCTATATAATGGCGGTTTTTACCAAAAATCAGAAACAGCAGCCTCTGAGTTATTAACTTTGTCTATTGAAACTAGCTTGAGTGAAGTTTTTGATTTGTTAGCAGAGCATGATGCCTTTGCGATGAAGCAAGACGGCAAAATAATCGGTATCGTTAATCGGAGCGATGTGTTCCGATATTTAAGTCAAGAAGCCGGATAATAAAACACGATAACACCTTTTAAGTTTGAGTGAAATAGGATACGGCATGAGGATACGAATTATTTTTTGTGCATTTCAAAAAATAATTACTTTATTACGAATAAGATGCCAGTTCCACTTTTTGCAGTTATCGAAGCGGACAATCTTTTGTAGCAAGATGCCGTAACTACAAATAGGAAGTTTTAGTGGAATGGTATGCGGCATGAGGATACGAATTATTTTTTGTGTATTTCAAAAAATAATTACTTTATTACGAATAAGATGCCAGTTCCACTTTTTGCAGTTATCGAAACGGACAGTCTTTTGTAACAGGGTGCTGTAATTACAAACAGGAAGGTTTAGTGGAATGGTATGCGGCATGAGGATACGAATTATTTTTTGCGCATTTCAAAAAATAATTACTTTATTACGAATAAGAAGGGCTAACAATGGAAAAATATGATGTGATTGTAATTGGTAGCGGACCTGCTGGAAATTCCGCTGCTTATGGTTTCAAAGAGCTTGGAAAAAAAGTAGCAGTTGTCGAATCTGATTTATGGGGCGGTACTTGCCCTAATCGTGGCTGTGATCCAAAAAAAATGCTGATGAGTGGAGTAGAAGCGCAAAAGCGGATTGAGACAATGGTTGGCAATGGCTTTGAACAAACACCTAAAATCATTTGGGAAGATTTGATGACCTTTAAGCGAAGCTATACAGACAGTGTTCCCCAAAATACTAAAGATGGGTTAGACGCAGCGGAAATTGATCGCTATCAGGGACAGGCTAGCTTTATTGATACCCATCAAATCATTGTTAATGATGAAATTCTAGCTTCAGATCAATTTCTGATCGCAACTGGACAACGCCCATCAGTACTCCCAATTGACGGACAAGATCTGCTGCAAAGCAGTACCGATTTTTTAGCTTTGGAGCATTTACCTAAAAAAATTGCTTTTATCGGTGCAGGTTATATCGCTTTCGAATTAGCCGTGATTGCTAGTGCTGCTGGCTCAGAGGTCCATATCATACATCACAATGATCGTCCGTTGAAAGAATTTGATCAAGAGTTAGTGTCAGCTTTAGTGGAGCATATGAAACTAGCTGGTGTTCATTTTCATTTTAATGTAAACACAAAAGCAGTAGAACTGATGCATCCGCAATATCGTATCAGTGGTGAAAATTTTGAATTAATTACCGATATGGTCTTTGGAGCCACTGGTCGAATACCAAATGTGGAAGGCTTGAATTTAGAAAAAGCCGATGTCGCTTATGACAAAAAAGGAATAAAAGTTGATGATCATTTACGTACGACACAGCAAAATATTTTCGCATGCGGAGATGTTGTAGCGAAAAGCCAACCCAAACTGACTCCTGTAGCTGGTTTTGAAGCAGGCTATGTTGTTAAGGCTATGACGGAGGCTACCGAAGCGATCGACTATCCATTAATTCCAACCATTGTTTTTGGCGATCAACGTCTCGCACGATTAGGTGTAGGTGAAAGAGAACTTGCTGCTCATCCGGAAAAATACCATTCACAAACAATGGATTTGTCCAGCTGGTACACGTATCACCGAATCAACGATCAAGGAGCAAAGATAAAATTTGTCTATGACGAAGAAGATAAAATCGCTGCTATTACTTGTTTGAGCCAACTAGCGGATGAAGTCATCAATTATCTCTTGATCGCTTTAACAAAGAAAATGACACACGAAGAAATTGAAAAATTTATCTTTGCCTATCCAAGTCCAGCGAGTGATCTTTCATATTTTATTTAAAACAGAGGGTACCCTCTGTTTTTTTTTGTACAATTATGCTAAAGTTTACGAAAATACGTTCCCATGGTGAGAAAATGAAAACAACACTAACGCAAGAAATTGAAAAGGCACTTTATTATTATTGTATTGAACTCGGTGGCATCGTCGTTGAGGAAGTCACAATGCCAGAAGATCAAGGAATTGTCGATACGCTAGCTTGCTTTTTCAAACCAAATACAACAGAGTGGCGTTGTTATGAGCTTAAGGTGACAAAAGCCGATTTTTACTCAAAAGCTAAACTTTCCTTTATCGGACATTACAATTATTTTGTTTTAACGGAAGAACTCTATTTGAAGGTAATGGAGGACATTCCAAGTGAGATTGGAGTCTTAGTTTACCGACCTTACACTGAGGCAGATGAACTTCCTGCTGAGGGAACCTTTTTTGTTGCAAAAAAGCCAGTAAAAAGAGCTTTGCAGGTTGAAGAAACTGCTCTTACTCAACGCTTTATGGCTTCGTTGTTTCGCGAGGTTCAAAAAGCTAAACGCATGTCCTATGGCACAAGCTTTTTTTCGACAGAACAGCTTTATAAAGAATTGCGTCGGCGTTTGGATGAGAAGGATAGCCTACAGGAGAATAATTACTATCAGCGCTTTATTGAAGATGTTCAAGCGGCTCGCATCGAAAGTTTAGAAGAAGAGCTGCGAGCATTAGAGCAAGATTATGAGTTTTTACGTCAGCAAAGACAGGTTCGGCGTCGTCCGACTGAACCATTGGAGTGAGCCTATGTATTATCCTTATTTACGCGGTAAACAATTCGACCTGCTTGCAGTTAATACGTTGATTAAGGAAGCTCGCTGGTCGAACAAAATTCGGCCGATCATCGAGCCTGTTCGTGATTCGGCGACACTAAAAAAGACAATTGAGTTGTTTGATAGAGAAAATTTTGTTTGTTATTTAATTACGAACCCGCAAGTTGGTACAGCTAAACTTTTTGCAGAAAGACGCTTTGAATGGAAGGTGAGTTCAGAGTCCAGCGTTAAAACAGCAGAGATCGTGACAAAGGAGACTCCATTTGAGGCTGAACTCTATATTTTTAACGCACATTCCTCGCGTAAAATAAAGGATTTAGCTATTCCGAATACCGCACTGTCTGTTATCCCTGATCAGGGAAGATTTAGAGTTTTAGATGTGCCAAATAAAATTTTACTCAGAGAAGCCTTTCAATCAAAAAAAAATGTTGCCAATTATGCTGAAAAAGTGGATGATTTTTATAGCGATGAGCATCTCTATTTATCCGCTGAATCAAAGGGCTTTAGCGATTATACGATTGAAGGCAGTCGTTATTTTGACAAAGGTGGTCCAAGTCGTGCGATTGCTATTCATATTAGCTATTTTGATGCGTACTTTAATATTAGAGTCAAACACTTTGTGTCAGACAGCAATGAATCCGCGCAGGATCAAAGTGGAAAATTTTTTGAAGCATTAGAAAAGTTATCTGAATGGTATTTTCGTAATCAGGATCAGCTCTTACTAACTATTGGTTTAGAAGAATTACTGCACTATCGAGAAACACAGAAATTCCCTGGCTTGGGAACAATCAAGAAATGGTCATTGGCACACCATTTGGAGTTGATCGGGGCCTATTTAGAACACGGTGATCATTGGCAGAGAGGATGGAAAAATAATGGGATATGAAGATGAAGATTTTATTGTCAGACAAGCCCAGCAAATGGGGGAAGTCTTAGGAGGTATTCTGGGCAAAAAGGATGCGGAGACGATCATAACCTTTGGCAACGAAGCAAAAACTAGCGATCTAAAGGAACAGGATTTTGATTTTCGGTTGAGTACCTATGAGGATCTTCCAGAGATTGGTGTCATTATCAATCAGGCCAAACAATATTTGAAGGATCAAGGATCACCACAATGGCAAAATGGCCACGAGCCTCACGAAGCAGTGATTCGCGAAGATATACGAAAAAAAGCCAGCTATGTGCTGACTCTAAAAGGCGAGATCGTTGGGACGGTCGCGCTGCTTGCTGAAGAGGACCCTATCTATGAAGCAATCGATGGGAAGTGGCAGGGGAATGGACCTTATGTAGCATTACACCATGTCGCAGTTAATCAAAATTATCGTGGAATGGGGCTAGGAAAAACACTGTTGAACTCAGCCATTCAGCAGGCTAAACTTTTGGGATTTAAAGACATTCGGATCGATACCTACCCTGCTAATCAGCCGATGTTGAGTTTGATCGAAAAATTAGGATTTGTTTATTGCGGCATGATCTATTTTCCATTTGAACACGGAGAACGCAAAGCTTTTCAATTAATCCAGAGCTCGATGTAATTGAAGGAGCATTTCGTCAAGTGTGGCTTCACCATTGATGATAATTAGATTGGAAAATTGTTTCAATCGTTCAAGGCTTTCTACATCCTCTTGAAAAATTGCTAAACGGCGTTCTAATTCTTCAGTTGTTGCTCTTTTTTCAAGGCGAGCGATCATTGTTTCTTGCGAAATATTGATCCAGATAGGAACCATTTGATCACCAAAAATTCGATGTAGGTTGATAAAACCGGTCGTGGTGATCGGATCATAGCAGTCACCGGCAGCCAAAGATTTTCGTAAAGTTGATTTGGCAATGCCGTAAAATTCTTCGTCATAAACATCGTATTCCGCAAATTGGTCATTATTGACCATTTGCTTGAATTTCTTTTTTGATACAAAAAAATAGTCACGTCCATGTTCCTCACCTTCACGTGGGGAGCGCGTTGTATACGAAATAACTTTTTGTTCAGGAGTGAAGGCTTTTTCAGCCAAGCTGGTTTTTCCTGAACCACTTGGTCCAATGAATAAGTAACAATGATTCATAATTAACACGTCCTTTTTTATAGTATAAAGAAACTGGGCGAAAGAAGCTAGGGAGGGGACCCTATATGGAGAGAAGTACACGTACAAAAAAACAAACAAATAAGAAGCTGCCAATTATAATTATTGGGATTATTATTTTGCTGATAGCTGGTTTCTTTGGTGTTCGCGCTTATCAAGCGAATCAAGTAAAAAAACAAGGGGAGACAACCGTCAAAGCCTTTGTTAAGAGCTTGCAAAAAGGGAATTATCAAGACATTACCCAAAATTTAAATGCTGATTCAGTTAAGGCGAGCGGCTATTCAAAAAAACAAGTAGCCGAAAAGTACCAGTCGATTTTTTCTGGTATCAGTGCGTCAAATATCAAAATGACGGATTTAACGGTAAATAAAAAAGGTGACACCTATCATTTTAGTTACAAGTTATCAGTGAATACAGGCTTTGGGAAAATAAGTAACCAAAAATACTCTGGCACGTTGACAGATGCTGGGAAAGAAATTAACTGGAAACCGAATTTGATTTTCCCTGGAATGTCTGGCAAGGACAAGGTCAACTATTCTGTTGATCCAGCGACTCGCGGGGAGATTTTAGATCGTAGCGGTCAAGGTATTGCCGTCAATGGAACAGTTTACCAGTCGGGAATCGTTCCCAAAAATCTTGGTACTGGAGAAGAACGGACAGCTAAAATCGAAGCGATTGCTAAAAGTTTAGATATTACTGCTAAAGACATAGATTCCGCTTTAGCACAGGGCTGGGTCCAAGATGATTTCTTTGTACCACTAAAAACTACTGCTGATGCACCAAAAGACACGCCAGAAGGTTTAGAAGTTAAAGAAGCAACAGGTCGTACGTATCCTCTAAAGGAAGCAGCGGCGCAATTAATTGGGTATGTAGGCAAAGTGACTGCTGAGGATATGAAGAAAAACAGCGAGCTTGCCAGCGACAGCTTGATTGGTCGCAGCGGATTAGAAATGGCTTTAGATAAACAGTTACGAGGCAAAGATGGCGGATCACTAGCAATCACTGATAGTAAAGGAAATGAGAAAAAGGTCTTACAGAAGATCGACAAAAAAGATGGTGAAAATGTTAAATTAACAATCGACAGTCGCGCTCAGCAAATCGCTTATAACGGTTTGAACGGGCAAGCTGGTTCAAGTGTAGTGATGGCTCCAAAGACAGGTGAGCTATTAGTGGCAGCAAGTTCACCAAGTTTTGATCCGAATAAAATGACTAATGGCATCAGTCAAGCGGATTACGACGCATATAGCAATGATAAAAATCAGCCCTTTATGAGTCGTTTCGCAAATGGGTATGCACCAGGATCAACCTTTAAAACGATTACTGCTGCAATTGGCCTGGACGCTGGTACCTTGAATCCGAATGAGGAATTAGCAATTAATGGTTTGAAATGGCAAAAAGATAGTTCTTGGGGTTCATACCAGGTGACTCGCGTCTCCGATGTTAGTCCAGTCAACTTAAGGACTGCATTGGTCTATTCTGACAATATTTATATGGCACAAGAGACATTGAAAATGGGTGAAAAAACTTTCCGAGCTGGGTTGAATAAATTCATTTTTGGCAAGGAACTGGATTTGCCGATTGCAATGAACGAAGCACAAATATCTAGCAAAGATAGTTTTGACTCAGAAATCTTACTCGCTGATACTGGCTATGGACAAGGACAATTATTACTTAATCCTATCCAACAGATTACTGCCTATTCTGTCTTTCCTAATAAAGGAACGATGGTTTATCCTAAACTGATTGCGGACAAAGAGACAAAAAATGAAAAAGAAGTTATCAAAGCCAGCTCAGCTGAAACGATTACTGCCGATATGCAAGCGGTGGTCAGTGATGAAAACGGAACGGCCCACAGCTTAGCTGAGCTAAATATTCCGTTAGCTGCAAAAACAGGTACGGCAGAAATTAAAGAAAAGCAAGATGAAAAGGGACAAGAAAACAGTTTCCTATATGCTTTTGATTCCGAAAAACAGAATTACTCAGTGGTTGAGTTCCTAGAGAATAAGCCTGAAGGAACCTCTGCAACGGATCTTTCAAAAGATTTATTGACCTATTTAAGTCAAACCTATCAATAAAATACTTGTCTGAAAAGCCGTAGATTGGTAAGATAACCAAGAAGGACGGTGTCTTATGAACAAGCGACAACGAAAAAAACAAGCTTACAAACAATACATTCGAGCAATTTTTGAAGGCTACGAAAAGATGCTGGAAGATACCAGCATCAAAGAATTACATTTTAGCTATCTGAAGGAAACAACTTACTTGGAACGTGATGACCAAGATAAGATCCATTTTACGACGAAAGAAAAGTAATTCTCAAAAACTTCTCAACAGCTTTTGTTGGGAAGTTTTTTCTATAGCATGGAAGATTCACATTTACCTCCAACTTAAGACTGATAAAAAGCTTAAGAGATTCTTAGTTTGGTAAATAATTATTTAAACAGAAGGGTTCCGAGTTAGTAAACAGAAGTAAATCAGCTAAAATAAGACTATCAAGAAACAGGAGGCATTGTTATGAAATTTCATAAATATATTTTATTAGCAGGTATAGGGCTCTCTTTAGGTGCTGGACTACTTGGTACTTCCAGAGTTCATGCGGAGGCTGATGATGGAGCTATCAATGAACGTTGGGGAAAACCAACATTTGTTGCCGGGGCAGGCTTGAACCAACAACAATTAAACGAAACAATGGATAAATTAGGAATTAATCAAGATAGCGTAAAGATGGAGACAGCCACTGGAGCTGATTTAGTAAAATACCTAGGCTATGGCAGCGGTGATGACAGTGTTATGTTGAGTTCTGTGGTGGTGAATCGTGAGGATCAAGGCAAAGGCATCAATGTCAACATTCTAACCCCACAAAATATTACACAAATTACTGCAGATCAATACAAGAATCCATTAGTTACGGCGGGGATTACCGATGCGACAGTCAAGGTTGCCAGCGTGGTAAAAGTGACAGGTGAAAGTGCTTTGACAGGTGTGTACAAAGCTTTTGAATCGAATGGTGAGACTGTTGATCCTGAGCGGGCACAATTAGCACAAACAGAATTAGACACGACTTCTGATGTTTCACAATCGGTTGTCAACAAAGCAAATGAGCAAAGTCAAAATCAAAACCTGTCGGATAGTGAAAAAGAAAAGGCTGATGAAGCCTACAAGGCACAATTAAACCAAACTTTAGTAGACATTAAAAAGGAACTGGCTGAGCTTAAGGAAAAACAAAGCGAGTTAGCGACGAAAGAGGACGTTGAAAAAATCGTCAATGATGCATTGGAAAAAAATAATCTTTCTCAGTACGTGACAAAAGATGATATCAACAAATTAGTAGCACTTGCACAACAATATCAAACTACCGATGGCGTGTTAGACAAGGAATCCATTCAACAACTAGATAAAATTAGTGATGATTTTAAAGGAACTGTCAATAAAGTTTCTGATCAACTAGGGAAGTTTGGTGATTCACTCAAAGGGACACTGGAAGATAATCAAGGATTTTTTGCAAACTTGTGGCAGCAAATTAAAGATTTTTTTAGCGGATTAACAAATTAATCAAAAAGATTGTGTCACTTTCTAAGTTTGACACAATCTTTTTTTTCGTATGTCAACAGTTTATGCTTATCATTATCACTCGGCTAGGGTAAAATAGAGGAGTGGTTTCTGATTCTAAAGGAAATATTTAGATATTTTCTCTCTCAATGAATGGTATCAATAATAATTATGGTAATATTTATTATATAGTTAACTATTAAAAATGAAGGAGGGTCTTAGATGGAGACTCCAGAGAAACAGGAAGAACTTCAAACTGAAACATCATTTGATTCAGTGAAGGAATCTGCTTCCGATGTGTTAGGTGGGTTGATGGGGCAGATCAAACGGTTGGAAGAGGCAATGAAAGAAGAACGTATGGGTGACGTTTACCAAATCTATTGGAATGAATTGCCAGCTTCGATTCAACAATCCAGTAATGCAAACCATGAAATCGATAATTTTTTGACAAGTAAATTGGATCAAGAAATTCAGAGGACGTTCCCATTTATGATCATGCGGGATGTCGTTTCACCAATTTTGATAAATTATCAGATTGGTAGCTATTATCGAGATCGGTCGGTGTTGCAAGTCGACGCTACACAACCAACTATACAAATATTACCTGAGATTCGTGATCAATGGGAAAAGGTCATGAATGGTGACTATAAAGAAGAATTATTACAGCTTCAGAACCAACAGGATGATTTTGATGCAAAAACCATTGCCGCTCAGTCGGAGTTACGTGAGATAAACGGTAAGATCGCACATCAAGAAAAACTGAAGGCTGAGCTTGAAGAAACAAAAAGCTTTATGAACCGCAAAAAAATCGAAGAAGAAATTGAAGTAATCGATGACAAGCTAAAGGAATTGAAAAGACAGCGGAGCGAATGGACACCTTTTGTGGGAGATCAGCTATCTGGAGAGTCACAAAAAATTGCTTTGGAGAGTAAAATTGCCAGAATCGAGCTAGAACAAGCTGTCGCATTGAAAGAGCTGCGCTTGATCAAAAAAAGGTTTGGCGGTTTGGAAGAAATGGATGCCGCACTTGAAATTTTTATCAAGGATTTCTTAAACAGGGGGGCGGAATAAATGACCGAAGAAAAGAATAAAATCAATCAGATCTATGACGCACTGGTAGAGTCTGAAGAACCAGGTTTGAATATTCGCGAGAAAGAAATTCTTCACCCTGACGATGAAACGACGGAGGAATCGGTTGAAGCCTTTAAGGCAACGCCACAATCCAAACCTGTTAGCGATTCTTCCCTAAATTATTATGATAATCGCAATGAAAATTATCAAGATTTACTTCGTTTGATCGATGATGCAGAAAAAGAGATTGCTGATTTAAAATTCCGAAAAGTATTGATGGAGTCAGATTTTCCAACGCTATTGGATTACTTCAAAAAGATCTTTTTAAGAGAAGAGTTTTCGATTTCAGCGATCGCAAAAGGCGCGCTATTGGAATACATTACCTTTGAACTGATTAAGCCATTGGAAAATTATGGTCTCTATCTTTCAACAAATGATTTTTCTACTTGGGAAAGCAAGCATTTTAATCTTTCTTATCGCTTAACCAATGAGAATGTTATCAACTTTAGTTTTATGATGCCGACTTCTGATGGTAAATTCCGCAATGAAAAAATTAAACTAATGCAAGTTTATCCAGAAACGATGAAAGTCACCGTTTTAGATGAAGCTGTTTTGACGTTATTGAAGGATTGCTACAACAAGCACATTTACACTAGTGGTCAAAATTCAATGTTCAGTCGTGAAATGAATGATGTCATGGCACATATGAAAGAGCTAGGATTTGAGTTTGATGACAATCTTTTAGACAATAGTAAGCCATTAGATCTGACGGTAGATCTTCATCATAAGACGCCAGTTGATGTGCTGGACAGAATCTTTATTACGACTATGGATAACGAAAACTATGATTTCAAAAAGATTGATGAAAATAGCTATCTGATTGCTTTAGATGGGAATCAAACGGTAACGATTGAGCAAAACTCACAAGACGAGTCTAGCAGCCTGAAGCTGAATACCGATCGTAAAAATAAATCATTGATCGAATTTTTTGGCAGCTATCCATTCTTAGTACCTTTGACTATTACTGAATAATAATGAAACAACACGTGTTGCTCCAAAGTCTTTTGGTGAAATGCGTGTTGTTTTTTTACTTGTGGAAAGGATTAAATTTTTACATGAATAAGCAGGTATAGCCATGTTCAGTCTCATGATTTAGCTTTTGAGCAATAAGCAAAAGCTGGGCGAGTTCGAGAAGCCTTTCTAAATCCGACTCATTTTAACTCCCTATTCTTTTCCCTTTGAAAAAAATTAAATTTTTGAGCTTTTTTTGTAGGAAATCACGTTCACTCGTGAAAGTCCGTAAATCCTATGATATACTTTGAAAGTTGATATGAAAGAGTATCAGTTTACCATGTTTGAAAGAGGGTAGAGATTGTGTGTGGAATTGTAGGATTTATTGACCGTTCAGATACAACGCAAAAAGAACAAATTGTTAAAAATATGATGGATACAATCGTTCACCGCGGACCTAACAGCGCTGGACAATTTATTGATGAAGGTGCCGCTTTAGGTTTCCGTCGCTTAAGTATTATTGACCTTGAGGGCGGTACACAGCCGATCAAAAATGAAGACGGTACAAAAATTATCACCTTTAACGGAGAAATTTATAACTACCAAAGTATTCGCGAAGATTTGATCGCAAAAGGCCATGTGTTTACAACGCATGCAGATACTGAAGTGCTATTACATGGTTATGAAGAATATGGGATTGACTTATTACAAAAGATTCGTGGCATGTTTGCTTTCGTGATCTGGGATACGAAAAAACAAGAATTATTTGGTGCTCGTGACCACTTTGGAATCAAGCCGCTTTATTACGCTATAATGAATGGAACCTTTATGTACGGCTCAGAAATCAAGAGCTTCTTGCAGCATCCAAACTTTGTCAAAGAACTGAATAAGGAAGCTTTGAAGCCTTATATGACCTTCCAATATTCAGCATTGGATGAAACCTTCTTTAAAAATGTTTATCGGATCAAAGAAGGCCATTATTTTATCTACAAAGATGGTAAGTTAGACATTCAGCAATATTGGGATGTGAAAGAGCAAGAAACCAATATGACTTTGGAAGAAACCGTTGATTTGATTGATGACACAGTTGAAAAATCAGTTGAAGCGCATCGGATCGCTGACGTTGAAGTTGGTTCGTTCTTGTCATCAGGTGTGGATTCAAGTTATGTAACGGCCGTTTTACGCCCAGAGCATTCTTATTCGATTGGATTTGGAGATAAATCATATAACGAATCAATTGAAGCTAAAAAATTGGCTGATTTGATTGATTTAAATAATACATCTCGTGTCGTTACCGGTGATGAAGCCTTTGAATACTTCCCGTTGATCCAATACCATTTGGATGAACCAGATTCTAACCCTTCATGTGTGCCACTGTATTTCTTAACTGAACTTGCTAGCCGTGATGTACGGGTGGCGTTGAGTGGTGAAGGTGCTGATGAATTGTTCGCTGGGTACCAAGCTTATGGAATGAATACAAAGTCAAAAGCAGTCAAGGTTGTAGCGGAAGGCTTGAAAAAATTACCAAAAGGCATGCGTTACTCGATCGCTAAAGGATTGAAGGGCAAAACCTTTAAAGGTGCATTGCATTTGTACACTTCTTTAGCACCAGCGGAAGAGTTCTTTATTGGTCAAGCGAAGGTCTTTGAAGAAGATGAAGCTGTTGACTATTTACAGCCTGAATACCAACAAAGTCCAACGATCAAAGACATTGTTGATGTTCACTACGAAAAAGTTCAAGATATGTCTGAAATCAAAAAAATGCAGTACTTGGACATGCACCAATGGATGCCGAAAGATATTCTCTTGAAAGCTGACAAATTGGCAATGGCTAATTCATTGGAAGTTCGGGTACCATTACTAGACAAAGAAATGATGAAGGTCTCTGAGATTGTACCAACCAAATATTTGATCAATGCCGAAAATACGAAGTTTGCCTTCCGTCAAGCGGCAGCGCGTCATTTACCAGAGGAATGGTACAATCGTGAAAAACTAGGCTTCCCAGTACCGATCAAAGATTGGTTGCGTGAGGAGAAATTTTATCAAATCGTACGGGATGTCTTTACGCAAGACTTTGTCAAAGAGTTCTTTGATCAAGAAAAGATCATAAAATTACTTGACGATAATTTCGCTGGAACAGCAGACGGACGTCGCAAGATTTGGACAATTTATACCTTCTTGACTTGGTACCAAGTGTACTTTATCAATGATGGTGTAAAACCAGTTCCAGTCACAATCGCGTAATTGTTTAACTGGATTTGACAAAAATATTCAGTCAGGTTAGACTAGGAATAAGGAAACTTAACAAAAATTATGAGGTGTCTTGGTGAGTGTAGTTATTTAATTTGGAGTAACTTGATAGCGAAAAAAAGACTGTTTTAACAGGTTTATTTCGCATGCCAAATTAGATGATACCTATCAAAGCTGATGAACTCGAATTCAAGCTGTGAAGAGGAATCTTCACAGCTTTTTTTGCGACTTCCACTGTGCGCTTCAGCGCACCTAGTGGAATCGTATGCGTACGAAGATAAGATTATTTTTCCGCTTTTTGGAAAAATAATTCTTTTAAGTGAGCTAGCTGCGAGTCTGTTTATACGTACCCGCATAGCTGATAAAATCATATGTATACGAAATTCATAAGACAGTATTGCTAAGTTTCCCTAAGCCTCGATAGGTGTCTTTTCAATCGAAAGGAAGAGACCATGAATAACGAAACATATACAAAAACCCAATTTAATGAAATCAAACAACAACTAAGCAGCTATGCAATTAGCAGTTTTGGTAAGAAACTTATAGAAGCGACACAGCCACATTCTAAGCTTTCAGTTGTTAAAAAAAGGCTGACAGAAACAACCGAAGCCAAAAACTTACTTGATAGCAATCTGCATGTACCATTTATGGGGCTGCAAAGCATCGAGCATATCACTAATCAACTTGAAAAAGGGTTTGTCCTAACTCCTCAAGAATTATTAGAATACGCAGACTTCTTACGTAGTCTACGTTTGATTCAGCGATTCTTCGAGAAGAACCAAAGTATTGCTCCAACATTGAATCGTTATGCTCTAGGGTTAAATGATTTTAATGAAATTGAGGCAGAGATTTATCAGGTGATCCGTAATGGTCGAATTGCTGATGATGCCAGTCGTGAACTACGTCGTGCACGGCGAGATATTGCAGAAACACAAGATAAAATTCAAGAATTATTGAAGAAATTTATTCGTCAAAATAAAGAGAAAATGCAAGAGGCGATTATTACTAAACGGAACGATATTTTCACAGTACCGATCAAATCAGCTTATAAGAAACAGATCAAAGGGACGATTGTTGAGCTTTCCAGTAAGGGAACGACTGCTTATATCGAACCTAGCAGCGTCAGTCGTTGGAACGAGCAATTGACCTATCATAAGCTGGTGGAGGAAGCAGAAGTATATCAAATCCTTGCGACTTTGACAGGCTTGCTAGCTGAAGCATTACCATTAATTCAACAAAATATTGAAATTATCGCTGAGTTTGATCACATTTTTGCTCGGGGAAAGTTCAGTCGTGAGTTAAAGGGTATAACACCAGAGATAAATACTGATGGGTATATTCACTTGGTATCTGCCACCCATCCGCTAATTGAAAAAGCTGTGCCGCTTGATCTAACCATCGGTGAAGAGTATCGCGGCTTAACCATCACCGGACCAAATGCCGGTGGGAAGACCGTCGTTTTAAAAACAGTTGCTTTAATGACGCTGATGACGATGATTGGCTTACAAATCCCGGCCAAAGATGGCACAGAGATCGCCATTTTCGATCAGATCTTTGTTGACATCGGTGACGCTCAGAGTATTGAGAATGCTTTGAGTACTTTTTCCGGACATATGAAAAATATTTCCGAAATTCTACGACAAACGCATAAGAACAGCCTGGTTTTATTAGACGAATTAGGAAGTGGGACAGAACCGAATGAGGGTGCGGCTCTAGCGATTGCGATCATGGAAGAGTTCTATCAAAAAGGTAGTATCTTAATTACTACCACACATTACGGTGAGATTAAGCGTTTTGCTGAACAGCATCCGGATTTCATTACTGCAGCTATGGATTTTGATGCTGAGCATTTGACACCGAAATATCGTTTACTGATTGGACAAACCGGCGAAAGTAATGCCTTGTGGATTGCTAAGAAAATGGCGATCTCTAATCAGATTATCGCTAAAGCTCAAAATTATTTCACAGATCGTAATTATAGTCTTGAAAAGAAAAGCTTTAAGAAGAAAGCCCAAAAGCAGACCTCCGAGTCTATTGAAATGAACTATTATAAGGGAGATAAAATCTTCTTGTTAGAGCAGCAGGAATCAGCCCTTGTTTATCAGGAAGTTCCATTTACGGATAATGTAACAGTCTTTTTGAATGATCAGTTTATCGAAGTGCCTAAGCGCCGAATCAAGCTTGAATTCCGGGCTAGTGAACTTTATCCAGCAGATTATGAGCTTGAAAATCTGTTTGAAGACTTCCATACACGCAAAGAACGTCGTGATATTAATCGCGGTTCGAAGAAAGCCCAACGAAAATTAAGAAAAGAGGCCTTGCAAAGAAAACAAGGCTAAAAAAATCCTCCAGTCAAAAAAACTGGAGGATTTTTTATTTTACTCATATTGCTGATAGGATTTCGTTTTATATAGACCAACTGTTGATCTTTGATTGTTCTCACTATACAAGCTAGAAGACTGTGCTCCTTTTTGTCGTTCGATTTCTTCCAAACGTTCTTTCTGGTTGCGGTAATCATATGAACTTGGATCAATCGAATCCAAGCCACTATCTTGATAATACCTCAGCAAGTCGCCGTTTGTGATTTTATCAGAGGTGATCAATTGCTCGTCAACAGCCTGATTTAATTCAATAAAGGTTTTTTCCTGTTCTGGTGTTGGTTCATCAATTACTTGAGCTGTTTGATTGTCATACATTTTTCCACCGTAGAAAGTGTATTGTGGTGTAACAAAATCCCCATCTCGAAACGCGACAACCTGTTTGTGGTCAGGTGAAAATAAATCCTGTCCCAACTGCAGATATTTATTTGAATCAATCCCTAATAAATGAAGCAGAGTAGGGAGGGCATCGACTTGTCCGCCATAGGTGTGATTAATGCCGCCGTTTGTTGCACCAGGAACATGAATCATAAACGGAACACGCTGTAATTGAGCGTTGTCAAAATCTGTCCAGCTATCTGAATCCTTTCCAAGCAAGGAAGCCAGTTCTTTATTACGTGTATTTGAGATACCGTAGTGATCGCCATATAAGACAAAGATCGACTTGTCATAAAGACCGCTAGCTTTCATATAATCAAAGAATTCTTTTAGAGCAGTATCCAAGTAATTCGCTGTGGCAAAATATCCATTAATTGTTTCGTCTTTAGTATTCGCCACTGGGAAGCCATCTTCATCATTCTTAAAACTAGAATAAGGATAATGATTAGACACAGTTATGAACTTCGCATAAAACGGCTGCTGTAAATGCTCCAAATATTGAACCGACTGGTTTAAAAAGGGCTTATCATGCATCCCATATTGGAAGGAATTATCATCGTTCACATCATAATAGGAAGAATCAAAGAAATAATCAAAGCCTAAATGCTTATAAGTTTTATCGCGATTCCAGAAAGAAGCGGAGTGTCCATGGAATACAGCCGAAGTATAGCCAGCTTTTTGGTTTAAGATATTCGGTGCTGCTTCAAAGGTATTTTTATCTCCTAATTGAGTGAACAGTGCCCCTTGATTCAAACCGAATAAAGAATTTTCCATTAACGTTTCCGCATCTGAGGTTTTACCTGCCTTTACCTGATGGAAGAAGTTATCGAAACTATACGTACTCTCACCGTGATACAGGCTATTTAGAAATGGGGTCACCGTATGATTGACACCATTCTCATCAGGCAATTGATAATCGATCAGAAATTGCTGAAAGCTTTCTAAGTGAATGTAGACCACATTTTTACCTTTAGCAATCCCGAACATAGAATCATTAGGCTCAGCATAATGCTCTTTGATATAACTTTTTACTTCCTTCAGATCATTCGGACTAGCTTCTGCTCGGATCTGGTTATTTTGGAAGGTTTGATAACTATCATATACGGTAAAAGCATTGACACCAAGATACTTCACTAAATATTCCCGAGAAAATTGTCGACTCAAAAGTCCGGAACGATCAATTTCAGCCAGAAAAATATTTCCGCTGCAGATTAGCAAGGAGAGGGCAGAAAGAGCAGCCGCTTTACGGAATCGCGGATGTTTTTCCTCAACGATAATTTTCTTTCTGAAAAGCAGAACAGGTAGAGCAAATAAATCTAAGATGTAAAAAATATCATACCATCGAAACAGGCGAACGGCGCTTTCACCTAAACCAGTTGAAACTTGACCAGCGCCAAGCATTGTATTGATCGTAATAAAGTCAGTAAACTCACGATAGTAGACGGCATTCGAAAAGAGCCAGATCGACAAAATCCCATAAATAATAAATAACGTCGTGTAAGCGACCTTTGAACGTTTAATAAAGAGCCCAATACTGATTAACAACATCGAAACGCTTAGCGGATTAATTAATAAAATAAATAATTGCATCGGGTTTTGAATGCCCAAATGAAAATCGACCACATAAGCAAACATATTTTTCAGCCAGAGCAATCCGATTAATAGGCTGAAAAAGCCAATTCTAGTATTTATAAACTCACTATATTTTTTAAAACGAGACATTTGCATGCTCCTCATCATTATTTTCCATATACTTAAATAGTTTATCGGTTTTTTAATCGAAGGTCAAACCAATCACCGTAAAATCCCTTGATGTATCAGCATTTCTTTCTGTTATCTCGAAGAACATAAGCAAATCTTAATAAACAGGATTCATGGATTAAAATGATTCTTTTCTTGAAGCATCCAAAGGTACTGAATTATCTCGCGAATGCTATAATATGCAGAAATATGAGAGAAGTTAAACGAAACATAGATTATGAATAATAGAACCCAATTATATGAGGAGAGAGAGTATGAAAAAAATTATTATCATGATGCTTTTTCTATTTATTATCGCTGGTTGTCAGTCTGATTCATCAAATAAAAAATCGAGCAGCTCTTCAACTGATTCTTCAACACTCAAGACTACTTATAAAACGTCGGAAAGCAAATTATCCAGTACACAAAATACAAAGGAGGAGAATGCTGTGACATATGCTCCAAGGAGCTTGATACAAGCAGTATCAGCGAATGATCTTGATAAAACAACAGAGATTCTTAAATCACCATCGTACCCAATCGACGAAGTGAATGAAAAAGCAGAAACGCCGTTAATGATTGCGGTTCATAATAATCAAGTAGAAATAGCCAAAAAATTGATTAGCGCCGGAGCAAATGTCAATCAACAAGATACTATTCAGGACAGTCCATATCTGTATGCAGGTGCAGAAGGCAGAACAGAGATTTTAGCTTATATGTTGTCTTACAGCACGCCAGATCAAACGATTACGAATCGTTTTGGCGGAAATGCATTAATTCCAGCTGCAGAAAAAGGCCATCTAGAAAATGTAAAAATCCTTTTAACTGATGGTCATGTGAATATTAATCATCAAAATAATTATGGATATACAGCATTGATTGAAGCCGTTGCATTAAGAGATGGTTCACAGATTTATCAAGATATTGTTGCTGAACTGCTAAAACATGGCGCAGATCCCAACATTGTCGATAATTTTGGTAAAACAGCCAAAGATTACGCAAATGAACTAGGTTATGGGAATATTTCTAAGTTACTGCAAACAAATACTTAGATAAAATTGAGAAATAAATACTTTGTTATTGAGCAATAGATATAGGAGCATAAGCAATAGCTCCTTTAAATTTTTTATTTTAGTTGTAGAATGCAAAATAAAATGCAACAGAGATTAAACCACCCCCTTTAATTACGTCTTTTGATTTTAAACCCCTTTAGTATCAGCATTTCATGGATGTTAGAAAATGTATAATCCTGTATAATTATGATGGTTGGGAACCGAGTAAAATAGTGAATACTCAAGGAGGGACAAGCATGAAGTTAAGAAAATACCGTGAATCAGATTGTGAAGCAATCGTTAGTTTGTTTTATGATACTGTCCACAATGTCAATATTCGTGACTACTCTGAGATTCAGCTTAATGTATGGGCACCTAAATCGGCTGACTTTAAAGGTTGGAATAAGTCACTATTAGAGACCCGAACAGCCGTAGCCGAAATAGAAAATGTTGTAGTTGGGTTTGGAAATATTGATTCTACAGGATACCTTGATTGTTTGTTTGTGCATAAGAACCATCAGGGCGAAGGTATAGCTACTGCACTTTGTGACGCATTAGAAGCAACCGCAAACGGTGTAATCACTACTCACTCCTCGATAACTGCCAAACCTTTTTTTGAGAACAGAGGCTACAAACTTGTGAGAAAACAGGTCGTTGAACGTCAAGGCGTGGCTTTAATTAATTATGTTATGGAGAAGAACCAAGTTATTTAAAAAGAGGCTAACAGTCTAACTTTGTCTGATATTTAGATTTCTACATAAGGAGTTGTCTGAATATGGGTTCCTTTAAACATTTATCTGAATTTGAGCGTGGAAAAATTGAGCTAATGTGGAAGCAAGGCCACAAACAAGCAGAGATTGCTCGTGAATTAAACCGTAGCCGTAGTACAATTTCTAGGGAAATTATTCGTAGTCAGGAGTATCAAGACTATGAACGTTATTCTCCTAAAAGGCGACAACATATGTATCGTTACAACGCCTTAATCGCCCAGAACAATGCTAGACATCGAAAGTTAAAAATCGGCAGGAATACCAAACTGACTGATGAAATGAAGGCAGCAATCATCGAAGGTTATAAGAAAAAATGGTCTCCAGAGCAAATTGTAAATGCCGATTCAAGGGTATCCGTATGCGTAAACACTGTTTACAACTGGATTTTGCGTGGCTTTATTAAAGAGCTTGATCGCCGATTAGTTAAACGATATCGTAAGAAATCAGCAAGAAAGTATAGAGCTTTAGGCAGAAATGAAAGCGAAATGGTGTTAAAAAGATCTATTGAACAGCGCCCTAGTGTTATTAATAAGCGTGAACGTTTAGGAGACTGGGAAATTGATTGTGTACTTCCATCAAGAGAAGGAAAAAAGTGCATTGTAACACTTACTGAACGCAAATCTAGATACACATTTATGGCCCTAGCAGCGAGTCAGAGCGGTAGTTCAATGATTCCTGTAATAGATACCTTCATGTCGCTTCACGGAGACGCTGTACATTCGATTACGTGTGACAGAGGTCGTGAGTTCGCAAATAGTACATTCATAAGCTGTATTGAACGAAACTATCATAAAAAAGTGTATTTTACTCATGCTTATGCGCCACAAGAACGAGGAACAAACGAGAATACAAATGGCTTAATACGAGCTTATTTGCCCAAAAAGCAGACTTTTGAATCGCAATCACAGTTTGATATGATCCATATTGCGAATCAACTTAACACTAGGCCTAAAAAGATACATGGCTTCAAAACTTGCGCAGAAATCTTTAAAAATGAGGTGTTAAAACTTGAACGGGACAACGCATATATACCCAACAATAGTGTATAAGTTTTTATTAAGATGTTGCATTTACTGTTGACATCCGCCTTTTTTATTTTAGTTTACATAATATACATTAAACAAAGTTAAATAGAGATTTTTTAGTAAGTAGACCTTTAAATTTGATGTCTACTTTTTGGTTATTTAATCTATTTGTAATATTTCGACTATGCTATAATACAAATAAAATCTACTATTTGTGAGGAAATCTTTCGTGAAAAAAGATAATTTCATACTCCTTTTTATGGGAACTTGTTCATTAATCTACTATTTTAAATATTCTAGCGATCAAGTTTTATTTTTGTATTTAGGAATTTGTTTAGTTACTGTAGTTTTTTTAGCTGAAACTGTTCCATATATTTTAAAAATCAATCGTTTTGCAAACGCTGAACTCAAAAATATTGATTCAATGTCAGGAATAGATTTTGAGGAATACGTTGCTTTCTTGCTAGATAAACATGGTTATGAAAAAACAAAAGTCACTCAAGCCCAATCTGATCAAGGTATAGATATCATTACTAAAAAAGATTCCGAGACGATTGGCATTCAATGTAAACGTTGGAAAAGAAAAGTTGGTAACAAAGCAATTCAGGAAGTCTATTCTGGAATCGGATACTATACTTTAGATAAAGCTATTGTTGTTACGAATAGCTATTTTACTGATTCAGCAAAGGAATTAGCTGCCAAGTTGAATGTTGAGCTTTGGGATAGAAATAAATTAATAAAACTTATTAAAGAATCGAAAACTAATTCTTAGGTACCCATATCTTTTCAAATTCTATACTATGGTAATCAATGAATTCTTTTATTTGATCTTTTATCATAATTCTCTGATTGATATTCATTTTAAAATCATTGGCCATTTCTATTTGTTTATCAGACATTTGTTTTTTTCCACGTTTTAATATATAGTCAATTAAAAGTGGATCATCACCGAGCGCTTCAAAAAGAGTTGCTACTGATGCACATATTTGTGTGTCAATCCAATCTTTTGTACGTAAAATTGTCTTTTCGGGAGCTGTTAACGAGAGTCGGATTTTGTCAACGCCATTAAGAAATTTATCCCACCATCGACAATTTTTCCATTGCGTTCGGTGTTTTTGTGTGCCCTTTTCTTTAAAACACAAGTATCGATTTAAAACCCCTTTAATGAATATCCCTATCTGCAACTCATTATTCACGATAGTCTCTACTGCCGCTTTAGCCCTATCTCCCCTCAACTGAACTTCTGTTCTTTGCCAAAAGTCTATCTCTCGATTAAGAGCATACCCTTTATTCACCCTTTCCGCATACTTATCATAGAAACGAATTATGACATCCGTTTTACCAAAGTATATAGTCTGCCCATTAGTTTCACCATTTTTTAGAACAAACTCTTCAAAATTTCTAGCAGTTTTGAACCTACTTAAAACACACCCACGTCTAATGCAACTTTCAATTTGTTTAAGTTTGAAGTATCCATAAAAGTCATCAATTGCTACATCAAGACGAGTGATATTCATTTCATAGCCCAAAACATATTCAAAAAAATCACTCCAACCCCATCCTGTTTCTTCAAAAGTTTCCTCGAATTGTCTGCAACCCTGCCCAGACATATTTAAAAATATTCCCATATTCTCTGAATGACCATCAAAAAATATTTGAATATTTCCCCAAACTGCACTTTTTGAATAACCGTTTATTCCCTTTTCTTTAACATCAAAAAGTCCCTCTGAAACACAAATTATTCCACACAATTCCTGCCAATTTTTGCAATTAAAAAATGTAGCGGAAAACCAGTCTACACAAGAGGTCAGTGAGTTAGTGTTTGGAGTGATAACCCCCCTGTTAGTACGGGGGGTTAAATTCTGAAAATCTGTTGTCATTTTGAACCACTTCCTTCCAAAATATAACGTTCAATTTTCTTTATAAAAAAGTGAGGTGATTTAGAATTCCCTTTATTAGTCAATCCGAGCTCAATTCTAACTCTATCCCATCTAGAAAATTCTGATAAATCAATACTCTTTTTAACAGGAAATTTAAAATTCTCACCTGAATGAGGTATTCTCAATTGAATGGACTGAGCGACTCTATCTTTTAAACCGAAAATAAATATCTTATCAACGAAAAAAAATTCATGTTCTGTAAACATACAAACAACCCTCTCACGATAATTTTTTTCAAACTAAAGTTTGAGCGCCCCACCTCGGCGCCTTCGGTAAATGATTCATAAAAATAAGGATAAGCCCCTCCTCATTTTTCCAAATCATGAATTTATTGTTTTTCATTTTCATAGATTACTACACCTAGAATCACCACGATCATTACAATCGCCCAATAACAACATAATTCATAGAACTGCATTTTTCACCTCTCAATCCGAACAAAATAGATCTCCTGGCTTCATTATAGTTCGTGTATTTCTACTGCAGGCGACTCTCGAAATTCTCCTTCAGTAATTTTTGTTCGTGTTTTTTTCTTGTTGACTCTCTAACCTACCAAAAAAAGCATTGATAACTTTTTCATCATCATCTATACGTTGATCAAGAGCGTCGATCACAGCATAGCTATCAAACAACTCTCGCAATTCGTCTGACTGCACAAAACTATGACGTCCGATTGTTGAGAGATTCGCCTTTTTATCAGGATTTTGAATCCAATGCTCATAGTGGAGCGGATCGTACCAGCGCTGAAACGTCCAACGACCAAGCAAAGTCTTACACTCAACTACTTCAAAGGTCTGTTCTCTTATAGGTTTTGCTACACGAGTAAAAACTTGGCTTGTGGCGAGAATCTTAATCCCTTGTTTTCTTTGCTGTGTAATTGTTCGTAGTATCGTTACCGGAAACGATCGTACAGAATTATCAAAATCATTTTGAATTTCATCCCAGCCGATCACTACCCCACAAAAGCCATTCTCGCGAGCTATACGGCTTAACACAGGTATTTCAGCCAATGATTTGACTGGCATTGTTTCATGCTTGTAATAAAAGTTCGTGGCTATTAGAAGATCGGGAAATCTCAAACGATAACTTTCTAACTGCTCAACCATGGACATTGATTTCCCTGAGCCTTGCGGACCACTGTATAAACGAAGTCCATATTCTTTAAACTCATGGATTCCGTCTCGTCTTTTTTTAATTAAACTATGCAGATCAATAACTTTGTACTTTAAAAATTTCAAAATCTTCATAGGCTCTTTCTCCTTTTAAAGTTTTTTTAGTCACGTAACAATTCGTATTGCCATTAAGGGGCTCCATTCGCAGGCGAATGGAACCCCTCTTAATCAGCCAATAAAAGGAAGCTTGTTCACGATTGCCATAAAGATATTTTTTAAAAATATGAAATTATCTCTAATCAAGACTGTTGAAATGATTAAAAGTAGCAAACGTATATCGCAAAACATATGAACATAAGCGAATACCGTACCTAAAGCACTGAACCAACTTCCAAAGTCCACATCGATATTAGGTATCAAACTTATTATAAAGTCGATAAAACCAAAGAACAGTTTAAACAAAGCCTCTACGATCATTCGACTATTTCCCCTTTCGTGTGGAACCACTTATACATATCAATCAAAAATTCTAATGCAACACCGCCTGTAATTAACGGATAAACAAATGGGGCTAAAGTATTCAGTATAGATACAGGTATCTCAAAAGACCCATTTCCAAATACTCCTAACGAAATTTCTATATCTTTAAACGTCGATCGACCATTGAACATATTTTTAAATGAGTCTATACCATCAAATATTGAACCGAATTTTAACTTGATTGTTCTAGAAGTATCATCAAATTTCCGATCCATAAAGTCGAGGTTTTCGGGAACGATCAAATGCAAGAGATCATCTATCAAACCATCAAGGAATGTTAACAGATCACGCAAGAGCTGACCGACTTCACCAATAGCCGTTTCTAGCAAACTACCTAAAGTCTCGATCGCCGTTTTCATAACGTCTCCGACAGTCTTAATCAGTGTTTTAAGCCAACCGTTGCCGTTTTCGTCTAACTCAACTTTCGGAATCGTGACATTGACCACTGGTGGTGGCTTCTTGTAGATCATTTCTAACCAGTCGGCAATTGTACTAAGAAAACTATTTGTCGTATTTCCACTTTGAAGCAGATAAGTAAACCATTCTTCTAATAAGATCTTAGTCTCTTCAAAGCCAGCGACAATGGAATATCTAAGCTTGTATATTGCGCTGTTCGGGTCATTCATATCAAAATAGTGCTTCATGAGTAAGGCGAAATGTGAGCGTGATTCTTGGAATTGGACTTTGAACATTCTAACTGCTTTTCCGTCTTTTTCACCGACTGAACCACCGCTGTAATTCTCAGCGTTCCATAAGTCTTCATTTGATTTCATAGAAGCAACAATTGCGGCAATAATGCCAAGTGCGTTATCGCTAAAATTATCAATTTTTTCATTCAATGAATTAATATCATTTTGCCGTTCGGCAGTTTCAGCAGTCAGTAACAACATAAGTTTATCGTTAGACTTTTGTATATCGTTTTCGTCAGCTATCTTAACCCATTTAGTCCAAACACCATTACGTGAACGTTGGTATTGTTTATGAGGCTCTTTATCGATATACGCTTTTTGAATTACAGAACCAGACATATTGGATACTTCTACAGACCAATACGTTTTACGCTCATTTAAGGGTGAATTAGCTGTAACAGTTTCTACACGATATAATCCCGTAGCAGTTAAATCATTCAAATCCGCTTCCTTTAAACGTTTCGATTCTAAGGTATTTTCTATTTTACTGATACGGTCTGATTGATTCTTATTCCAAAGCAATTGAGTAGCTTCAAAAGCCTTTAGTATGTTCACCGACCCTTCTATATCAGTTAAATTACTCTTGATCTGTGAGATAACATTTTGGCGATCCGATACTTCCTGTTTAATGCTTTCTGACAATTGCGTGTCTTTTTCTTCTAATTTGATAAGATCATTTTCGTCAACGATCTTAATCCAGTTTGACCAAGCACCATTCCATGAACGTTGGTATTGTTTATGAGGTTCTTTGTCAATATACGCTTTTTGAATTACGGAACCAGACATATTGGACACTTCTATAGACCAGTACGTTTTACGTTCATTTAAAGGCGAATTAGCTGTAACACTCTCCACACGATATAATCCCGTAGCAGTTAAATCATTCAAATCCGCTTCCTTTAAACGTTTCGATTCTAAAGTGTTTTCTATTTTACTGATACGGTCTGATTGATTCTTATTCCAAAGCAATTGAGTAGCTTCAAAAGCCTTTAGTATATTCACCGATCCTTCTATATCAGTTAAATTATTCTTAATCTGTGAAATAGCAGTTTGGCGATCCGATACTTCCTTTTTAATGCTTTCCGACAATTGCATGTCTTTTTCTTCTAATTTTATTAGATCGTTTTCGTCAGCAATCTTAATCCAGTTTGACCAAGCACCATTCCATGAACGTTGGTATTGTTTATGAGGCTCTTTGTCAATGTATGCTTTCTGAATGATTGACCCAGAAACATTAGAAACCTCGATTGACCAATAACTTTTTCGATCATTCAAAGGTGAGTTCGCTGTAATTGATACAACTCTGTAGAGTCCTGTTTCGGTTAATTCATTTAAATCAATTGAATTAATTCGTTTAGCTTCTAACTTATTTTCTAAATTAGAAATTCTATCCGATTGATTTGTATTTAAAGAATTTTGCGAATCTACAAAAGAAGTTTTCCAACTCTCAATATTGCCCATTCTAGTAGTCAAATTTGAAACTGTTCCGCTGATCGTTGATTTCCAGCTTTCTAAATTATTGACTCTTGTGCCAACGCTTGAAAGAATTCCGTTAGTTGTCGTTTTCCAACCTTCTAAACCGTCCACTCGCTTACTTAGATTTCCCGCCCAAGTATCGTGACTAGAACGCCATGACTCCAAAGTGTTGAGTCTTGAAGTATGACTAGAGATTGTACTAGCTGCCCCGGCTTTCCATGTCTCAACAGTGTTTAGTCTAGTTCCTTGGCTAGTAACAGTACTTTTTAAACTATTAAAGGCGCTTGTGTGGCTTGTACGCCATGATTTTAAGGCGCTAATATCACTTTTGATTCCAGTTAATTGATTCAACTTAGAGTTTGCGCTTGTCTGCCAACTCATTAATTTTTGAACATTTCCCTTTAATGAACTAATATTTGTCCCATGAGATTTAACAGTAGAGTTGACACTATTTACAGTACTTCGTGTTGAATTGATACTTCCTACTGCCGAAGCTATTTTCGAATCGTTACTTGCAATTCGACTAAACGCCGTATTTACTCGCCCATTAAGATATGCATATTGACTTGTAGATATTAATGGTGAAATTCCAGCATTAGCCTGTTGAGTGAATGCCTGCAAAGGAACGATCAAGCTTTCAGCAACTCGAGCAGTGATAATATCTAATTCATTATTTGTTAATCGGGTTCCGTTACTGTCTCCACCGTCTTCGATTTCTTCTTCTTCAAGAAGTTCGAGATCGTCCGGCGGATTGATAATATCGGGGTAGTCGAACCACTCAATGTCTTCCAAAGCGTCTTGATCGCCACTAGAATCAACAGTAGAATCACTACTTGCATTAGTACCACTGTCACTGACTCCATTGATACCACTAGCAGTGCTAGAAACGGCGTAAACACATATCCCAGGACTGCTAAAACAAGTAATAAAAAAACCGCACCAATTACTTTAAGAACTTTTTTCATCTTCATACATTTTCCATCCTTTCATAAAAAAAGGACTAGGCTACAATAGCCTAGCCCGTTGTGGGTATTATCTAACTGCTTTCTTTGCAAAACCTTTGACTTTAGCAATTGCCATAACAGCAAACGCCATAATCACCGCACCACCAATAACAATTCCTGCATTTGCAGTTACAATTCCTGTAAAACCTTTAACCATCCATTCAACTTGATCTGTCAAATCAATTGTGGGAAACGTCGGTAATGTCATTTTATTTTCCTCCTCTACCATATCATTTGAGTAATTTTTGAAACGACAAACCCGCTAAATTTCATCACAGCGAAGGCGCCAAACGCCACGATAATGCCAGCGACTGTCATTGTTCCCAATCCTACTTGATTCGCTTCATAAGCCACACTGGTACTTTGATGGTCAGCGATCGTTGCGAGTTTTTCATTCGTATCTTTAAGCTCAGCAAGAAGATCACTACTACTGGTTGTCTCAGCCAACGCTTTAATCTGGTCATTGTTAGCTTTCAACTCCTTAACCAATTCTGTGTGTCTCTGTTTCTCTTGAAGCGCATCTGCTTCCTGTTTCGTTTTTTCCGCCTCTAGTGACTCAGCCGTTTTAATAGCTTGCTCGGAATCCTCAGTGACTTGCTTTGTTTTATCCTTCAAGCGATCATCTTCACGAGTTTTAATTAAGGAAAATAAATTATATGTGTTTTTGTTCAATTCTTTCAGCTCGTTTAGAATTTCGCTTTCTAGGTTCGTTTGCTGTTCCTCCATATAAATTACGCAGGATTAACAGCAAGACAATTCATTGAAGTGCTGTAGCCCATTTTTACGGCTTTTAGAGTGACTTTACAGGGGTGATTTTCTGATACTTTTTGTTGGAACTCATCATCTGCAAAAAACTCTAAACGTTGATAGTTTTCTGTATCAATGATGTGAACTAATTTGTAAGAATTGCCTTTCGCACTTACTTTTTCTTCAACTTTCTCAAATACTAATTTTCCCGCACTGATAAACATTGGCATTCTCCTTTCACTTTATTTTATTAAAAACCCGAAGGCTTAAAATCTGTTTTTCTGTAAAGCATATCTAGCAGATATTCGTTGGACTTGTATCTCAAACTTAACTGATTTACTATATCTAACCGTCCCAGTTCTCTAGCTCGTCTAATTCTTTGTGTTAAATCGGTTAGCTGACAGCTTATTGCCAGAATCAAAACTTTCTGTTCGTCATTCGTAAATTCAAAAGAGCGTTTCACTACATAAATTTGAGTAGTCATATAACGTCCTCCAAACTAATAAAATCCAGCATACAAATTTTCAACTTCAACTAAACTAGCTTCTAACTCATTTAAAAATTCATTATGCTTAAACTGATCACCATCACGTTCTCTAACTTTACGAAGCAACTCTATTTGTCTTTCCAATTCATTTCTCTTCAATCTCAGACCACTTGTTAATAAATGCCTTTCATTTTGAGAGAATGCAGTACACATTATTCTTAAATCTATTTCTTTCATTGACATCTGACAAAATTCCTTCCTTTTTCTTAACCTTTATCGGTTACAATGTAATTATAAGTGTATAGGAACCCTATAATCAACCTAATTAGGTTAGCTAAACATGTTATTATATAAGGAGTAAAAAGGAGTGTGGAGCATGAATAAATTAGATGAACACAAGATGATTGTTGACAGAATATTACAATTAGCTCATGATAATAACATAACAATCAATAAGCTCGCCTCTTTATCAAATATTAGGCAATCGACCTTGAACGGAATAATTAATGAAGAAAGAATCCCTAATTTATCAACATTATCTAAAATATGTGATGGCTTAAAAATTTCTTTAAAGGATTTTTTTGATTATGAACCTTTCAATAAAAAATAACACCTCGCGAGAGGTGTTATAATTTTATAAGTTAACGGTAATATACATTAAACAAAGTTAAATAGTAAGTTTCTTTTGAATTGATTTACTAAATTCAAGCCAAATTATGACTTCATAGCTTTTCACGGAATATTATTATCATTTACATTTTTACAACTTATCTATTAAAATTTATACCGATTTTCCATTCAGTACGCTTAAGTATTTTTTTATTTTCCAACTAATTATTTTATCAAATAAAATCAAAAACTCACTATCCATAAAATCAATGAAAAATAATCTCATCAAGTTGATTTTATGGACTAAAAATTCACAAAAACAATTTGCAAAAAAATAAAAAAACGCTGCATTTTTTACAGCGTCTTAAAAAACTCTATCTGTCTACACCAGTGAAAACCTGTTCAACATAAAAGGCTTTCACACCTTGTTTATCGTACATATATTTTGATTTAGGGTCATAGTACATGAATCCATCTAACTCTAGATAATATTCGAATAACGATTCCTCAAAAAGGTCTGTAAACCCCAGACCAGCCTTCAAAAATTCCTCTTTAGAAATAAAATCAATCATGAAAATCACCTCTATAGCTGTTTTAAGTATAAGGTATCATAATGATATCAGTTTGAACCGTCACTTATAGTCTGTGCATTAATCAAAATTGATTGCATGAAAACATACTTGCCCCCCCTCTTCTCTATTTATTCAGTTTCTGAATAATCTCATAGGCTTCCGTCATGTCTTCAGCTAAATAATCTGCCGCACTTTGATCAATGGCAGCTCTCGTTTCCTTATAGGCGATCGTGGTGATACCAGCAGCTTTTGCTGCGCTGATGCCATAATAAGAATCTTCAATGGTGATTGCTTGATCTGCTGAGACATTTAGTTATTCTAATGTATTTAAATAAATCGCTGGATTTGGCTTGCTTTCTTCAACAAACTCACCGCTATAAATCACGTCAAAATAATCCTTGATGTTACAAGAATTCAACACTTCGATGATGTGTTCATAGGTTGAAGAGGATGCGACTGCCAGCAAAACCCCTTTTGATTTAGCCCATTTTAAAATTGGAAGAAGCTCTTTCCGGAACAGTTGTTGGTAGTTAATTGATTCATACGCAATGTCGTTGTATTCTTCAAAACGCCGTTTAATCTCGTTTAGAGAATCGTTGCTGCCGATAAGTTTTCTTAATGTCTCATAAAGCATCTTGTAAGATTGCCCAATCAATTCGTCGAAATTGGTTTCTGCTTGATTGATGGAGGGATTTTCTTTTTTGATGAACTCCTGTTGAATGCGAAAATCTTGAAACTCAGTATCGACAATCACACCATCCATATCAAATATTATCGCCTTAATCATTCATTTGCCTCCTTGATCTCTTTAATGGGAATTATTGCAAACCTTTTCATAAAAAGCAAATTGAGTTAAAATTTAAACACAAAAATAGCCAATTACGTAGTTCCTTCACGTAGTCGGCTATTTCTTCATTTTCCCTCGAAGGGCCTTTATTTTTTCAAATGTAATAATTTTCGATTGCGGCTCGGCATTTTTTTCGTCCTCTACTTTACGTTCTTCTACCAAGGTAAGTCCACGATGTTCCGCTCGAAAAATATTTCGTTTGATTTCTTCAACTTGCTGTAATTTTTTTGACGCTTCAGATCGGTAGCGTAACAATTCCTTGATTTTTCGTTCATGGATTCGTTCTGTTACTTTTTCATCAAAGTAACTTGTAATTGCTACATTGATTACCAACGCAATCAACAGAAAATTATCTGTTACACTGGAGCCATCTAAATAACCGTTGCTGAATAACCAGATAACAAAACAAATCAAAGCAATCACACTAAAAACCTGATAGACTCGGAGGGCTTTTTCTCTTTCATCTCGATCGGCGAAAACGGGTTTGGCTTCATAAAATAAGGCCAGGTAAAGATTACGCGCTTCAGCAAACTCCGGCTGCGTCTTAAGTGCTGTGTCGTATGCCTCTTTTTTTGTAAAGCCCTGCTGCTTCATATAATATTTCGCAATTTTTCTTTTTCTGATCATTTGAACCCCCTCTTCGATTCTAAGATCATGGATATTTTGAAGATTCATAAGGTTACTCCTTAATCACGGAATTCTATGTTCGGCAGTCTCTATTTTATCATTAAGTCAGTAGAAAGACTAAGAAATTATTTAATATTTTTCGCCTCGACTGAATTAAGAAAAGAGAAATCCACTCAGACTAGGATTCTCGTCGAGTGGACCAATTTCTTTATATTTTTTTTAGCGCTTCGTTAATTGGTGTATCGCCATCTCCCATTAAAATTACTTTCTTAATGGTATTTTCTTGTTCGAGCAGCTCTGCTAAAACAGCAGCAACGTTTTCGATGGAATTCTCTGATTTCTCTGTGATGTTTGTAGTTATTTTTCCACTTCCGGGGGTTTCTTTCAAACTTCCTGGTTGTAAAATCGTATACTCTAAATTGGTTTTATCGATCAGCCAATTGTCTGAGAAGAATTTTGAAATGTTGTAATCAGTTAACGTGCCACTCCATTTGTCTGGTTGCAAAGCAAATAGCGAACTTAAATGAATGTACCGTTTAATTCCCTTTTTCTCAACGGCCTGCATCAGTTTTACAGCGCCGTACAAATCTGTTTGTAATAAGTCTTTTCCTCGTGAACCAGCTACGAAATAAACTGCTTCAGCCTCAGCTAGTGTATCTGCGATTTCATCAATCGTACCATGCAGATCTAAATGAACCGGTGTAACAGCTTCATCGGCTTTGATCGCGTCATCACGACGCGCGCCTGCATAAACGGTATGCCCTTTTTCAACTAAATTTTTAATCAGTTCTTCGCCTACTCTTCCGGTAGCTCCGGCAACAAATATTTTCATATACATGATCCCCTTCCTCACTAGTTATGCTAACGTATTTTTTTATCTGGTACAAATAATAGCACTTGAAATTGGATGAGATAAAAAACAACCAATTGGCTGTTTCTTTTTCACTATACAACTTTATAATGAGGTCATTGACTGAATAATAAAGATAATTTGTATCTATACGTCTTAACTGGGGAGCTTTTTTATGACAAGGACAATATTGACTATTGCAGGATCGGATACTTTAGCCGGTGGCGGTCTGCAATCAGATTTAAAGACATTTGAGGACTATCATTTATTTGGTTTGACTGCGATTACCTGTATTGCAATCGTTAAAAATGAACAGTTTGAAATCACTAATTTGCCTACTGAACTTTTAAACGATCAATTGAATACAATAAAAGATAACCTTTCATTGGATGGGATAAAGCTTGGGCTAATTCATCAATTAGAATCGCTGGGAATTGTCAAAAGCTTTTTGCGATCATTTGATGGTCCGATCGTTTTAGACCCTGTGATGGCATTTAAAGAAACTGATCGTATATATAATGATAGCTATCGAGAAAAATTGATTGAGCTATTTCCTTTTGTTACGGTTATTACGCCGAATTTAAAAGAAGCAGAGCTTTTAAGCCAGCAGAAAATCTCTAATCCGGCGGAAATGGAACAAGCTGCAAAAAAAATTATTGCTCTTGGTGCACATGCTGTTGTAATTAAGGGTGGGCAACGCCTTTCTGGTGATATGGCTTCTGATCTCTTTTATGATGGCGAGGATTTTCAGCACTTTTCTAAACCTAAATTATCAAATGTAACGATTAATGGCGCGGGCTGTACTTTTGCTTCGGCTATTACATCGAATCTAGTTTTAGGCAAGGATTTAGTTAGCGCGATTAAGGATAGCAAGGAATATGTTTATCAAGGAATCAAAAATGGGCTTCTTTTAAAAAATGGAGAAGGAAATGTTTGGTTCGGTGATAGCGTAAAATCGGAGGTTACGGTATGAAAACAAAAGAAATGACCAAATTGGCAATGATGGTGGCTCTTACCGTCACCCTATCGATTCTTTTCATCATTCCAATTCCTGCAACCAAAGGATTCGTGACACTGTGTGAAGTGGGAATCTATGCCTCGGCCATGCTTTTTGGTCCAACCGGTGGTCTTTTAGTCGGCGCTTTAAGCGGAGGTTTGATTGATTTGATTTCTGGTTATCCAGAATGGGCAATTTTTTCAATTATTATCCATGGTTTCCAAGGATTCATTCTAGGTTATCTGTATAATAGATTTCCTAATCGAAAAGGATTATTTTTTGGATTCACGTTTGCAAGTTTGTTCATGATTATCGGCTATGCAATAGCTACGGCGTTGTTATTTGGTTGGCCAGCTGGTTTGGCCTCGCTGCCAGGTAATCTTGTGCAAAATATTTTTGGTATCGCGGTGACCATTCCTCTTTATCACGCGTTGCAAAGAGTATTGCGTCACCCTCAATATAAATAGTTAATAGAAGGAAGTCATTCAAATGGAAAAAGAAAAATTACAACAAGATTTATCAACGATTGTCAACGATGTTTTAGCAGAAGCCAACCTTAAAGCTGGTGATGTTTTTGTTTTAGGTTGTACGACTAGTGAGATTGTTGGTGGGACGATTGGAAAAAATTCAAGTCAAGAAGTTGGTCAATGGGTGATCGAAACATTGAAATCAATTCTTGATCCTAAAAAGATCTATTTGGGCGTTCAAGGCTGTGAACACATTAATCGTGCTGTTGTTGTCGAGCGAGAGATTGCCGAAAAAAAGGATTGGGAGATCGTATCCGTTAAACCAGCGCTACATGCAGGAGGCTCTTGCTCTGTAGCAGCCTTTGAACAATTTAGTGATCCAGTGGAAGTTGAACATATTGTTGCTCAAGCAGGAATTGATATTGGCGATACTTCGATTGGGATGCATGTCAAACACGTTCAGGTTCCTGTCCGTCCTTCTATCAAGGAATTAGGCAGCGCTCATGTAACAGCTTTACGCAGTCGTCCAAAATACATTGGTGGACCACGCGCGACTTACTAAATTGATTTGAACGAACTTCTTTTTGAGCAATAGTAAAAAAAGTTAAAGTCGAACACAGAAACACTTCCATTAATAAGTGTCTTTGTGTTCGACTTTTTTAACTTTAAATAAAACGAGCAATTAATTGAAGTAATTGTTGTGGTAAGGTAGAAATATCTGAAATATCAACAAAATTATTTTCACCATATAAATCCCGCAGCTGTTCCTTATCCTCACCAATAGCACAGGCAATAAAGAGAATGCCCTTTCGCTCATAGTCAGCTAACACGTTTTGGATATCTTGCCGGGCTTTTTCTCCAGTATAATCTGGTAATGCTTTCGGTTGTCCGTCACTGATGGATAATAAAACTTTTGTATCCGCTGCTTGATGACTCAATTTTTCTGCTAATAATCGCAGTGGGACGCCGTCACGATTGTTTTGGCGCGGCTTCATTGTAGATAATTTTGCGGCCATAAAATCATAACTGTCGTCGAATTCCTTATAGGAGTAGATCGACGTTTTTTCTCGCTGGCTAAGATCAGCAGAATCGCCATAAAGCATCAAAGGAATATTGGTCTTCTCGGCAAATAAACTGAGTGCAACAGCGGCTAATTTAGCATTTTGAATTCGGTCATCTCGCAGCATTGAACCTGATTCATCCACTCGTACTGCTAAAGCTAATGAGGGGTTCTCGCTTGGTGGATTCTTCTTATCAAAATTCCGCAGATCACCATAGGCCACATGACTTGGATTAAAACGAGCACCATAGTATTTGCCGCTAGCAAAATCAGTACTTACTTCTTTGTTCAGGAGGTCATTGATCACGCGACTTAAGCTTTCAACTTCTGGCAACACCTGCTGCGTTAATTCTTGACCGTTTTTGATGGCAGCCTCATTAATTGTTGGTCGATGAAGAATCGTTCCTTCTTTTGCATGAATTGTTTCCTTTAAGCTCTCACGGATCTCGCGATTCAGTTCTTTTCGTTTCGCTTTATCGATTTCGACCATTTCGTCTAATGACATGGCAGATCCAATTTTTTCCTCTTCATTGATTGAAGCAGAAGTACTCTCGGCTTCGACATCATTTCTGGTGGCTTCATCAGGAATTTCTATAGAATCCGGTTGTTTTTCCTTTTCCGAAGCAACTTCTTCTTGCTTTGCTTCCTCTTCGTTTTTTACAGAGTTTTCAGTCTGTATCGCTTCATTTTTTAAGGTTGCTTCTTCCGCCTCTTCTACGATATTTCGTTGGTCGGCTTCCGCTTGGCTGATTTTTCTGCCTTGCTTTAATTTTTGCTGATTTTTTACTTGTTGTAGTTCTGTTAGTAATCTACTTTGTTCTAAAGCCTCTTGCAATATCTTTAATTCAATCTCATCTGTAGTCAACTTATACAGGACTTTAGGAAAAATACTCTCCAAAGGATCTTGTCCCTGCTTCAAGCTATTGACCCAAAAGAAATAGGAACGCATACCGGCAACCCCTTTGATTGCATTGGCTTTAGCTGTTTCATCTAATAATCGAATGATTTTAGCCATAATTTCCAAGTAATCATAGTCGGTAAAATTCGTTTTAGCCATTGCCCGGTCAATCATTACTTCAATAGTAGGCAGGTCCATTTTTTCTGCATGCTGCACCCGATCCCGCAAGGATTCGTTTAGCGGGCGGTTTCCCTGATAATTGCGATTGGTAGTGATGATAACGACACAATCGGGGTGTCGGCGAATGATCCCAGTTGGTATGTTCAACAATCCGTTTGGCTCCAAAGCTGAGTTCAATGCAACCAAAACGGAAGCGTCACGAATAACTGTCGGCTCTTGGATTTCTAGCAAATAGCCCTTTTGCATTGCCCGAACGATTTCTGAGGGATAAAATTTATACTCAACACTTGTAGTATTATCCGCTTGATCAATTCGTTCGATTAGTTTACTTAAGCGTTCCTTTGCTTGGTTCGCATCAATTTGAAAGTGAGTTGCAATTACTGATAAAACTTCTTGTAAAGAATCCGTTTGATATATAGCTTCAAGTAATTCCTGATCCTCATCGCTATCTGTTGAAACAACTGGCAATAGGGCACCGAAGACATCCGTTTTGTCCATATCAGCAAAACAAGTGACTTTGGTATACGGAAGCCGCAAATCATCTGATAGAGCTCGTGCCAACTGTGTTTTGCCAGATCCGGCGTCTCCTTCTAGCAGCACATTCATGATCTTCATTTCAGGATCGAGCCAATTATTTTTAATTTCTGATGCAATCCTTACTTCTTCCTGACTCGTTTTGTGACTAGTTGGTTTGCGCCAAATCATCTGTTCTTCTACTTTGGTAAACTTGCGTCCATTTGTAACGACAAAAGAATGATCCATCCTTTCTCACCTCTTCCTTTGTTTTAGTAGCCTAGTTCATCCAAAAGACGTTTCAAGGTGCGATAACGCTGTGCAATCAAATCACCATCTTTATTCATTGTATCGTTAAATAAAATGATATCCTCGTCAATTTTTGGATTTTCTGTGTCAACTTGAACTTCCATCCGTCCACCTTGTAGGCCGATAATTTCTACTTTTGGATTTTCAGGATCATAAAATTTCTCATAGCGATAAGCATCCTGCAAATAGATACTTGATTGCGCTACTAGGATCGCCAAGTCTAAAATTCGTGTAATGGGCAATTCTTCCGATTGACGAGACCACTTTTCACCGGTATGGCGCCAAACTTTTCCAGAAATATCTACGCGACCGCGATCATTCCATTGCGCTAAACCCAGCGTTAATCCTTTGGCGTCACTATCCCAGGCATGATGTCCGTCGATTTTATCATAATCTTCAACCAGAAAAACTGGTTTATGTTTTAAGTTTGTAGGGATCTTCATTGAACTTCCTCCTAGTCGATTTAAGTAATTAAATAAATGTCTAATAACCTCGCTAGTAATTTAGTAAATTACTAAACTACTAATGAAAAAAGAATACGAAATAAAACGAGTTTTTGCAACTAACTCCTATTAAAGGATTCATTTTTTAAAACCCGAAAAAATGAGTTTTATTGTCGTTGCGTATACCATCAAACTAAACAACGTTATTGAGACTTTGTGGAAATTGTTGTTTTCCATTTACGCTGAATAAACCGCGAAAAGTACTACAAAAAAACCGAATGCCATACACCTTCGCAATGGAAAGATATAGGACGGTTCGGTTTTCTTTTTGTTAAATTTTTTTCTAAACTCGTTATATTCAATGAGCGGACAATTATTTCGCAACACCAAGAGCGATAGCTTTATCACCTAAATGAGTACCGATTACTGGTCCAAATGTTCCGATTTCAATTGTCGCATCTGGATATTTTTTGCTTAGCTTTTCATATTCTTGTTGAGCCAACTCCGGATTGTTTCCATGGATTACGAAGATTCGTAAATCATGACCATTTTCCTGACGACGTTCTTCGATGATTTCTTCCGTACGTTGTAAGGCTTTTTTTAATGAACGAATTTTTTCTGCTAAAACAATCTTGCCATCTTCAAAGGTAAGGATTGGTTTGATTTTTAATAACCCACCAATAATCGCTGCGCCGTTCGTCAAGCGTCCCCCGCGAACCAAGTTGTCTAGATCGTCTACGATGATGTATGCATTAGTAGTGTCACGAATCTCATCAATCGCTGCCAAGACTTCATCCAGTGATTTTCCTTCATCGCCTAACTCCAGTGCTTTTTCTACCATATAGCCCATAGGAACACTGGTGATTTTTGAATCATATGGAATAACCTGCAGTCCATCGATATCTTCTTTGATTGCTGTCAATGTGCGGACAAAACCAGAGATTCCTTCAGACAAATGAATACTGATAACAGTATCGTAGCCCTGCTCCTTGATTGAGCGATATAATTCGAAGACCTCGCCAAGTACTGGTTGCGAGGTTTTCGGGAAATCCTTGCTGGTTTTTAATTTCTGATAAAATTCTTCATATCCAATATCTACCCCTTCTTCAAAAGGCTGATCATCTATGATGACCGGAATCGGAATAATAAATAAATCTTTATGATTGCGTATGCGTTCATTCAGATAGGCGGTACTATCTGTCACGATCGCTAATTTCATAATTGTTTTCCTCGTTTCAATCAAAATTTACAATAATTATAATATAGCACACTCATAGATTCATGGGAATCAAAAATCTAGTTACTTCCCTAAAAAGTCTTGAACCGCTTGAGCGTTTTGAGCAGTATCGACAGCTAACGCGCTGCCGGCATTCGCTGTATCAATATAAGACCATGAACCATCAACAGGTAAAGTCAAGCGTTCGATTCCACCAACGGCTTTAGCAAAGTTGAATAGATTTCCTAATACAAACGTATTTGGCATGTCTGTCGATAAGTATCCCCAAATCTTTCCAGCCGCGTAAGGACCGCGTAATAGGACTAGTGGATTCTTCAATTGACCGAAGACAGACTGCATCACTTGCTGTTGCCTTCGAACACGCCCGAAGTCTCCTTCTTCATCCATCCGGAAACGAGCATAGTTCAACAAAGTGTGTCCATTCATTCGTTGTGGACCTTTCGTGATGGGTTCGTCAATATACGCACTCATATCCTTTTCAGCATCAATTTGCACGCCACTTGGGAAAAGGGCATCTACCCCTTTTTCAAATGTTTGGAAATCGACCATCGCATAATAGCGGCAATCAATTCCAAAATTTTCTTTCAAGGTCTGTCGCACTAAATCTGCGCCGCCATAAGCGTAAGCTGCGTTCAATTTATTTTCACCAACACCTGGGATATTAACATACATGTCCCGCATGAAGGAAACGAGTTTAGGTTTGCCGCGACCATCAACCTGCAGTACCATCATAGAATCAGAACGTCCGCTGATATTGTCCCGAGTATCACTACCTAAAAGCAGGATATTTTTTGTGCCGTTTTCTGATGCTGCGCCATTAAATTCTTGAGTCTCCATTTTTGGCATGGAAGAATCAGTCTTGGCAGCAATATTACCAACGCCAAAAGCGACAACAGAATAGCCTAAAAGTGCGACTAAAATCATCACTAAAATTCTTTTCCAGCTGCGCTTTTTCTTAGGTTTCTGTTCATAGGGGTTTTTAGGTTTTCGTTTAAACGGATTCTTGATCGTTGGAAGCTTAATATTCGGCCGTTTCTTTTTAGACTCTTGATAATGATCCTCATAATAGAATTCTTCTTCTGGTTCATGATGAGGCTCTTGTACATTTTTAAAATTGATGTCGTCAGACTGTGTTTTTTCTGTTTGGTTCTCTTTCTTCATCTCACGACGAAAGCCAAAAGGTTTTTTCTCTTCCTTTTGACTCTCCTCATGAATTTTTTTATATTTATCCATTCGGCTCATAGTGCACCTCTTCATCTTCATTGCTATTAGTATAAAAATAGCAAATCATCTAGAGTTTGTCTTATTTTTCACCAAAAAAATTAGAAAACCTTAACTACTAAGATTTTCTAAGATTCGGAAAATATGTTGGATAATTACCAATTAAAGTTACTGTAAAATGTTTCTCTTCAAATTGGCGTAAAACCCTCTGCAGCTTTTCTGCTTCAGGTGTTTCGAGATCAATAATAAAAAAGTATTCGCCTAATTTTGTTTTTTGAGTTCGAGATTCGATCTTTGTCAAATTAAGCTTCTCAGTTGCGAATATCGCTAAACATTGGTAAAGTGCCCCAGGATGATCTGCAGCTAGATCAAATAAGACCGTCGCTTTGTTGATTCCTTTTTCTAAACTGCTATTTAATGGTTGACTGCCCATTACCCAAAAACGCGTTTCATTTTCGCTGATGGATTGAATGTTTTCCTGTACGATCGTTAATCCAAATTGTTCTGCGGCTGCTCTTGAACCAATTGCTGCGTAGCGTTTTTCTGGATTATCCGCGACTTTTTGAGCACCCTGTGCAGTTGATCCCATCTGTTCAATAGTAACCGTCGGGAAATGATTCATCAGAAATACTTGGGACTGTGCCAAAGCCTGCTGGTGACTGCAAATTAATTCTGTATCCTGCCAAGAATTTGCATGGACTGGATGAACCATCAACTGCTGCTGGATCGGCAAAACAATTTCTGCCTGAATCGTTGGTAATGTTTGAAAGATCAAATCCAGCGTTGGCAAGACTGATCCTTCGATCGTATTCTCGATTGGAACCACACAATAGTCTAAAGTTCCTTTTCTTTGCTCTTCAAGTAAGGCAGTCAAAGAATCATAAGGAGATAAAACCGTTTCCTCGAAAAAATTTGCCGCCGCACTATAAGTAAATGACCCTCTAGGTCCTAAATAGCCAACTTTCATTAGGAGATAACCTCGACTTGTTGAAGGATTTCGTTAACGATTTCTGCAGGTGTTTTCTCTGAAGTGTCTACGGTAATTTTTGCCAATTTTTCGTAGAGCTTTTCTCTTGAAAAGAACAGTCGTTTTAAATCGCCATCATCATTTTTTATGGCCAAGGGACGGATGTTTACCTTGTCTTCGCGAATTCTTTTTATAAGAACATTCGCGTCAGCCTTTAAATAGACGACTAATTTATCGGCCAAGACATTTTGATTTTCTTTTTGTAAAATGACGCCGCCGCCAGTTGCGATGACCGTCTCTTCATTTAGCGCTTCTTTTAAAAGATTGGTTTCGTGTTCACGAAATGACGCTTCCCCATGTTCTTCAAAGTATTCGCTGATTGGTTGTCCGATCCGTTCAACTAAGATATCATCCATGTCTACCGAACGAGCGTTTAATGCTGTACTAAGTTCTTTACTGACAGTCGTTTTTCCGGCTCCCATAAAACCGATCAAGACAATTGATTTCATAAAACATTCTCCTTTTTCATTTTACTGTGAAAAGTTGGACTGAACTTTTTTGATGATGCTTCGATTCAGTTATAAACCTTACCACCAACATTTCCTCTGCTAATCTTCGATCAATGACTGTAAATCTGTGAAAAAGTTTGGATAAGAAATGTTAATCGCTTCTGGATTATTTAATTCAACGGTATCATCTGTCAATAACGCGGCAATTTGCAGCATCATTCCGATTCGATGATCGCCATGGCTATCGACATTTCCGCCATGTAAAGGTGTTGGTCCGTGAATAATCAATCCATCGTCAGTTGTTTCAATCTTGGCACCCAATTTATTCAGCTCCTGAGCGGTAGCATCAATTCGGTTCGTTTCCTTGACCTTTAGTTCTTGAGCATCACGGATAACAGTTGTCCCTTCTGCTTGAGTTGCTGCTAGGGCAATGATTGGCAATTCATCGATCAAACGTGGAATGATTTCTCCACTGATTTCTGTCGCCCTTAATGGTGCTGTCTTGATTAATAAATCTGCGGCCTGATTCTGCTTATCTAGAGCGACTTGTTGGATATTCGCGCCCATCTCTTCTAAGACATCCAAAATACCAGTTCGGGTCGGGTTGATTCCCACATGATTTAATTGCAGATTGCTATCTGATAATAAGCTTGCTGCCACAAGATAGAAGGCAGCTGAGGAAATGTCTCCTGGAACGGTTACTTCTTGACCGATTAAATGTTGACCACCGGCTACAGTAATGGTTTTATCAGCTACTGAAATAGTGCCGCCGAATTGCTTGATCATTTCTTCTGTATGATTGCGTGATTTTTCTTTTTCAATAATAGTGGTAGTACCTTTTGCTTGTAGTGCGGCAAAGAGAATCGATGATTTTACCTGTGCACTTGCAATTGGCATTTCATAGGTGATGGCTGATAATTCACTGCCTTGTACTTCAATTGGTGGAAATTCGCTGCCATCTTTCCCTTGCAGGTTACCACCCATCTCTCGTAATGGCCCCATAACCCGTTCCATTGGCCGCCGATTCAATGACGCATCCCCTGCAATTTTTGAAGCGAATGGTTGTCCTGCTAAAATTCCTAAAACCAAACGCATCGTTGTGCCGGAATTTCCTGCATCTAAGATTTCTTTAGGCTCTTGCAACTGTTCGAACCCTTTTCCTTCGATGGAAATATCTTTTCCGTCATCATGAATCGTTACACCTAATGCTTTAAAAACTGCAATAGTACTCATACAGTCCTCTGCTCTTAAAAAATTATGAACGATTGTTTTTCCATGACTGATTGCCCCAAACATAATACTGCGATGAGAAATCGATTTATCTGCTGGAATAGTCAATGCTCCATTCAGTCCTGTTTTTGTTTCTAATAATTTCATTTGTTAGCTCCTTCTGCGACACCGAAAATCTGCTTCTTCAATTAACAACTGCCCTTTTTCCAAGTCTGCTTGATTTTTAAAAGAAAGCTCTAAAACACCGAAAATATCTTCTCGCGTTTCTTGGATTTTCAAATTGATAATAGAGATATTGGCTTCACTTATGATAGTCATTACTTTAGCAATTGCTCCGGCGATATCTGGAATGTCGATGTAAAGATCGTAAAATGCCGGGATGACCCCATGGTCTTTGGTTGGTAAATGATCGCGAGAATGCTTTGCCTGACTAAAGAAGTCGTAGATGGCTGGCTGATCTTCCTGAACTAAGCTCTCACGAATTTTGGTCATTTCATCCTGCCAGTCGGTAATTAAATCTAGTAAAATTTCACGATTGGTTAATAAAATATCTGTCCACATTTGCGGATCGGATGAAGCAATTCGCGTAATGTCTCGAAAACCTCCAGCTGCGAGCTGTGTTGCTCGTGGATGCTCTTCTGTTAGTTGATCACTCATTTTTACCAAACCTGATGCCACGATGTGTGGTAAATGACTCAAAACACCTACGATCTCATCGTGAGAATCAGGTTCGATCACAACAAATTTTGCTCGCGTTGGTTCTAGTAATTCCATTAAGGGGTCGACATCTGCTCCTTCAGGTGGTGTCAAAATGTAGTAAGCTTCTTCAAAAAGATTCGGATTCCCTGCCTTGACCCCTGATTTATGTGAGCCTGCCATTGGATGCCCGCCGATGAAAGTAAAGGGCAGCGTCTGCGCCAATTTAATGACTTCATTTTTGGTGCTGCCGGTATCAGTAACGATCACTGACTCTTTAAGCGGCAAACGTGCCAACTCATGTAAATAGTGCAGTGTAGATAGAACGGGTACGGCTAAAATGATGACATCCATCTCAGGTGCTCTTTCAATAGAAGCAATGTGATCAACCAGTTCAACTTCACGAGCGATTTCACGAGTTTCAGGCGAATAATCCCAGCCGAACAACTCGATCGTTGGATTTTTAATTGCTCTACAAAGTGAAGCGCCGATTAAACCAAGTCCTAAGACGAACACTTTCTTTCTCATAGACGTACCCTCTCTCTTAAAAGTTTTTGATTGCTTCGCGGTATTCTGCCACTGCTTGTTGCAGCTCATCAATGGTATCTGACGAGAATTTTTCTAAAATTTCTTCTGCAAGAACAGTTGCCACCACATGCTCTGCTACGACAGATGCCGCGGGAACAGCTGTGCTGTCGGAACGCTCAACGCTTGCTTTATACGGCTCTTTGGTGTCAATATCGACACTCATCAATGGTTTGTATAGTGTCGGAATCGGCTTCATGACGCCGCGAACAATGATTTGTTTACCATTGGTCATTCCACCTTCAAAACCGCCAAGATGATTGCTTGTTCGGCTGTAGCCGTTATCCCAAACGATCTCATCCATAACTTTTGAGCCTGGTTGGTGAGCTGCTTCAAATCCAATGCCGAACTCAACGCCTTTAAAGGCATTAATACTTAACATGATTTGCGCGATCTTTCCATCAAGCTTGCGATCCCATTGGACATAGCTGCCAAGACCTGCGGGAACATTGTCGGTCCTTACTTCGACGACTCCGCCGATGGTATCTCCGGCTTTTTTGGTTTGATCGATTAATTCTTTGACCGCTTCTTCAACCGTTTCGTCTACCATGTTTACTTCAGAAGCAGCTGTTTTGGATTGAATTTCCGATACACTCATTTTTTCTGGTACGGTAGCTTCTATGCCGCCTAGTATAGCCACATGGCTGGCGATCTCGATATCTACAGCAGCTAAGATTTGTTTCGCCAGTGCACCGACAGCTACCCGCATGGTTGTTTCACGAGCAGATGATCGTTCCAAAACATTTCGCAAATCGCTGTGATGATATTTCATTCCCCCAACGAGATCGGCGTGTCCTGGTCGTGGTTTTGCTACTCGACGTAATTTTTCCGCTTTTTCTTCGACTGGTTCAACGGACATGACTTTCTGCCAGTTTTTCCAGTCGCGGTTTTCTACGATCATTGTAATTGGTGATCCTAAGGTCTTGCCATGGCGCACACCAGAGGTGATACGAACTTGATCCTTTTCGATCTTCATTCGGCCACCACGTCCATACCCGCCTTGTCTGCGAGCCAATTCTTGATTGATTGCTTCAACGGAAAGTGTTAGTCCTGCTGGAACACCTTCAATAATTGTAGTTAATTCTGGTCCATGAGATTCTCCAGCTGTTAAGTAACGCATAAATGACTACTTCCCTTCTATTAAAAAGTCTTTGATTTCAGTTAATTTGATTTTTTGAATGCGGGCCTGACCGATTTCATCTAGCAGGATGATATTTAAACTGTTGCCCCGCGCTTTCTTATCATGGGTGATCGCAGAATAGAATTTCTCCGCTTCCCACGGCTGATAAGCATTCGGCAACCCGTATTTTTGATTCATCGCCTTGATTTCATCTGTGATACCCTTTGGCGAAAGTCCTTTTTCCTCTGCTGTTTGAGAAATTTGTACCATACCGATCGCGACAGCTTCACCGTGGCTAATTTTTCCATAGCCGGCAGTGTTTTCAATCGCATGACCGATAGTATGTCCAAAGTTCAGCAGTAGCCGGGAACCATTGTCAAATTCGTCCTCTTCCACGACGGTTTTCTTCACGTTTAACGCCTTTGAAATGATTGCTTCACTATGCTCCAGCAGATCTTGGAGTCCTGTTAGTTTCTCAAGATCCTGCCATAGTGAAGCATCACTGATCGCGCCGCATTTGATGATTTCCGCGATACCTTCACGTACGCGTAATTCCGGTAAAGAGTTCAAGGTCTCCGGATCAATCATGACCCCATCTGGCTGTGCGAAGGTTCCGATCATATTCTTGGCTTTACTCGAATTGACCGCTGTCTTCCCGCCAATACTGGAATCGACTTGCGCCAGTAAAGACGTGGGAATCTGCACAAACGCGATGCCTCGCATATAAGTTGAGGCAACAAAGCTTGCCAAGTCGCCAACGACACCGCCACCCAGAGCGATGATAGCATCGCTGCGGGTGAATTGTTGATCGGCTAGAAATTCATAGAGATTATTAGCCATGGTTAGAGATTTGCTGCTTTCACCAGCTGGTACGGCATAATGACAAACCTCATAGTTTGTTAACTGCTGACAGATTTTTTCACCGTAGATCGGATAAACATTCTCATCGCTGATGATGGCGATTTTTTTATTTTTCCAAAGTGAAGCGATCCATTCGCCGACGGAATCTAAGGCATGGCGTCGTACGATAATTTCGTAAGTTTTTTCTGGTAGAACAATTTCCATGAACGTTTCCCCCTGATTAGATAAGTGACGTTTCTTTGTTTAAGTCTTTGATTTTTTTCATTGCATCAACCATAACTTCAACTTCACTCATCATTTGCAGGTAATTTTTCTCATTCAATGATTGTTCTCCATCTGACCAAGCGTGTAATGGGTCTGGATGAATCTCCACGATCATTCCATCAGCTCCAGCTGCTACTCCGGCGCGAGCCATTGGTGCAACTAAGTCCCAAACACCTGTACCATGACTTGGGTCAACGATAATTGGGAAGTGACTCAATTTTTTGATCAATGGAACAGCACTTAGATCAAACGTGTTTCGTGTAGCTGTTTCGTAAGTTCGAATGCCTCGTTCAATAAAGATGATGTTTGAATTGCCTTGAACAGCAATGTATTCAGCGGCATTTAACCATTCTTGGATCGTACCTGAGATCCCACGTTTCAAGCCAATTGGTTTGCCAGTTTTACCAACAGCTTCTAATAGACGGAAGTTTTGCATGTTGCGAGCGCCGATTTGGATAATGTCGGCGTATTGACAAACAACATCGATATGCGCTTCATCCATTACTTCTGTGATCACTTTCAAGCCATGAGCGTCAGCGGCTTTGCGCATGATTTTCAAGCCCTCTTCGCCTAATCCTTGGAAAGCGTATGGAGAAGTCCGTGGTTTGTAAGCTCCGCCTCGTAAAATTTTCGCTCCGCCAGCTTTTGCCATGCGTGCTGTTTCCATGATTTGTTCTTCACCTTCAACGGAACAAGGACCAGCCATCGTTACGAAGCTTCCATCACCGATTTTTACACCATCAACGTCAACGACTGTATCTTGTGGATGGAATTCTCTTGAGGTGATCTTGTAGGTATTTGAAATCGCCACTGCACGTTCAACTACACTGTATGCTTGGAATGGCACATTTTGGATAATCTTCGGATCTCCTAAAAGACCAAGAACTAAACGATCTTTCCCATGATTGATCTGTACGCCCAACCCTTCTTCTTTGATACGAGATAAAATTGGGGATAATTCTGATTCTTGAATTCCTTTTTTAATAATTAAGATCATAATAATAACTTCCTTCACTTTTTATTTTTTAATTTCGTTTTCCAATAACGGTTGGATTTGATCGACCGGCATTTCCTTGCCTGTCCATAATTTAAAGGCGGCAGCTCCTTGGAATAACAGCATTCCTAAGCCGTTAACAGCAGTTGCTCCAGTCGCTTTCGCTGCTTTTAAAAGTTTCGTTTCACCAGGATGATAGATGACATCGAAAACTGGTAAGTCTTTTCTTAACAATGTTTCATCCGGTAATGGCATTTGATCAGTCTTTGGTGCCATTCCGATATTTGTTGCATTAACCAGTAAACTGCTTGATGCTAAGGCATCAGCCAATTGCTGTTGATCTGCTAAATCGTGCAGTTGGATTTGACAGTTGGTTTCCTCTGCAATCATCGCTAGTTTAGGTTCAATTTTTTGATAGAAATCATCCTTGATGTTGAAAACATCAATAGCTGTTACTCCGTCGATCGCCGCTTGCGTGATAATCGCTGTTGCAGCGCCGCCAGCTCCAAGAATCGTCATTCTTTTGCCGATGATCTCGATACCGTTTTGTTTCAAGCTTTCCATACAGCCGATTCCGTCTGTAATATGGCCGATCAACTTTCCATCTTGATTCACGATGGTATTGATTGCTCCAATTAAGCGAGCCGCTTGACTAAGCTCATCTACATATTGGATGGCTTCCATTTTGTGAGGCATCGATAAATTGACTCCCAACATTTCAAGATCACGAATGGCTTGAATGCTTTCCCCAAGTCTTTCTGGCTGAACGTCAAAGCTTAGATAAACTGCATCCACCCCTGTTGCTTGAAATGCTGTTGTTTGCATGATTGGTGAAAAGCTGTGTCTTGCAGGTAGCGCATATAACCCGGCTAATCGTGTCTTTCCTGAAATTTCATTTTCCATCTTTCCTCACTCCTTCATTTTTCTTTTTTGTGTTGCTTGAACAGACTCGCAGCTAGCTCGACTTATGGAAGTTCATTTTTCTAAAACCGAGAAAAATGAGCTTATTCCCGTACGCCTATCATCCAACTAAATTTCTTGTTCGAAAATTGATTTTTGATACTATTAATTTTCTTCAAACTCAAAATTCTGCGAAAAGTTGGACTGACAAAAAAGGCCCACTGTAGAAAATCTACAATGAGCCTAGTCTCCCAAAAAATACCAAAAGAAAAGCCACTATAGATTTTCATCTATGTGGCGTTAAGTCAAACTTAAAATCCTTAGCCATCATAGATACAAACTTGTTGTCGTTTGCATCCATGAATCATGAACACAAACCTATCTAAAATAGCTAAAGTAATAATTATTCAGTTGTGTGTGCGTACTCTTATTCTTATTCATAAAAATCGCTCCAAACTGATTTAAGATTGAACTTAGTATAGATTTGTTTTTCTCATAAGTCAACCCATTATTCTAATTTTCTGTAAAAAAATTTTTTTTTACATTACTTCAGCTACTGTGTCACTCTCTTCAAACAGCAGGAATAGATCCGCCAATGTCATGCGTTTCTTCTCTTCCCCGCTGATGTCCTTAATGATCTCCCCTTTTTCCATCACGATCACGCGATCACCGTAATGCAACGCATCCTCCATTTTATGGGTGACCATTAAACAGGTGAGATTTTCTTCCTTGATTCGTTGATCGGTCAAAAGCATTAATTGCTTCGCCGTTTTCGGATCAAGTGCAGCTGTATGTTCATCTAGTAATAGTAAATCTGGTTTTGTGATCGTCGCCATCAGCAGACTTAACGCTTGACGCTGTCCGCCAGAAAGGAAGCCTGTTGGTGTATCGAGATGATTCTCTAGCCCATTTCCGATCAATTGGCAAAGTTCGCGATACATTTCCTTCTTTTGATTAAGCTGACGTTGACGCAAACGGCGTTTTTGTCCACGTTTTTCTGCTAAACCTAAGTTTTCTGCCACGGTCAAACGAGGAGCGGTGCCCATTTTTGGATCTTGGAAGACTCGAGCGATTGAGCTTGCTCGTTGCTCTTCAGACAATTTCGTCAAATCCTTCCCCATCACCGAAACAGTGCCGCTGTCCAATTGCAGGCTGCCGGAAATGCTGTTAAATAGGGTACTCTTTCCTGCACCATTTCCCCCCAAGACTGTAACGAATTCCCCGGGAGCGATCGTTAAGCTGACATTATTTAAAATCTTGCGTTTGTCGTTCATGCCATTACTGATGGTTTTGCTAGCATTCTTTACTTCTACAGCGTTCATCTGACTACTCCTCCTTTTCTAATCCAGTCTTCAGGTTCAAGGCTTCTTTTAAGCGTGGAATCATCAAGCACAATGCCAAAATGATTGAAGAGAAAATCTTCAAATAGGTGGTATCTAACCCAGCTTTAATGATGACTAAAATCAATAATTGATAAATGATACTGCCTAAAACAATCGCAACTAAGCGTTCAATGAAGGTCACTTCTCCGTACAAGACTTCTCCGATGATAATGGAAGCCAAACCGATAACAATGACGCCGACGCCCTTGCCGATATCGGCATAACCGTCATTTTGGGCAATCAACGCACCGGATAAAGCGATCACGCCATTTGATAAGGTTAGACCGATGACCTTCATGCGATCAGTATTGATACCGATCGAACGTGCCATGTTTTCATTATCCCCAGTCGCGATGTAGGCTTGACCAAAATCAGTAAAGAAGAAAAATAATAGCAAACTTACGATAATAATGATCGCGATTAGCCCTAATAGGACGATATCAAAATGATCTGGTAGATTTAAATTCGTAAAGAAATCTTGAATTTTTGGCTGCTTTAGTAAAGAAAGGTTGGGTGTTTGCATAATAAACAGCATCACCGAGTTCAATCCCGACATAACGAGTATTCCAGCAAGAATGACCGGGATCTTTCCTTTTGTATAAAGCATGCCGGTAATAAAACCGGCACACATCCCCGCGACAATTCCTAGTAAGGTCGCAAGAATTGGTGATACGCCATTGGTGATGGCTGTCACACAGACGGCACCTCCTAGTGGAAATGACCCTTCTGTTGTCATATCTGGGAAATTCAAGATGCGATAGGTCATGAAAATGCCTAATCCTAAAATCCCCCATAAAAAACCTTGTCCGATTGCTGAAATAACCATCTGTCTACTCCCCTTTAATTACTTCTGCTTTTTCTTTGATTTTTTCTGGAATCGTGATCCCTAGTTCTTTCGCTTTTTCTTCGTTGATGATCATATCGCCGTAATCAATCACGTTGACTGGTGTCGTTGCAGGTTTTGATTTGCCGCTTAAAACATCTGCCGCCATTTTTCCAGATTCAACACCTAATTCAAATTGGTTTTGACCGACTGTTGCAATACCGCCCTCTTTTACCATGTTATCAACAGAAACGAAAACGGGCTTTTTCGCTTTGTCTGATTCATTGATCATCGTTTGGAAAGCACTGGCAATCGTGTTGTCTTGTGGAATGTATAAATAGTCGGTTTCTTGACAAGCTTGTTGTGTAATTTGAGCAATATCATTACTTGAGCTGATCGCGTATTTTTTTACTGTTAGTCCATCTTTGACTGCACGTTTTTCCGCTCGATCGATTTGTGATTTAGAATTTTCTTCTGAAGATGAATAGATCATACCGACTGTTTTCGCCTCTGGAAACATTTCCATCGCCATATCTAATTGCTGATCAACCGGTGTTAAATTATTGACTCCAGTGATATTTCCACCTGGCTTCTCAAGGTCTGTTACGAGGCCTGCACCGATCGGATCGCTGATGGCTGACATAATGATCGGTGTATCGCTGGTTGCATTCGCTAATGCTTTAGCAGCGGGTGTTGCAACTCCGACCAAAACATCGGATTTTTTTTCTAATAATTGCTGACTCATACTGTTTAACTTGCTTTGGTCCCCTTGACCGTTTAAAAATTCGATTTTGATATTTTTACCGTCTTCATAGCCTTCATCTTTTAAGCCTTTGATCACTCCGTCTTTGATTTGATCTAACGATGGATGACTGATGAATTGTAAAATCCCGACTGTTTTTAGTTCTTCTTTCGTATCTGTCGCAGCTCCCGTTTGACGTGATCCCATTTGATAAGCAAAAACCCCGATTAATACAACTGCTAATGCGATGATTGATCCAATAATCCCTTTATTTTTCATGATAAATTCCTCCGATTTTTGTTTTTTAATATATGCTTTTTCGATTTGCTAGTTGATTTAGAAAACAATAAAGGACAACTACCTAAATATTTAACGGTAGTTGTCCTCGAAAAAAACAAAAACCGCATAGATGGTCTCTATGCGGGAATAAGCATGAAAAAATATCCAGCATAGATACAAGATTTAGAAGTTGTCTAAACGTTGTATCTATGAGTGAATTCATAAATACAACTTATCTACGCCAGTTTTGCCAGCTATTTAATTGATTAGATAAGTTTGCGTTGTTCATGAATGTCACTCCTTTTTAATGTTGAGGTTAGTTTAGCGGAAAAAAAATCAGGTGTCAACTCTTTTTATTAAAAAATGCTCATTTATTTTATTCGAAATCTCATTTTAGTTTTTTAGCTTCCACATCGGCAATCGATTTAACTCAGGAATGAACTCATGATTTAAATCCTTTAGACTCTCCACCACAAAGCGATTTTTTTCTTTGCCATTGTGGAAGAAAATAAAGGTTACCTGCCTTGGATCTAGCTGATATTTTTCAGCAATCGTTTCACTGTCGTAGACGATTGGGTAATAGTAAAATTGCCGGTTCAGCATAGGATTTTGATCGGGATCATCAAGAATCGTCATGACATTGTTAAAGGATGTTCCGTCTGGCTGACTAAACATAATGGATATGGCTTTGGTCTCTTTTATTTTTTGATCCACCTTTTGATATTCAAGTGGAATAAGATGGTCTGATTTTAAAGAATCAAAAACGAGTTCGTTTAGTTGGTCTTGTCGAATCACCTTTTGTGCAAAAGCTGCAAAAGTTGAAAAGACGATCGCGAAGACGACTAAGCTGGCTGCAATTAATAAGGATCGGCGTTCATTTTCTGAGACAACAATAATAAATTTACGCCAAAAAATAAGGATTTTCTCTTTAACTATTGCTAAATATCTTTCCATAATAACGCCTCCTCACTTATCATTATATTATTTTTATCTTAAGAGCGCTACCACCAGCGATCAATTTAGATTTTTTGGCGTATATGCGTTAAAAAATCTGTTCTATATTGGATTGTGAGCGTTTTATTTTAATGCTATTATAATAATAACAACTTATTTCGAGGAGGTTTTAAGATGAGCAGTATTGAACATTTTTCGCACAAGGATATCAATAAGAAGAATCGACTTTTTTCGAATATTCGCAGTGTGATCGAGACAGCTTTTTATGGGAATAATGTGACGCGGATTCGTCACCTAACGGATGCCTATGCATTAGCAAAGTCTAGCCCGGGAACGATCACCACTGATCTTGATGTCGCTTATACCAGTCGTTTACAGCTGCCTACGGATGCCAAGGTTTTGGTCACCAATGATGGTCAAATCGTCGGTCGAACTGCCGCAGCACGGCGAATCATCGGGCAGCAAGGTATTGATGCAGATTTTTACAGCGAGCTTTTACGGGAAGCTGTTTTTCAGGCGCGGTCGAAAAAATTCTATTCAGGCGAAGTCATTGTTGGCCTAGATGAAGAATTTACGGTCAAATCCCATTTGATGATTCCTGCCGATTATAGTCCGAACCTCTACTCTTATTTATTGAACTTTCAAATCGGCGATGCCAAACATCTTTTCTATCAGCAATCGGACGAGATTCATACAGGTGATATCTTTATCTTTGCTGATCCAGATTGGGAGCATCCTGATTTTCCTGATGGCGTGGTGGTGATTGACCCACTGCATAATTGTGCAGCAATTCTTGGTCTGCGTTATTTTGGCGAGTTGAAGAAAGCGACGTTGACACTTGCTTGGGCCACTGCTCATCGCAATGGTTTTATCGCTTGTCATGGCGGTATGAAGCAGTATCTATTAGAAGATAAAAAATACACGATGGCGGCTTTTGGATTGTCTGGATCAGGTAAGTCAACGATCACTTTAGCCAAACCAAAAAATAAAGGCGAAGTCCATGTTTTGCATGACGACGCGTTTGTCATCTCGAAGGACAAAGGCTCGACCACTGCGCTAGAACCGGCTTATTTTGACAAAACACAGGATTATCCAATGTCTAGTGAACAGATCAAATATATTGTTACGGCACAAAATGTTGGTGTGACTTTAGATGAAGAAAACAAGAAAGTGCTGGTGACTGAAGATATCCGCAATGGAAATGGTCGCAGCATCAAGAGTCGCTACGCAACGCCTAACCGAGTCGATCATATTGATGAAAAAGTCGATGGTCTGTTTTGGATCATGAAGGATGATAGCCTTCCGCCAGTAATCAAAATCGAAGATCCTTCCCTCGCGGCTGTTTTCGGCGCCACATTGGCCACGAAACGTTCAACTGCTGAAAATGTTGTGGGTGAAGTAGCGGACCAATTGGTGATTGAGCCATTTGCGAACCCGTTCCGTTGCTATCCGTTACAGGAGGATTATCAGGATTTCAAAGACCTGTTCCAGAAGAAAAAGACTGATTGCTATATTTTGAACACCGGTGACTTTAAAGGACGGAAAGTAACACCAGAAGAGACTCTGGGAAGTATTGAAAAAATCATTGATGGTTCCGCGGAGTTTAAACCCTTTGGTCCGTTAAAAGAAATCAGTTACTTGCCGGTTAAAAAGCATGAGCCGGACTTTAATAGTCATCACTATTTGATTCACTTGATGACCCGACTTGAGACACGGTTAGCGTTTGTGCAGTCTCGTAAAACCTATCAGGGCGGCTATGACCGCTTGCCAAATGAAGCCGAACAATTACTTTTATATCTGCTGGATCAGCTTCATAACTACAAAGAAACGATTACAGTCTAAGCTTTTGCCAGTGACTTGCTTGGTCACTGGCGTTTTTTTGTTTATAATAGAACTATTATGAATAGAAATGAGGGATAAAAAATGTCCTTTGATGGTGTTTTTACCCATGCGATGGTACGAGAATTAAAGGATCAACTCGTGACTGGCAGAATCTCCAAGATCCACCAACCCTATGAAAATGAAGTTGTTTTGGTGATCCGTGCTCAAGGAAAGAATCGGCGTTTGCTGCTTTCCGCGCATCCAAGCTACGCGCGAATCCAATTAACTGAAATTGCTTATACAAATCCAGACAATCCGCCGAATTTTGTAATGATGCTGCGAAAGCACTTAGAAGGCGCGATTTTAGAAGATATTTATCAAGTCGAAAATGATCGTGTGGTTCACTTCACCTTCAGTAAACGTGATGAATTAGGTGATTTGCAAAGTATCGTCCTGATTGTTGAGCTTATGGGACGCCACTCAACGATTGTTCTGTTGAATAAGCAAACAGGAAAAATTCTGGATGCCATCAAGCACATTGGGCATTCACAAAATACCTACCGCTCCATCCTTCCCGGCAGCGAATATATTGAACCGCCGAAGCAAGAGCAGCTGAATCCATTTCACGCAACCAAGGAGCAAGTGTTCAAGATTCTTTCAACTGCCGAATCGTTGGATGGACGATATTTGCAGCAAAATTTCCAAGGTTTAGGACGAGACACCGCCGAGGAATTGGCTTATCGTATTGGCGAACGTCCAAATGAAAAAATGGTTATTTGGGCTGATTTTTGGGAAAAAGTTCAATCCGAACTTACACCGACGTTGGGACTCAAAAATAAAAAAGAATTCTTTGCACCGTTGGACTTTGAAACCTTCGAAGAAAGTACCGTATACGATAGTTTGAGCGCTTTGCTAGATGCCTTTTACGGAGAAAAAGCCGAAAAAGATCGCGTGAAGCAATTAGGAAATGACTTGATTCGCAAAGTTGAAAATGAGATCAAACGCAATCAGACAAAACTGGCTAAACGTGAAAAAACGTTAAGCGATTCTGAAAATGCCGAAGAATTCCGTCGCGATGGTGAATTACTGACCACCTTCATGGCACAGGTACCACGGGGAGCGGAAAGCATTGAATTACAGAATTATTATGAGGACAATGCGCCAATAACGATCAAATTGAATCCCGCATTAACCCCTAATCAAAACGCACAGAAGTACTTCCAGAAATACCAAAAGCTGAAAAATGCGGTCAAATTGATTTACGATCAAATTGCTGAGGCTAAAGACGAAATTGCCTACCTCGAATCCGTCCTAGCTCAATTAGAAATCGCTGGGCCGATGGATATTGAAGTCATCAAAGAAGAGTTGATTGCCAGCGGCTACTTAAAGAAAAAACGCAGCAAGAAAAATCGCAAGCAGGCTCCTTCTAAACCAGAACGCTTTGTTGCGAGTGATGGAACAGAGATTTTCGTTGGAAAGAATAATCTGCAAAATGATCAATTGACCTTGAAGCAAGCGAGGAAAAGCGATATTTGGCTGCATGCCAAAAATATTCCTGGCTCTCACGTCATTGTAAAAGATGACACGCCTAGTGAAGAAACGTTACTGGAAGCTGCTGAGTTGGCAGCCTACTTCTCAAAATTCCGGCAATCGGCACAGGTCCCGGTTGATTATGTCGCAGTTAAACATGTTCATAAACCGAATGGTGCTAAACCGGGATTCGTGATTTATGAAAATCAAAAAACGTTGTTCGTAACACCAGAAGAATCAGTTATTGAGCAATTACGAAAAAATGGAATAGCCTAATCTGGCTGCTCCATTTTTTTGTCCTAGTCTTTTGTCAATTTCGTACGAATTTTGACCCCTAATATATCTAAGAAGAAGTTGAAAATCGGAATACCGACAATCAATCCCCATACGCCCAAAAATTTTTCACTGACTAATAAAATAACGAAAGTATAAAAAATCGGCAGCTTTGTCCGACTCGACATAAACTTCGGATTTAAAATGTAGGCTTCAATACAATGAACCACCACAATCAAAATCAATACGTAAATGACGGTCTGAATCCCTCCTGTTGAATAAGCAATCAGCGTTAACGGAATACAAGAAAAAATCACTCCAGCAACAGGGATTAAGCTCAAGAAAAAGATCATGATCGCTAGTGTCGGCAATTGTGTAAAACCAATCAGACCTAGACCAACTGTGGTAATTACTGTATTGACGATCGCAATCAGTAATTGAACCTCTACGACAACACCAAATGTTTCAACGAAGACTCTGGCAAAGTAAAACAAATCCTGGAAAAACCACGCATAATTACTACTCAAAAAATTCTTTGAAAACAGGATCGTTTTCTCTTTTTCTACCATGAAGAAAAAGCTCAATATAAACGAGACAATAAAAGCGATGGCTAAGCGACCAACATTTTGCAATTGTTCCAAAATGATTCCAGCACCGCTTTCAACCTTATCCTGCCAGTTATGATTCTTAAAATAACTAGAAATGAAGTTCGTTACGACGTCAGAATTGAATTCTTTATGCTGATAGAAATGAACGATTGAATTATAGGTCGAGACGACTTGATCAATCAAAATGGTTGAATACCTAGAGATCAAAAGATATAGCAACCACAATTCAAACAGATAAAGAATGGTCGCCAGCAAGAATGTCGGTGCCTTAATATAGCGTTGAACAAATTTGACGATTTTGACCGAAATCAACGTGAAAATGAACGTTAACAAGATCGGTGTCATAAAATCTCTAATCATAAATAGAACAAAAATAATCATTGCCAAGACGGTGAATCTTCGTAGACGAAGATTACCTATAAAGTTTTCATACATACAAAACCCTCTTATTCATTTAAATGTGTTTATTTTTCAAAGCTGAATGCTATCATTTTGAAAAACTACTGAAAATACTATACCATTAAACAGCTTTTTCAGCTTCTAATATACTTTTCAATAGATAACTGGGGGAGATTTCTCTGTTACTTGGCGCCTTTTTTGAAGTACAAAAAAAGACCGGTAGAATTACTTCTACCAGTCTCGAAAATAACTTATACTACTGACTTTGCCAATCAGCGGGATAGGTAACATAGATGAATCGTGCATTTCCAGTTACTGAAAACTTTATGCTGCTGCTTTTAGGGATAAAAATGATTTCTCCAGCTTTAGCAGATATTGTCCTGCCATCAATAACTACGTCTAATTGACCAGAGATAATATAATCCACTTCATCGTATTCTAAAGTCCAATCAAATGTAGTATCTTTCATTACCATTAATCCGCAACCCAGACGAGGGCTTTCTTGAAGAGACACTAGGTCTTTTGTATAAACGATGTCTGCGGGATTACCTGTGTCTAAACGATCCTCTTCTGCTACTTCAATTTCTGGTAATGCAATGGATAAAATGCCGCTTGGATCGACATTTTTTGTTGGCATCAAATTTTCCATTACTAATTTTCGGATCAATTTTTCGAGCATTTCTTGATTCATTTCTGTCATTGTTTACCCCTCCTTCTTGCCTAACACACGATTTGCCATGAACATCCCTACAAAAATAGCGGTGACACCAGCCACCAATTTGCCTACCATCATTGGAAAAATCATTTCTTTTGCAACACCTGCTGTAAACCCAAGATGATCTCCTAGCACAAAGGCAGCGGAAACGGCAAATGCCACATTGATAATTTTTCCTCTTTGATCCATATCTTTCATCATTTGGAACATCGGGATACTATTGGCTAAAGTAGCGACTAAACCTGCTGCTGCCACCTCGTTCATACCCATGGCTTCTCCCAATTTTAATAAGGGTTTACTAAAGACTTTAGTAATAACTGCTACTAAACAAAACGCTCCAGATAGAGTCAAAGCGATCCCACCGACTACTTCAATCCCTTCTGTAACTGGAGTAATTCCTTTGATAACGGTAATACCGACCAATTGTTGGATGGCGCCAATAACCAATCCGAAGATCGCTGCCGCTACTACGCCTTTTCCAAAAATTGTGAATCCCTTGATCATCCCTTTTGGTGCAAACCATAGACCAATCATGATTAATACTGCGAAAATTACAATTGGGATCAAGTTGACTAAAATCATTCCGATCGGCATCCCCGCAGCTAGACCACCAGCCAAACACCCAATTGGAATTGTTACCATACCGCTTAATACACCAGTAGCTAAAAATTGTTGATCTTCTTTTTCAATGATTCCTAAAGCAACTGGAATGGTGAATACGATCGTTGGCCCCATCATGGCTCCTAGGATTGTTCCTGCAAAAAGCCCCGCTTGTGGATCAACAGCCATCTGTTGTGCTAAAGCGAAACCACCCATATCATTTGCTAAAATAGTTGTCGCGAACATCGATGGATCAGCACCAAGCATACTGTATAAAGGAACGACAATTGGGCTCAATAAATTTGCCAAAATGGGGGCTAAGGTGATGATCCCAACCATTGATAATGCCAGCGAACCCATCGCCATGATTCCTTCTTCAAACTGTTCCCCTAATCCTAACTTCCCACCGATTACATGATCGACCGCACCAATGATCATGAAGATAACCATGATATACATAATTATTTCATTTATACTCATTCTCATCTCTCCTTGAATTATTTGTCTCCACCGAATCAACCACTCCAACAATCATGGCATCTATCGGGATTCCTTCATTTTCCGCGGAAATTCTTGCTGCCATTCCCTGCGTAATCAATACGAGGTCGCCAATTCCTGCTCCTGCATTGTCTGCGGCAACTAGTAGTCCCTCTGCTTGTTCTAAGTTCATATTCCAAGTTTTTACCAGCATAAATTTAGAGCCATTTAATTTTTCATCTTTCCGTGTTGCCCATAAACTTCCTGTCACTTTTCCCAGCAGCATCCGCTTCTCCCCCAATCTGAATATTCATCTCTTGAACATAATCTTCAGCCAGAGGTGTCAACCGGCTGCCATCAGGAATGACTAGAGAGTTCGTTTCTTTAGTCAATTCAATTAAATCTTTTTGTGTTAAGTATTTCGCTCGCTTGAAGAGACTGTCTTTGCTTTTTTGCTTGTGTATCAATTGATCGATTTTATCGATAGAAAATTCAAAGTCTAGACCAAATTGAACGGTTTCTTCTTTTATTGCATCATATTTCTTTAATAACGCGAATTTCGCTTGTTTTTTCAATTTATTGCGATCGACTTCACTAGCCAGTACCCAAACTGGTTTTCCCTTTATTAAAAACTGAAGAATCACTGCAGTTGTAGGATCAATCACCTGAAGATTGGCAATAGCTGCAAGCTGCGATAAGGATAATGAATTGACTAGAAGGGCACTTGCTGTAGGAGCATCAGTCTGTACCCAGTTCACTTTCGTGGAAAAACCTTCGATGACTGCTTTTGGGTACTCGCCAATTTGCCGAAGCAAAGCAATTGAAATAGTTCCGTTCTTTGTAGGAAGGCGAACGGATTTTAGAACTTCCTGCGTTACTTTTTCAATGATAATTTCGATTTCATTTATCTTCATTACTGGCAATCTCCTATTTTACTATCACTCCCGTAACACCTTTTTTATATCCACAAGCGTTTGCCTCGTCATAATCGATATGCATAGCTGTAGCAAAATTTGGACTGATCCGAATTACTACGTCATCAAAAATTAAGGAGCGCTCACTATTTATTCTGACCTTGACGATTTCCTTATTTAAGACCTGTTGTTTTTTAGCATCCTCTGGTGTCAGATGGATATGTCTTTTAGCAACAATCAAACCTTTGGTTAATTGAACGACCTGATCCCCGTTTAACACGGTGATGCCGGGTGTTTCTTCAATCTTGCTGCTTTCTCGAATCGGTGCATCAATTCCTAAACTTCGTGCATCGGTTAATGAAACCTCCACCTGGGATTCGCTTCGTTCAGGTCCTAGAATCACAACATTTTGGAACATTCCCTTTGGTCCAGCGATGGTCACTCGCTCTTTGCAAGCAAACTGCCCAGGCTGAGACAGTTTTTTTACCTCAGTAAGCTGATATCCTTCTCCAAAAAGCTGATCGATATGAGCTCTTGAGAGATGGACATGTCTTCCCGATGCTTCTACCGGAATTTGCGACTGTTGTGTTTCCTTTATTTTTTTAACAATTTCATCGACAAGTGCATCATATTGCTTCACATTTTAGCCTCCTTCATTCAAGAATATTTTTATTGGAACTCAAAAGCGCTGTGAAAGGCACTACGCTTTTGAGTAAAATTATTCATGTGTTTGTTAGGAGACTTACTCTTGAATCATTTTTGGTAGAATTGCATCAACTTCGGTATGAGGACGTGGAATGACATGAACAGACAGTAGTTCTCCTACTCGCTCTGCCGCAGCGGCTCCTGCATCGGTGGCTGCTTTTACCGCACCTACATCGCCGCGAACCATGACTGTCACCAATCCGCCACCAACCTGCTCTTTGCCCATCAATGTTACGTTTGCTGCCTTCACCATAGCATCTGCTGCTTCTACTGCACCTACTAATCCTTTTGTTTCGATCATTCCTAAAGCGTTTGTACTAGACATTATTATTTCCTCCTAAAAGTTTATTGTTAAAATTTTTTCAAATTATTGTAACCTTGCTAAAATTTGTGACACTAACGTATTAATTAATTCTTCGTTAGCTGTTATTGGGGTTGCTTCCTCATTTGTCGCCGTTTCATTACTACGAATCTCTTCTAACTCTGTGGTTCCATAAGCAACCCGTCTTAAATTGAAAAGATGCTGCGGGCCAATGTTATCAGATGTTGAGCTTCCTCCGATGCTACCGCAGCCTAGTGTGAGAGCGGGTACTAGATTGGTTGTTCCGCCGATACCGCCTAGCGCTGCTGGCGTATTCACTAATAAACGCGAGACGGGTTTTTCTAAGCCAAAAGCCTGAATAACCTTCCTGTTTTCGGTGTGAATAACCATCGTATGTCCGGCGCCTTCTTCTTTCAAAATTTCTTTTGAAAGATCGCAGGCGGCTTGCCAATTTTCAACGGTGTAAAAAGCGATGATCGGGGCTAATTTTTCTCTAGAGTATGGATATTTTGGTCCGACGTGTTTTTCGTTGGCTACGATTAAGCGGCAGCTCTTCGGAATAGTCAAACCTGAAAGCTCAGCGATATGTTGAACGGATTTTCCAACTATTTGCGGATTCATTGTTCCATTTGGTCGTAGAATAAATTTGGCTAGCTTTGCCGCTTCTTCCTCAGATAGAAAATGTGCTCCCTGTTGGACTAATTCAGCTCGAACCTCTTTTTCATTGGCCCTCTCCACAATAATCGACTGTTCAGACGCACAAATGGTTCCGTTGTCGAATGTTTTTGAATCCATAATTCGCTTGACTGCTAGCTTGATATCAGCGCTGCGTTCGATATAGGCTGGTCCATTTCCAGGCCCAACCCCAATTGCTGGTGTGCCAGAAGAATAGGCCGCTTTCACCATGGCGTTCCCACCGGTTGCTAGAATCAAATTTGTGTCTTTATTGACCATAAGTTCATGGGTTCCTTCCATGGTAGGCATGGTCATGACGGATACACAGGCTTTCGGAACACCTTCGTTTTCTAAAACTGTTTGGATGATTTTAACTGTCTCTATGATGCAGCCTAACGCATTAGGATGTGGTGAAAAAATAATACTATTGGCTGCCTTAAGAGCAATCAGGGCTTTATAGATCACGGTTGATGTAGGGTTGGTAGAAGGTATCAAACCGGCGATCACGCCTACTGGTACAGCTATTTCTGTGATTCTGTTTTCCACCTCTTCTTTAATCACGCCAACCGTTCTCAGATCCTTGATATATTCATAAACTGATTTTGAGGCAAAGCTATTTTTGATCACTTTATCTTGCCAAATGCCAAAACCAGTTTCCTGATTAGCCATTTTCGCTAGTTTTTCCCGTTGGTTATAGGTTTCTTCAGAAATAGCCTGACAGATACGATCAATTTGTTGCTGTGACAAGCCCGCTAGTATTTTTTGTGCTTTTTTGGCTTCGTGGATCAAATTTCTAACTTCTTGAATCGATTGTAAATCTTTGTCGATTAATCCCAATCACTTTCACTCCCCTCGGATTCAATTAAAATAGCCTTGATTAAGCTTTCTTTTGTTGCAAATTTTATTTCCTTTTTGGTCAGTGATCGAAGATTCATTTTATAGGCGATCGTTCGCAACTCGGTAACTTTTTTATCTGATAATTTTTTCTTCAACCCTTCATCTTCAGCATTTTCGCGGATAATAGGCCGTTCGGGAATCTTTTCTTCTATAGTGGTTGCTTCAGTAGTTTCTTCCTCATTTAATTCTTGATGAGTTGTTTCTTCTGGTATTTCTTCACTAATCTCATGAGAAGTTGTTTGTTCTGGGTGCCTCATCAAAGCCTTGGTTTGCTCATCTAAACGAGCAATTACATGACTAGACAAAAGGCAATTTAAAGTTTTTGCCATTTGTGTCGCCGCCTCTACCGCTGCATTTACCGCCGCTACATCGCCAGTTAATTGAATGGTCGTTATACCGCCTCGAATGACTTCCGCGTTATTCAACGTTACATTGGCCGCCTTGAGTGCTGTATCGGCAACACTAACCGCTCCTAAATATCCACGGACTTCAATCATTCCTAGTGCTGTCATCTTGTATCACATCCTTAATAATCCTTGGGATCGGCTGCTACATTTTGAACGGTTTGGGCGAAGGCGTTGCAGGCTGCTTTACAAGCTGATTGCGTACCAGATAACAAGGCGCCGCCGAAATTAGTTTCTGATGGTGGTCCATAAAAGACGCCCATTTTTACATCTGCTGCTTTAAGAGCTGCGTCTAAACCTAGCATCGCTTCTAGTGGTGGCGCGATCAAGTAAGCGATCGCTTCTCCTTCAGTGACGTTGGCTTCTTTGGATAGAAAACGGCCAGAACGTGAAATTACATGAGCAAAGTAAGGAATGCTATCATCATCATTGGCACTGATAAAGCTTGCCTCATTTTCGATGACTTGAATAGCGATGGCTAAGCCACTGCTCACTTCTGCTGGACTGGGACCAGCTAAGATCCCGATCACTTCACCCGCTAATCTTGTTGAAGCATTTCCAGCTCCTCCGTACATACTTTTAGCATAAACAACTTCGACTTCGGCAGCCTTCGTGGCTTCATCCAGTGCGACATAAGTCACATCATCGCAATCAGAAGTAATGATGCCCAATGATTTCATTCCTTTTGGCAGGTCAAACTGTTTTGCCAAGTCCTCGTCAGCATTGGCGATCATTTTTACACTTAGGACGTTTGCTCCTAAACGATCATTTCTCATTTCTTTCCCTCCTTCGGCTATTCCGCTTCCTTCAAATCAATTCCTGATTTCTTTTTCTGCAACATTTTATGGATCAGCTCGGCAATATAAGCACCCGCTTCAACAGCAGGAGTACCGCCTTTATGAATATTGGAAATCACCGTTCGGCGCGCTTCTGGCATTCCAACTGTCGGACGATAAGCGATATAAGCACTCATGGATTCCGCGGTTACCAAACCAGGTCGCTCTCCAACAAGCAAGCAAACAACCTCTGCTTCGGTTAATTCCGCAATTTTATCCATTGCGGGAACTCGGCAGTATTTAACAAATAGCACTTGGTCAAAATCCAGATCATACATTTTCAAGCCTTGTTTAATAGACGGGAGAATTTCTTTGACGTTGGCTTCTATTGCCGCTGAGCTAAGTCCATCACCAACGACAATTTGTAATTTAGCACCTTTTTGGCATTTGTCTTTGATCAGTACGCAGTTGGTTTCATCGAAAACTCGACCATAATCTGGTCTGGTTAAATACTCATCTTTACTTTGGCAAATGGTTTGAGTCGGAATTAAGTTCAACTCTTTAATTAATTCCTCTGAAACATCTGAAAACACTGCATCTTGTGCGGCAGCATGATCTGCTCGAAAGCGCAAGACGGATTGAGTCATATAGCGTTGTCCCGCACGACCGACGCCGATGCGTGCCGGCGTAAAGGATTTCATTTTCAAATAGCCATCCGCATCATTTGGTTCAGTCACTAACAGTTGTTTTCTTAAATCGACTTCCGTAATGTCCGCGATACTACAGTTCTCATCGACGTTTTCGGATACTTTATCATTGGCTGCTTCCATAACATTTTTAGTTGCTACTGCCGTATTTCCTTGCTGATCCACTAAATCGGTTAAAATTGATTCCACCATTTTCTTGATATCTTGTTCGTTCATTTTCTTCACCCTCTCTTATTTAAGAAATAATGAGGCATCGCCAGCTCGTTGAGTCAGCTTGCCATTTTCCATAATGCCCATTTTTTCCAACCATTCTTCAAACTCCTTGATTGGTCTTAAATTGAACATTTCGCGTATCGTCGCTGTTTCATGGAAGCCGGTGGTTTGGTAATTCAGCATGACATCATCACCGTGGGGAATGCCCATGATATACGTACAGCCTGCTGCAGCCAGTAGGACGGTAAGATTTTCCATGTCGTTTTGATCTGCCTTCATGTGATTGGTGTAACAGACATCACAGCCCATTGAGATGCCCGTTAGCTTACCCATAAAGTGATCTTCAAGACCTGCTCGAATAACCTGTTTGGAGTCATAAAGATATTCTGGCCCAATAAAGCCTACAACGGTGTTGACAATAAATGGGTCATATTTTTTAGCAAAACCGTAACAGCGAGCTTCCATCGTAACCTGATCTGCTCCGAAATTGGCTTCTGAGGAAAGTTCAGAACCTTGTCCTGTTTCAAAATACATTACGTTTGGCCCTACCGCTTGTCCCTGTTGTAAAACTAAATCTCGTGCTTCTTGAATTAAACCGCCGCTAATTCCAAAGGCCGTGTTGCCCTTTTCTGAACCAGCAATTGATTGGAAGACTAGTCCTGTTGGGGCCCCTTGGCGAATTGCCTCCATTTGTGTCGTTACATGGGCGAGCACACAGGTCTGTGTCGGAATGTCCCATTCACTTCTGAATTCTTCAAACTTATTAAGAATTCGCACGACACTTTCAGTTGAATCATCTACGGGATTTAGACCGATAACGGCATCACCAACACCGTATGACAAACCTTCCATGACCGATGCCATGATTCCATCCACATTATCAGTAGGATGATTCGGTTGCAGACGAGCGGAAAATGTTCCTGTTTTTCCGATGGTGGTATTCGCAGTCTTTTGGACTTTGATTTTCTTGGCACCGACAATCAAATCCATATTCGACATTAACTTACAAACCGCTGCTATCATTTCAGCTGTCAAGCCTCTGGATATTCGTTTAATCTCAAAATCGCCTGTTTTGTCAGACAGAATCCATTCCCTAAGCTCCTCCACGGTCCAGTGTTTAATTGAATCAAAAATCTTAAGATTGACTTGATCAACGATAATTCTCGTTACCTCATCTTCATCGTAATCAACTACTGGATGATTAAATAAATCCTCTAAAGTTAATTGCGCAAGAACTACTTTAGCGGCAATTCGTTCCTCGGAGCTCTCAGCCGCTACTCCTGCCAGCTTATCGCCGGATTTTTCTTCATTGGCTTTGGCGAGAACTTCCTTGACGCTTCGAAACTGATAAGTCTTACCAAAAAGCATGGTTTTCAAAATCATTTCTATTTCACTCCTTTTAATTAAATACTAGTGTTTTAACAATCACTGGCAGAACCGCTCCACCAGCCACTGGTTTTCCAATATCAATATAATCGCCGTTTTCAACTAGGATTGAATCCAGACAGACAAATGGATAATTCCTTGGCAGCTGGGCAAAGAGACTATGCCCTAAAGCTTTAGCCATATCTTCTTTAACAAGTACAATCAAGGGGAATTTTTCATCAATCAATGGCTTCAATCCTTTAACAATTCCGGCTGCGTATCTTTGAATTTCGATAAAACTGGGGTTCTTTTTCCCTTCAATAGCTAGAACGATTTGCGACAAATCGTCTTCCAACCGATGCCAGTTCAGCTTTTCCGTAATTTGAAACGCCATTTGTTCTGTGTCTTGTGTCTCATCATTTTTTGAAAGCTTCAGAATCGGTAAATTTTTTAATGGCAATAACTTTTCTGTATAAGAAATGGTACTTCCGCTCACCTCAGCAGTATGAGAACCAGCTCCGACGACCGTTGCTCGAATCGTTTCTTCAGAAGGCAAGACATCCAGCTCTGAAAATAATCTGGATTCTTTTAATTGCTGGCCTAGTAACAAACCGATATCTCCGTATTTGAAGCAATCCTTTTCCTGACTTTCAAGACAATCTGCGACTCCGCCTGAAAATGTTAGAGAGGTAAGATCGTAATCCAGCTTTAATCCATGGTTGGTCATCAGCAAATCATAATAGACACTTTTTTCTCCTATTCCCACGCTGTTTTCAAGAACGGTTACTAACTCTGCAACAATCTTTTGGAGCTCTTGCTTTTCCGCTGCTTTCCCCTCTTCTATCAAAAGCTTTTGTTCTTTGATAATTTGTTTGAGCTTTGGTGAGATATATTGGATGGTCTGTGTTTTTGGGTCTATTTTGATTAAGCGACCGCCAATATCAAAGCAAGCTGTATCTAACGTATCTCCGTCTCTAAAGGCTGCTAAATTTGTGGTTCCTCCACCAATATCTAAGTTGACAATGGTTCCTTTGTACTGCTTCGATAACTTCTCCGTTCCTGCTCCTTTTCCTGCAATAATGCTTTCCAAATCCGGTCCAGCAGTGGCTACTACGAAGTCCCCGGCGTAACCGCTGAGTGCCTTCAACACTTTACTAGCATTTGTCTTCCTCGCCGTCTCACCTGTAATAATGACAGCACCCATTTGAATATCGCCTTTTTCGATTTCGGCCTGTTTGTATTGTTCGGTCACGAATCGTTTGATGGGTTCATCATCGATTTCCTTTTGATTCATCAGAGGTGTAAAAATAATCTCACTACGATAAATGACTTTCTTCTCAGAAATCGTAATTCTGGGAACTGAGAAGGCAGATGCGTAATTTTCGATTGTCAGCTCCGACAAGACTAGCTGAGTAGTTGATGTTCCTAAGTCGATGCCAACGGTTAACATTTTTTCTTTTCCCAAAACCTAGCCTCCTGTCAAAACATAAAAAAGACGCTTAAAAAAGAGAAAATTTCTTTCCACTTTCTTAAGCGTCTTTGCTTAATTTTTAAACAACGTCAATGTTGTCATTTTCAAAGGTGAAACAGACTTTTGTACCGTTTCTCCCCGATTCAATTTTTATCTTGCCTTTTAATTTATCCTTTACATAGCTTGTGATGATCATTAGGCCGAGACTGTCGCCGTGATCCGCCTTTGGATCGAAGCCCTTCCCGTTATCCTCGACTGTGATGGAGATTAAACTCTTCTCCTTTATTCCAGTAATTGTTACTTGCCCCGATTGATTTGGTTCAAAAGCATGATCGAATACATTTTGCAGCAATTCATTCACGATCAAAGAGATGGTCACCATTTCATCACTTAGAACCTGAATCTCTTGGTCGATGTCTAAAGTCAAATCAATTTCTCGCTCTGACGAACTTTGGATGATATGGCGGAAATTGAAAACAACTGCCTCCAGGGTTTGATACAGCGAAACTTGATCTTCAACCTGCTTAGAAAGTAATTCGTGAGAAGCCGCAATGGCCATAATCCTTGAAACGCTCTCCCGAAGAATTTTTTTGGCTTCTGAACTGCTAGTTCTTCTTTCTTGAATCCTTAATAAAGAGACGATCGACTGTAAATTATTCTTTACACGATGATGGATTTCTCTGATAACAACCGATTTGGAAATGATCTCTGCCTCTTTGCTTTTGACATCGGTATTATCTTGGATAATGACTAGTAATTTTCCACCTTTTTCCACCCAGATCTTCTTAATGATAAAATAATAGCTCAGATAAGCTGTTTCGTTTTCAATCGGTTGATTGGAATCTTGTCGACCGATTTGATACATGATGTAGTCAAAGGTCGTATAATCAAGAGTCAAATTGTCGTAATGCATATTCTTGATTCGGTCTTTGTAGCCCAGCCTACGATATAGGTTTTTCGCTTCTTTATTGCTAGAGATCAAAAATCCATACTTATCATAAACGAGGATTGCCTCGGGCAGTTGATTGACGAAGGATTGGTCTAAGTGACTTAGAGTCTCTGATGACGGAAGCTTATCGGAAAGTCGCTCATTGCTTTCTTTTTTATCGTCTTCGGTCACACCTTTTTCCAGAATGATCACGCCGATCGTCTTTCCGTTATTTTTGATTGGAAAAACCGATTGCTGAATCAAAATATTTTCCTGGCTAACGGCCATGAGCTTCACCGAATTTAGACCCGTTTCTAAGGTTCTTAATGCCCCCGGTTCATTTTTTAACAGTGCATCTTCGCCGACAATATCGCGTTTGTATAAGGATTCTTTGGTCTTTGGCCGCTTGTGATAAATCACCAACGCTTCCTTTTTCATTTCGTTATAAACATCGATGAACACATCAATGTCTTCGTAATGAGGATTCTTTTCAACTTGCTGAGCTGAATGAAGCAATGCTTCTATGTCGTCAGGGGAAAGTGAGGTATACTCCTGACAAAGTTGGATCATTCCAGCATTACTCATCGTTTATCACGATCAATTCAGCAATTTCACTCATTGGACAACGCTTGTCCATGCTTAACTTACGAATCGTTTGGTAGGCTTCGGCTTCGGATAAGCCATTTTCTTTACTCAAAATGCCTTTTGCTTTTTCAATGATTTTTCTTTCATCTAGTTTTGTCTTTAATTTTTCAACCTGCTTGATTAAATCTTGAGTTTCCTTACCACGAGCAATACTCATTTCCAACGTTGGGATCAATGATTTTTCATCTAAGGGTTTTACCAGATAGCCGATTGCACCAAGGTTCTTTGCTTTTGTCGTATTTTCAACATCACTGTATGCTGATAGGAACACAATGCTACTGGCTGTATTGTCCTGAATAATTTTCTTTCCTGCTTTTAGTCCATCCAAAACGGGCATTTGAATATCCATTAGAACAACATCTGGGCGCGTTTTTTTACAAATCTCTATGACCTCAAAACCATCTGCTGCTTCGCCAACGACTTCGTAGCCCGCTCCTTGTAAAATATCGCGAATATCAAATCTTGTAATTGGCTCATCATCGACTATTACAACTCTTCCATTCATCCCTTCACATCCTTACACTTTTTCAAGAATCCGCCTACTTTATTTTGTAGTAAAAATAATCTCTAGTGATCGATCTAACAAACCTCATTAAAAAGTACGCGTAAATTCTTATTGTACTTCAACAAGTGCTCCTCATAAGAGATAAAAAGCAAATAAAGTAGACATAAAAAGCTCCCAAATAAAAAACAATAACAAAATGTCTGTTTTCTATCAAGGAGCTTCATTGCTCTTAAATTTTGGGAGCACCTCGTTGTGCTAGTTCGATTATAGGGTAGTTTGAAAGGGCTGTCAATGCTTTTATAAAATCTCTTGAATGATCGTTTCGATGTCTTGGATAGACGGCACAACAGGATTTGTTTTTGTACAGGCATCATTTATTGCAGCTTCGGAAATTGCTGGTATTGCTTGTTCAACTTCTCTCTTGTTAAGGCCAAATTCTGAGAGTGTTGCTGGCATTTTCAAGCTGTTCCGCAACTGAATAATTTGACGAATCAGCGTGTTCACACCCATACGCGGATTATTTGTTGATGCACCTAAGCATTTAGCTAGTTTTAAATATTTCACTGCTGCCTTATTTTGGAGATGGCCTGCCTCATTTAAATCCGCATTGAACTGAATTACACTAGGTAATAAAATCCCGTTGATTCGACCATGAGGAATGTGCAAGCGAGCACCCGCGGCGTGAGCAATCCCGTGATTGATTCCTAATGATGTTTGATTAAAGGCGATACCAGCCAAACAAGATGCAAGATGCATCATTTCTCTTGCCTGTCGATCCTCGCCATTTTGGTAGGCCCTTTCCAAATAAGCAAAAACAAGTTTGATGGCTTTTTCACAATAAGCATCGGATAAAACAGTGGCCTTGATCGAGACATATGATTCGAGGATATGAGTTAAGACATCCATTCCTGTATCCGCAGTGATAGCAGGTGGTATTCCAATGACTAAGTTCGTATCTAAAATGGCGATATCCGGCTGAATTTCATCAGTAACTAGAGGAAATTTCGTTCCTCTTTCAGGAATCGTGATGATTGAAAAATTTGTTACCTCTGACCCCGTTCCGCTTGTCGTAGGGATCGCAATTAATTGATCGATCTTATTGGTTAACATTCGATTGGTGAAATATTTCATTGCTTTTGCTGCATCAATTGCTGATCCTCCGCCAATGGCCAGTATAATGTCTGCTTGAAAATCAACGATTTGCTTCACTCCACTGACAATCTTTTCAACTGGCGGATCTGGGACGATATCACTAAATATTAAATAGTCGTTTTGATCAATGTGGCGAACGATGTCATTAATCTCGCCATTTTCGATCAAAAAGGGATCTGCTACTAAAAAGATTCGTTTACTTTTTAGCTCCTTAAGCCCTTCAAGGACCTCTGCCCCCAGCCAGATCGTTGTCTTAAAATGAATTTTTTGCATACTATTCCTCCTCGTAATATATTTTTTAGAGTGATAAATCACTCCAGTTTTATTCTCTTGTTCTTTGATAATTTAATAACACTTTAGTTGCTTGGTGCTTGTGTGATGTTCTAGAATTGACTCCTG
>NZ_JAHLOS010000011.1 GCF_018917525.1 Enterococcus raffinosus | reverse complement strand
CTCTTTGAACTCAGCCTGTGAAAACGCTTCATTAGGCTAGGCTTTTTTGAGTGCACCTTCTTTCAGTTCTTTAGGGTAGAAAACGTGTTACTTTACTCTTGACTTATTACCACTAGACTTAACTCTTTTGAAATTACATGCATCTTAGTAAAAAAATCTTGTCGAGTTTGCTCTGTCATTCGAGTGTAATTTACTCTCATAGCCATTGTATCATTACTAAATAAAAATGCGGGAGCGATCGCCAATTTTTCTCGCAGAAAAATATCCCAATCTTTTCGGGTTAAACGCTGATGACGCCAAGTCAGATAGACATAGATGCCACCTTCAATAGTAGAGATATGCCAATCCTCAGTAATCGTTTTTGCCTGATCGATAAAAGCTTTGGCCTTCTGCTTTAAAGCAACAACTAATTCTGCTTGATTCTGTTCAAACTGCGGATCTGTTAAGGCGGTATGAGCAATCACCTGCGGAAACACACTAATAGAAAAGTCCATCATCTGTTTTGCTTCAGATAAACGTTGAATCAAATTCTGATCAGCCACAATCCAACCAATTTTGATCGATGAACCAAATATCTTCGAAAGCGAACCTAAATGAATGACTTGATGAGGAGCAAGCTCTTTTAAAGATGGGGGCGCTTGTCCGAAGTTCATCTCGCTAAACACTTCGTCTTCTACAATCGGCAGCTGGTATTTAAGGCTGAGTTCGATTAACTCATTTCTGCGTTTCTCCGACATCGTCGTTCCTGTTGGATTTTGAAAAGTCGGATTGAGAATGATTAGTTTTATTTTTTTAGTCAGAATCAATTGCTCCAATTTATCAATCCTCATTCCTTCCCGATCCATTTCTACGCCATAGAGTCTGACCCCGGCGCTAGCAAAAATGGGTAAGGAGTATAGAAAGGATGGATCTTCAATTGCCACACTATCTCCACTTTGGAGCATCACCTGCAATAATAAAAACATTGCTTGCTGTGCGCCTGAAGTAATTAGGACTTGATTGGAAGAGACATCGATTTTCTGTTCTAACTTGATTCGTTGACAAATGACTTGCTGCAAAGGACGATAGCCTAATGGACTTTGCTTTTTTTCTTCAAGTAATAACTCTTCCCATGTATAAGACGGAAAACGAAAATCCGGAATCATACTTAACGGCAGTTCACCCGAGTACAGATCAATAGCAGCAGAATCCTTCAGCAATTGGGACACTTTTTCTACAAATGGTTCCTTTGGATGAGTCTCCTGGGTAAATAAACTGCGCCAGTCTACTCTAGGAATCGTACTCCTCCCCCAGTTTCCTTCGTTCACAACGGTTCCGCTACCTTGTCGTCGCAATAACCAGCCAAGACTAGCTAATTCCTCCAGCGCGTGAACGACGGTTGAACGATTCACTTGATAATATTCTGCTAGTTTGCGTTCTGCAGGTAACCTATCACCGGGCTGCAACGTGCCATCCTGAATATAAGAGATAATCTGTTCGATAATTTGTTGATAGATCGGTGTTGCTTTTTCCTCCGCTAATTGCCACATACTCTTTCCTCACTTATTATTGGATGACTTAAAACTAACCCAATTATATCTTACTGTCAAACGTACAAAAAGACACTAAAAGCATGAAAAAACAAACGTGTATCTTTCTATCGATTAAAGATAGAGAGATACACGTTCGCTTTTACATTATTAAAATGATTCTTTAAAGACTTTTGATACATCTTTTAAAGTTTTCTAAAAAGCTTTAAATAGTATCACCATTAAAAATTGAGTTTTTAACTACTACGTAATCAACTTTCTGCAAGGCTTCCAAATCGTTGCCGCCAGCATAAGAGATTGATGATTGTAAGTCTTGCTGCATTTCTACTAAAGTATCCTTTAAAGAACCTTTATAAGGAATCCAGATTTTCTTACCCTCAACATTTTTCTTTTCACCCTTTTGAAACTCAGAGGCACTGCCAAAGTACTCTTTATAAACAACGCCATCTTCTACTTTGGTCTCACCAGGAGATTCTTCATGTCCGGCAAATAATGAACCGATCATGACCATTGTTGCGCCAAAACGGATTGATTTAGCGACATCCCCGTGGGTCCGAATTCCGCCGTCCGCAATAATCGGTTTACGCGCTGCCTTGGCACACCAGCTTAATGCTGCTAATTGCCAGCCGCCAGTCCCAAAACCAGTCTTAATCTTAGTAATACATACTTTTCCCGGTCCTATTCCAAGCTTGGTTGCATCAGCTCCCGCATTCTCTAACTCACGAACAGCTTCAGGTGTACCAACATTGCCAGCAATTACAAAAGTTTCTGGTAAATATTTTTTAATATGCTTAATCATATTGATAACAGGATCTGAGTGACCGTGTGCAATATCGATTGTAATATAATCTGGATTCAACTTTTCCTCTGCCAACTGCTTAACAAAATCATATTCATATCCTTTTACACCCACACTAATAGATGTAAACAGACCACGAGACTGCATTTTCTTAATGAATGGGATTCGTTCCTCTTCATAAAAACGATGCATAATATAGAAGTAACCATTTTCTGCCAAAAACTCTGCGATGCTTTCATCAATAATCGTTTGCATATTGGCTGGTACGACAGGCATCTTGAAACTAAATTTTCCTAATTGAACGGTTGTGTCGCACTCTGATCGACTATTCACAATACACTTGTTAGGGATCAGCTGAATATCTTCATAATCAAATACTTTCATATTGGCCTCCAATGAATAAGATAACTATCTCATTTTAATTTTTATCACACGTTTCATTGCACGAAATAAGATGAAAGAAGTCTTTTTTCCAACCACCTTTTTTATGCTAAAAAATATGAAAAGTATGAACGATAAAAAACATAGGGCAGTATCGCCCTATGTAATTTACAACATATTCACCTAAAAAGCAAGTTGGTTTTAAATTTTATTACAAAAAACACGAACGTTTAGTTTTCAAACCAACGCATTCCTTAATTTTTTTGCCTGTAGACTGATTAGGAAGATAACATCTTCCATTTCCTCTTCATTGGTCACCTTCATTTCAATCTGCTGAGTGTTCTTTGATACATCTTCGAACTTTTCTTTGAACTCCTCTGACATAACTTTTACCATCGGTGTTAGATAACTGATCCCGAAATCCGGGAATGGCGTAACTACCGAAAAAAAGTTTTCATGAATCTGAATGCGACACAGCACCCCATCATATTGTTCGATTACTAGCTTCCAGCCGGATTGCTTTTGGAAAATATATTTGATTGTCGGATCATAATGTCTCATGATTTGAGCTAACAAAATTTTTAAATACTGAGAATTGGGTAGTCCGGATAGAATCGTCTGCAATTCGTGATCCTCTTCATCAGCTTTGGATTGTTTCCTTTCCATAGTCCTCGCCTCTTTCAATACGCTTTGGAACGAAAAATAATTCTAACTAATGCACTTGCCTCTATGAGTTAATTCTTTTTATTTTTCTTCAAATTCATATATTTTTCTAACGCTTTTTTCATATTTAGTTTACCACTTTTAATTAAAGCTGTCATTTTTTAAATCTGCTATCCTTTTGAACATGAAAAAGGCTTCGCGAACTCGGTCAGCTTTTGCTTATTGCTGATAAAGCTAGTTCGTGAAGCCGGATATGGATATACCTGCTGTAAAACAATTTATTCATGTAAAATTATTATACTTTCTCCATAGTAAAAAAACGACCAAATGCCCGTTTTTTTTCACTTAGTTTAATGATTTAGCACCGATATCTTTTCGATAGAAATATCCGTCAGTCTGGGTATTATCCAATGCTTGATAAACCTTTAATTGTGCCTCTTCAATCGTTTCAGCTTCCGCCTCTACTAAGAGAACACGTCCACCTGATGCACTAATTTCTCCTTGATTATCAGTTACTCCCGCATAGTAAACCGTAACCTGTTCATCAAAACTCGGAATCGGCATTCCTTTTTGATACTCATTGGGATAACCTTCAGCCGCAAGTACAACTCCGACTGATGCCAGATCACTCCAAACCAATTCTGGTTCTTGATCGTTCAAAATATCTTCAATTACTTGTGCAAGATCACTGGTTAATCTTGGCAGAACCACTTGTGTTTCGGGATCACCAAAACGAGCATTGAACTCAATAACTTTTGGACCAGCAGTTGTAGCAATTAAACCTGCGTATAAAATTCCTGTAAACGGTGTCCCATTTTTCACCATTCCAGCTGCAGCTGCCTTCAAAATATTCTCAACAGCAGTATCAACCATTTCTGAAGAAATTTGCGGTACTGGCGAATAAGCGCCCATCCCACCTGTATTTGGTCCCTGATCATTGTCATAAGCCCGTTTGTGATCCTGTGCAATGACCATTGGATAAACTTTTTCATTTTTTACAAAAGCAAGCAATGAAAATTCTTCACCAGCTAAAAACTCTTCAACAACAACTTTATCTCCACTTTCGCCAAAACGATGATCCGTCATCATTTCCTTTAAGGCCTGTAACGCTTCATCTAAAGTCATAGCGACTGTAACGCCTTTACCAGCGGCTAATCCATCTGCTTTGATCACGATTGGCGCGCCTTTTTCCTTCACATATGCACAAGCAGCTTCAAAATCGGTAAAAGCTTCATAATCAGCCGTTGGGATCTGATTGTCTACCATGATTTTTTTAGCAAATTCCTTTGATCCTTCGATCATCGCAGCTGCTTTATTCGGTCCGAAGATACGAAGACCAGCTGCTTGAAAATCGTCCACGATACCGTTCAGTAATGGAATCTCTGGTCCAACAAATGTCCAAGAAATCTCCTTTTCTTTAGCAAAAGAGATCAACTCGTCATGATTATCCTCAGCGATCTCTACTAGTTGGATGCCATCCTTCTTCATCCCAGGATTTCCCTTAGCACAAAAAACATCCGTTACATGCGAACTCTCCAACATTTTTTTGGCGATGGCGTGCTCACGACCACCGCTACCAATAATTAGTATTTTCATTGCGTCCTCCTCAAATTAGTGTCTGAAATGACGAACGCCAGTGAAGACCATCGCTACGCCATATTTATTAGCCATTGCGATTGAATCTTTGTCACGGATACTTCCACCCGGCTGAACGATTGCTTTAATTCCATGCTGTGCAGCATATTCTACACTATCATCCATCGGGAAATACGCGTCGCTTGCTAAAACAGCGCCATCCATCCGGCCTTTTGCTTCTTCTAAAGCGATTTTGACAGAACCAACACGATTCATTTGTCCTGCACCAACACCAACGGTTTGATGTTCATTCGCAACAACAATTGCATTCGATTTTACGTGCTTAACAGCTTTCCATGCAAAAGCTAAAGCTCTCAATTCTTCCGCTGTAGGTTTGCGATCCGTTGCAACTTCCCACTCCTCAGGAATTTCTTCGACAACATCTTGATCCTGAACCAATAATCCTCCTAGAACAGATACAACTTCTGGTTGATTACTTGCTTGGTCGCTGAAATCTAAGGTCATTAATCGCAAGTTTTTCTTACCCGATAACACCTCGAAAGCTTCTTTGCTAAAGCTTGGGGCGATGATAATTTCTAAGAATAACTTATGCATTTCTTCTGCTGTTTCCAAATCAATTTCCCGATTTGCAACCAAGATTCCACCGAAAATAGAAGTTGGATCAGCTTCATAAGCAAATTGATAGGCTTCCGCGATTGTCCGTCCGCTACCGATCCCACATGGATTCATATGTTTTAATGCAACAACTGTTGGCTCAGCAAACTCTCTGGCAATCCGAATCGCTGCATCTGCATCTTTGATATTGTTATATGATAGTTCTTTTCCGTGTAATTGATGTGCGCTGGCAATTGAATAAGAAACAGGTAGAGCATTTTGATAAAAAGCAGCAGTTTGATGGCTGTTTTCACCATAGCGCAAAGGCTGCTTCAGTTCATAAGTCAATGTCATTTTTTCTGGTTCAACTTCACCCACACTCTTCGTTAGGTAGTCTGCAATTAATGCGTCATAAGCTGCTGTATGACGGAAAACCTTCGCAGCTAAACGTTTACGTGTCGCTAATGAAGTCGCTTGATCGCTTTTGATCTCGGCTAAAACAAGAGCATAGTCTTTAGGATCAACAACCACTGTGACTGACGCAAAGTTTTTAGCGGCAGAACGCAGCATACTCGGTCCACCAATATCAATATTTTCAATCGCTTCTGCTTCAGTTACCTCTGGTTTAGAAATCGTTTCTTTAAATGGATATAGATTCACACAGACAAAATCAATTGGTTGAATGTCGTGTTCATTCATTGCATCCATGTGCGTTGCTAAATCACGACGACCTAACAGCCCGCCGTGAATTTTGGGATGCAACGTTTTTACTCGACCATCCATCATTTCAGGAAATCCTGTTACTTCATCGATACTTAGCGTTGGAATCCCCGCTTCGTCTAAAACTTTTTTCGTTCCACCGGTAGAAATGATTTCAATTCCAGCCTGAACTAAGCCCTTAGTAAATTCTACAACTCCGGTTTTATCTGAAACACTTATCAATGCTCTTGTCATGATGACTCTCCTTTAGAAAGTTTTTTCACTTTTGCTTTACATTTGTTAAGTCTGCAATGAATCGGCTTAACGTTCTACCCTTTATCTAGAATGAAGTTCTTTTACAATTTCCGCTAAAACCTGTGGGTAAAGCTGGTGTTCTACTTGATGAATCTTTTTCTCTAAATCCTCTAAACAATCCGATTCAGCAACTTGTACTTTTCCCTGTGCAATAATCGGACCAGTATCTACCCCGCTATCCACGTAATGGATCGTCACTCCCGTTTCCTTCACTCCGGCTTCATAAGCATCTTTGATTCCATGTAAGCCTGGAAAATTAGGAAGTAATGCTGGATGAATATTAACGATTCGATTAGGAAATGCTTCTAACAAATCCTTTCCGATAATTCGCATATAACCTGCCAAGACAACTAATTCCACCTCATAACGCTTTAACTGCTCTAACAACGCAGCTTCATAGCTTTTCTTGTCACAAAATTCCTTTAGCTCAAAGCTTTCACAAGGAACACCGAATTTCTTCCCACGTTCTAGCACATACGCATCATGATGATCTGAAAAAAGCAGGACCAACTCAGCCTCAATCTTTTTATCCTTAATTGCTTGAGCGATCACTTCGAAATTTGATCCATTTCCTGAAGCTAAAACGGCTATTCTCATGCCTTTGCTCCTTTAAAAACAATCGGCGAGTTTTGTTTTTCTGTTACTTTACCGATTACAAAGCAAGTTTCATTTCGTTCCTTCAAATCAGCTTGCAACTCTGCTAATTTTTCTGGTGCAACAGCCAATACCATGCCAATTCCCATGTTGAAAATCTCATACATTTCCATTTCAGGAATCTCACCATATTTTGCCAGTGCTTCAAAAATCGGTAACACCGGCCAAGAGCCCATTTCAATTTCACAAGCTAATTTTTCTGGTAACATGCGCGGTAAATTCTCAACAAAACCGCCACCAGTTACATGGGCGATACCATTCACTAATTCCTTTTTAACCAAAGGGAGCACAGCTTCTACGTAAATTCTTGTCGGCGTTAAGATCTCATCACTAAGTTTTCCGGATAGTTCTGGTAATTTTTCATCGAGGGTAAAGTCATTTGTTTCAAAGAAAACTTTACGAACTAACGAGTAACCGTTTGAATGAATCCCTGACGATGGTAAACCTATTAAGATATCCCCAGCTTGAATATTTTCTCCGGTGATCATTTGATTTTTTTCAGCGAGCCCCACAGTAAAGCCAGCTAGATCATAATCATCTGCACCGTACATTCCAGGCATTTCTGCCGTTTCACCGCCGATCAAAGCAGCTCCAGCTTGGACACAACCTTCTGCAACACCTGCAACCACTTGTTCTAAGCGAGCTGGTACATTTTTACCAGTAGCGATGTAATCTAAGAAATAAAGCGGCTCTGCTCCCTGCGCCACAATATCGTTGACGCACATTGCTACACAATCAATCCCGATCGTATCGTGCTTATCCGCTTGGATAGCCACCATTAGTTTTGTCCCTACTCCATCTGTTCCAGAAACTAAAACTGGCTCCTTTAAATCAAATTGACTAAGATCGAAACAACCTCCAAAACCACCAATCGCTCCCATAACACCTAAACGTTCGGTTCTTTTTACGTGTTTTTTAATTCGTTCTACTACCTCGTAACCAGCTTCTACATCAACGCCAGCTCTAGAATATGCATTTCCCACTAGATCCGCTCCCTAATTATTATTGTGTCTATTCTTCAAAAAACGAAAATGATTTTTTCATACCACATACCATTCCAATAAACATTCATACCTTTTTAAGTAAAAGTGAGTGTTCTTATTTCAACGGCATGTCCTGAGAAAAATGGAACTAAAATCTTCATTTGTTTAATTTTTGTAATTTCGTCAACCGTTTACTCTTAATAGAAAGAAATTTTTTCCTTTAAAGTTGCTTGATAATGTTCCTCATAATCATACAGTGGTGTTGGATAGTCTCCATTGAAATAAGCCATACATAATCCTGAATAAGGCGCGTCAAAATCTAATCCAATTGCGTTGATTAAGCCTTCTTCACTTAAAAAGGACAACGAATCTGCACCGATCATTTCGCGAATTTCTTCAATCGAATGATTTGCGGCAATCAATTCTTTACGAGTTTGAATATCAATCCCATAAAAACACGGGTAGCGTAATGGCGGTGAAGCAATCCTTACATGGACCTCTTTCGCACCAGCTTCTTTTAAAAGATTGACGATCCGTCGACTGGTCGTCCCTCGAACAATCGAATCATCAACCATGATGACACGCTTTCCTTCTACAACGCCTCGCACAGCAGAGAGCTTCATCCGTACTCCTTGTTCACGCAGCTCCTGCGTTGGTTGAATAAATGTTCGTGCGACATATTGATTTTTTACTAAACCCATTTCATAAGGAATACCGGATTCCTCAGCATACCCGCTAGCAGCAGATAAAGAAGAATTTGGTACACCAACGACCATATCAGCTTCTATTTCAGCCTCATTTGCCAAGATGCGCCCCATATTTTTACGAGCACTATGGACATTCACGCCTGCGATATTCGAGTCTGGCCGTGCAAAGTAAATATATTCCATCGAACAAATCGCGTGTTGCGTATTTTCAGTAAAACTTTCGACCTTTAAACCTTCGTCGTTAATCGTGATGATTTCACCTGGATTAACGTCTTGGATAAATTTCGCACCTACGACTTCTAACGCGCAGGTTTCTGAAGCAACCACATAAGCGCCATTGACCATTTGACCGATTGACAATGGCCGAAACCCATTAGGGTCAAGTGCGGCTACCATGGAATCTTCTGTCAGCATCAAGTAGGCAAAACCGCCTTTAACAGTGTTCAAAGCTTCCTTCATGCGTTCACACAAGGTTTCCTTTTGACTGCGGCGAATCAAATGCATCAAGATTTCTGTATCGGAATTCGAATGGAAAATCGCCCCATCAATTTCTAATTCTTTTCGCAAACTTTTCGCGTTCGTCAAATTTCCGTTGTGGGCCAAAGCGAATGCACCATCATAAAAATTGAATAGAAACGGTTGAATATTATCCACGCTGCTTGTTCCCGCCGTCGCATAACGAACATGTCCAATCGCTGCTTGACCAGTCAAGCGACTCAATTGACGCTCATTTTTAAATACCTCTGAAAGGAGGCCTAACCCGCGGTGCCCATTCAATTTCCCTGCATCGTTGCTGACAATTCCTGCACCTTCTTGGCCGCGATGCTGCAAGCTGTGTAAGCCAAAATAAGTGACGCGCGCAGCATCTGGGTGTCCCCAGATGCCAAAAACGCCACACTCTTCATTTAAACTTTTTACTTCATTAAACATGGAATGGCTTCCTCCCATAATTCTTCAGCTTTCTTAGTAGCGACGTCGATTTCGCCGTCAAGTGCACTCAGCTTCAAGTCGCCTGTATTAGTTACTTCACCGATTTTCACTGCTTTTTCACCCGCCAAAGCTTCGAAATCTGCTTGCTTCTCAGATTTTACAGACAAGACAAAACGAGATTGTGTTTCTGCAAACAGATTTTCAACGGGCATCTCGACAGTGATGTCAACGCCAAGCTGATTGGTGAATGCTGATTCAGCAACTGCTACTGCCAGACCGCCTTCCGCACAATCATGAGCACTTGCTACTAAGTCCGCTTTGATTGCTGAAAGGACTAAGTCTTGATTTGCCTTCTCAACAGCTAAATCAAAGTCCATTAATTTCCCTTCAATCAAGCCCTTTTGCATTTTTTGAATCTCGGTACCATTAAAGTCCGCTTTAGTTTCACCAACGAGATAAACCAAATCACCAGCAGCTTTAAATTCCTGCGTTGTAATATGTGACAGGTCTTCGATCAAACCAACCATACCAATCATCGGTGTCGGATAAATAGCTTTACCGTTAGTTTCGTTATACATCGAAACATTTCCTGAGATAACCGGAGTGTTTAGTGTCCGGCAAGCTTCTGAAATACCATCGGCTGAGGTCCATAATTCCCAGAATCCCTCTGGTTTTTCTGGCGAGCCATAGTTCAAACAGTCCGTGATCGCTAACGGCTGTCCTCCAGATGCAACAATATTACGAGCTGCTTCAGCCACCGCAATCTGCCCACCGATTTCAGGATTCAAGTATAGATAACGTGCATTACAATCAGTTGTCATCGCCAATGCCTTGTTTGTTCCGCGAACACGCAAGACTGCCGCGTCGCTTCCAGGTCGAACAACTGTGTTTGTCCGAACTTGCGAATCGTATGTTTCATAAATCATCCGCTTCGAAGCAATTGTCGGTTGTTGTAATAACGCTAATAGTGTTTCAGTTGCATCCGTCACTTCTGGTTTGAAATCAGTCATATTAGCAAATTCTTGAATCCGTGCTGGTTCACGTTTCTCATTTTCATAAACAGGAGCATCTTCGGCAAGTGCATCGACTGGTAAGTTAGCTACTTCTTCACCATGATGGTACAAACGATATAATCCATCATCTGTTACCTCACCGATTGTTACCGCGTCTAATTCATACCTTTTAAATAGTTCAACGACTTCATCTTCATGCCCTTGTTCCACACAAATGAGCATCCGCTCTTGTGATTCAGATAACATCATTTCGTATGGTGTCATATGCGTTTCCCGTTGTGGGACATCATCTAAATAAAGCTTCAATCCAGATCCAGCTTTTGAAGCCATTTCTGAACTAGAAGAGACTAATCCAGCAGCACCCATATCTTGAATACCTACCAAGATATCTGAATGATCTAAAATTAATTCCAAACAGGCTTCCAATAATAATTTTTCCATGAAAGGATCGCCAACCTGAACGGCAGAACGCTGCTGTTCTTCACCTTCAACAAATTCTTCTGAAGCAAAAGTCGCTCCATGAATCCCGTCACGTCCAGTTTTTGCACCAACATACATGATGGAATTGCCGACACCTTTGGCCTGTCCTTTTTGGATGTCCTTATGATCGATCAAACCAACGCACATCGCATTAACTAAAGGATTGCCTTCATAGCAAGGATCAAAAGCTACTTCTCCGCCAACTGTCGGGATACCAATACAGTTTCCGTAACCGCTAATTCCAGCAACGATCTCTTCTAATAAATATTTTGTCCGTTCCGTCGTTAATTCCCCAAAGCGTAAAGAATCTAAGATCGCGATCGGACGCGCACCCATACTGAAAATATCGCGGATGATTCCACCAACACCTGTTGCGGCACCTTCATAAGGTTCAACAGCTGAAGGATGGTTGTGACTTTCTGCTTTGAAAACAACAGCCTGATTGTCACCGATATCAACAATGCCGGCACCTTCTCCTGGTCCTTGTAATACTTGAGGTCCATCTGTTGGGAATTTACGCAGAACTGGCTTCGAGTTTTTATATGAACAATGCTCACTCCACATAACAGAGAAAAGTCCTGTTTCTGTATAATTTGGCATGCGACCAAGAATGTCTTCTGAAATCAAACGATATTCTTCATCAGTCAGTCCCCAACCAGCATAAATACGCTGATCTTTGATTTCTTGCGCTGTCGGTTCTAATTTCATCATTAGTTTGCAGTCACCTTTCCAAAATTTGTCAAAATAGAAGCAAAGAACTTCTTACCGTCATCAGAACCTAGCAATTTCTCCATTGCTCGCTCTGGGTGAGGCATCATGCCTAAGACGTTACCAGCTTTATTCGTAATGCCGGCAATACTCTCGATACTGCCATTGATATTTTCACCTTCATAAGTAAAGACGATTTGATTGTTCGCTTTTAACTCAGCTAATGTTTCATCATCACAGTAATAATTTCCCTCACCGTGGGCGACTGGGATTTGAATTACTTCATCTGCTTGATACTCAGATGTGAATTTTGTTTGATTGTTCACAACTCTAAGCGACGTAATTTTACTGATAAATTTTAACGATTCATTCCGACGTAAAGCTCCTGGTAAAAGACCCGCCTCCGTTAAAATCTGAAATCCATTACACGTACCGAAAACTGGCTTGCCTTCTTCAGCAAAACGAATCACTTCTGACATAATGTTGGCAAAGCGAGCGATCGCACCGCAACGTAAATAGTCTCCATAAGAAAATCCACCTGGTAATAATACACCGTCAAATCCTTCAAGACTGTCTGCATCATACCGAACATACTCACAATCGGCTCCCATGATTTCCTTCATCGCCCAATACATGTCCAAGTCACAGTTAGAACCAGGAAATACAATGACCGCAAATTTCATGCTACACTTCCTCCGATGTCAAAATTTCGTAACGATATGTTTCCATATTGACGTTGGCTAATAATTTGTCACAAACCTCTTCGATCATTTCTTCCACAGGACGATCGCTTTTGGCAACTTTGATTTCAAAATACTTACCAATCCGAACATCCTCAATCTCATTGTAGCCCATACGGTGTACAGCACCTTTTACGGCTTCTCCTTGTGGGTCCAATACAGAATCCTTATACGTTACATAAACTTTCACAAAATACATCCTTATTCTCCTCGCTTTTCTAATCTATTTAGTACTTCTTGATATACCGGAATGATGTCACCTAAGTCACGACGATAAATATCTTTATCCAAGTGTTCATTGGTCTGTTTGTCCCATAAACGACAAGTATCAGGAGAAACCTCATCTGCCAATAAAATCGAGCCATCTTTTTGACGACCGAACTCCAATTTGAAGTCAACTAATGTAATATCTATTGAATCAAATAGTTCTGTTAGTGCCTCGCCAACCGCTAAAGCCTTCTGACGTAACTGAGTGAGCTCTTCAGCAGTAGCAAGTTCTAAAGCAAGAATATGCGCATCGATAACCATTGGATCATCTAACGCATCGTTTTTATAGTAGAACTCAACAATTGGTGATTTTAAAGGAGCACCTTCTGGAATCGCTAATCGTTTCGAAAAGCTACCTGCGGCTATATTTCGCACAACTACTTCTAAAGGGATGATTTCAACATTTTGAATCAATTGTTCATTGGCAGAAAGCTGCTTGATATAATGATTAGCAATTCCTTTACTTTTTAAGAAATCAAAGATTAATCCAGTGATTCGATTATTAAGTTCGCCTTTACCGCTAATTTGATCTTTCTTTGCCCCGTTTAAAGCAGTGGCTTGATTCAAATATTCGACCCACATGATAGCTGGATCATCTGTTTGAAACAATTGTTTTGCTTTACCTTCATAGACTAAAGTTCCTTTTTCCACGTCATAACGCTCCCTTTTCATGAACATTTATAAACGAACTACTTTAATTGTTCGTTTCTTAATTTCTTATTTAGTGTAACAACTGAAATTAGATTTTTCAATATTTTATCGGATATTATAATGAAAGAAGTCTGTCAATGTTCGTGTTTAACCAAGGCATTCAACTTCCTTTCTAGAACCTTTACAAAGACAGCGTTTACATTTTGTGAAAATGGTGCTATATTTAATTCGAATGATATATATGGGGGAATCGCTTATGTTAGATGCGCCGGCAGCAGCTAAAAAATTTCTTGATTCAATGTTAGAAACAGACAAACAACATTTATTAAATGCGTTATTAGGACTCGACACAACTCATAGTATTAACTGCAATACCAGCTTTTATTCCTATCGTAATCTAAAAAAATTACTGCACCCAAGACAATCTCAAGCCATGCAGTCTTTACGTTTTTCCAATCAGTCTCAGGATGAATTGATCATTCGGCAATTGAAGGATCACTCCTTCTTGAAGAATTCCTATCGGATTGAAATTCGTTTGAATTCACAGACTTATGATTATCAATTGATCAGCTGTTTATTGGAACGGCTCCATGAAAGTTGTTTTGTAGACGTATATTCATATGCTTAATTCAAAAAAACTCTTACCGCAAAAAAATGCGGTAAGAGTTTTTTTATTTGATTCCGACACGTTCAAAGACTGTATCGACATTTTTAAGGTGATAGTTATAATCAAAAGCGTCGTCCAAGTCAGCTTTGGATAAAACATTCGTAATTTTTTCATCTGCATCCAAAAGCGGACGAAATTGCGTTTGATTATCCCAAGCATAGGCTGTTTTTGGTTGAACCAAATCATACGCTTCTTCACGAGTCATACCTTTATCAATCAACTTCAGCATCACTCGCTGACTATAGATCAAACCAAATGTTGCTTCCATGTTGCGTTTCATATTCTCTGGGAACACGGTCAGATTTTTCACAATGTTACCAAAGCGATGTAGCATATAGTCAACTAGAATTGTTGTATCTGGTGTAATGATCCGTTCCGCAGAGGAATGAGAAATATCACGTTCGTGCCACAAAGCAACATCTTCAAAAGCAGTAACTAAGTGCCCGCGCACAACACGAGCCAAACCAGTCATGTTTTCTGAACCGATTGGATTTCGTTTATGAGGCATCGCAGAAGAACCTTTTTGTCCTTTTGCGAAAAATTCTTCAACCTCACGTGTTTCAGATTTTTGTAAGCCGCGAATTTCCGTTGCAAAACGCTCAATGGATGTCGCAATCAAGGCCAGACTTGAGAAGTATTCAGCATGTAGATCCCTTGGTAAGACTTGTGTTGAGATTTCCTGTGGGCGAATACCTAATTTTTCACAGACAAATTCTTCAACAAATGGCGGGATATTGGCAAATGTACCGACTGCACCAGAAATTTTTCCAGCTTCTACACCCTTCGCAGCATGTTCGAAGCGTTCGATATTACGTTTCATTTCTGAGTACCAAGTAGCTAATTTCAAGCCAAAGGTCGTAGGCTCTGCATGAACACCATGCGTCCGTCCCATCATAACTGTATCCTTGTGCTCTAAAGCTTTTTCACCAATGATCGTTAGAAAATCCTGTAAATCCTGACGCAAAATATCATTTGCTTGTTTATATAAATATCCATAGGCAGTGTCAACGACATCTGTACTTGTCAAACCATAATGAACCCATTTACGTTCTTCCCCTAATGTTTCAGAAACCGCACGTGTAAAGGCTACAACATCATGTTTCGTTGATTGTTCGATTTCTAGGATACGATCGATATCGAAGCCAGCGTTCGCACGAATTTTTTCAACATCTTCTTTAGGAATCTCGCCTAATTCTGCCCATGCCTCATCAGCTAGGATTTCAACTTCCAGCCAAGCTTTATAACGATTTTCATCGCTCCAGATGTTTCCCATTTCGTCTCTTGAATATCTAGGTATCATTAATTTTCTCCCTCGTAAAATCATTTAATTTTTTTAACTATAAACTCAAAAACACATTACCAAATAGAATGATTAGTCCCATGTTTCGGTTTTCTTGATATCGTCCAGTGTTCGTTGAATGCTATCAGTTAAGATCGTGATATGGCCCATTTTGCGTCCCTTTTTCGGCATAGCTTTACCGTAATAATGAAAATGCCATTCCGGCCATAAATCAATAAGTTCGTAAGTCTTCAACAGGTTCTCGCCCAAAACATTAACCATTACCGCATTTGACAATAATTTCGGCTCACTCAGCGGCCAACCGCAAATTCCACGAATATGCGCATCGAATTGACTCATATTACAGGCTTCAATCGTGTAATGCCCAGAATTATGCGGACGTGGAGCGATCTCGTTAACATATAACGCGCCAGCTTTGGTTAGGAAAAATTCCACACAAAGGGTGCCCACTAAATCGACTCCTTGAGCAATCACCTTAGCGATACGACTCGCCTCTTTTGCCACTGCGGCATCGATTCCTGCTGGAACGATCGTTTCATGCAGAATATTATTACGGTGAACATTCTCCACTACCGGAAATGTCACGTAATCGCCAATATTATTTCCTGCAACTTGAACCGATAACTCTTTTTCAAATGGAATCCAAGCCTCTAGTACACAAGTACCTTGACGCAAAAGATTCATCGAAGGGGCTAAGTCAGCCGTACTGTTCAAAACATATTGTCCATGTCCATCATATCCCCCACGCGTTGTCTTCAAGACACACGGATAGCCGATCCCTTCGATCGCATCTTGAATATCTGTTGGACTGATGATCGTTGCATAAGGGGCGATCACGATATTATTGTTTTCTAAAAAGGACTTTTCCATCAAGCGATCCTGACTGATAGCTAATAGGTCAGTTCCTTGAGGTATATTGGCAAAATGTTGAATATGGTTGATGGTATCAACATCCACATTTTCGAACTCATAAGTGATCACCTGCGATCTGCGAGCCATTTCCTCTAGAGCCATTTGATCATCATAATCAGCAACAATATGCCAATCCGAAACCTGCGCAGCCGGGCAATCTTCCGTTGGATCAATCACTCCTGTACGGAATCCCATTTCCTTTGCACTGATAGCCATCATGCGGCCTAGTTGTCCTCCGCCTACGATACCAATCGTAGAGCCTGGTTTTAACGATTTAACCAAGTTGTTCACTACTTTCCAATACAGTTTCTGTCATTTGCTGCCGCTTGTTTTCCAGACGTTCAGCTACTTTGTTATCATACATTGAAAGCATCTGTGCCGCAAGTAGTCCTGCGTTGGTTGCTCCAGCTTTTCCGATTGCTGTAGTGGCCACAGGGACACCACCTGGCATTTGTACGATTGATAATAATGAGTCCAAACCGTTCAAAGCCTTCGATTGAACAGGAACACCGATTACTGGGAGTGTTGTTTTGGCTGCTACCATACCTGGTAAATGAGCCGCTCCGCCTGCTCCAGCAATGATTACTTTAATTCCTCGCGCGCGAGCCTTTTCGGCAAAGTCGAACATTAAGTCAGGTGTGCGATGAGCAGAAACCACTCGTTTTTCATATGCCACACCTAACTCATCAAGACTTTCGCATGCAAACTTCATTGTCTCCCAATCGGAGGTACTGCCCATAATAACTGCAACTTCTGGATTCATAATTTACCCCTTTCATTATTCAAGCTTATTTTAGCAAGTAGACTTTCGTAAGTCAAAATGTAATTCGAATATTAACAGATAACTCTAACCTATTGTTCGTTTTTTACTAAAATAAAAAGAAACGCAGCCTCTGCCGCGTTTCTTTCTATTTTCCTTCTCTTTTATAGCCATGAAATAATAGATTCAAAATAATCGCCGATAAACTACTCATAACAATTCCGTTCCCAGTAAACATTTGAACGGTCTCAGGTAGTTTAGCAAATAGAGTCGGCGTTGCATTAAATCCTAAACCAAAGCCAATAGAAATGGCAATGATCAACAGATTTTTTTCATCATTGTAATCAACTTTCGACAACATTTTCATTCCTTGAACAGCTACCATGCCGAACATTACCAACATCCCGCCACCCAAAACAGGTTCTGGAATAATCTGAGCTAATGCTCCGACCTTTGGAAACAGCCCTAAGATAATTAAAAAAATTGCTGAAAAGTAAATCGGACGACGAGTTTTAATCCCAGATAATTGAACTAGACCAACATTTTGAGAAAAACCAGTATATGGGAACGTATTGAATAATCCCCCTAGAATAACTGCTAAACCTTCTGCACGATAGCCGCGTTTTAAATCATCTTCTTTTACTTGTTTTCCAACAATATCACCTAAAGCAAAATAAACACCTGTTGACTCTACCATACTTACAATAGAAATAATGATCATTAGTAAAATAGAAAATGGCTCAAATTTTGGTGTTCCAAAATAAAATGGTTGCGGCACATGGAACATCGGTGCATGACCGATCGCCGCTAAATCAACTTGACCCAAAAGCGCAGCTAACACTGTTCCGCCGACTAACCCGACTAAAACAGCGATTGAACGAATGAATCCACGTCCAAAAACTTGAACCGCTAAGATCAAGATGATCGTCACGAAAGCCAAGATTAGACTTGTAGGCTCTCCAAACGTTTTAGCCGCAGCATCTCCACCACCCATTTTCGTAACAGCTACCGGGATCAACGTCAAACCAATGGTCGTAATAACTGTACCTGTTACAATTGGTGGAAATAATTTTTCTACCTTAGAAAAGAAACCCGAAATCAGCACCACGAAAATACCTGCAGCAATAATTGAACCATACACTGTCCCGACTCCGTGTGTTTGTCCAATCAATATTAATGGAGCTACCGCTTGAATTGCACAGCCCAAAACCACTGGTAATCCGATTCCGAAAAACTTATTGACTGTCAATTGTAACAATGTTGCTACTCCGCACATGAATATATCGATTGAAATCAAATACGTCATTTGTGCTTCGTTGAATCCTAGCCCTGTCCCAATCAGAAGGGGAACGGCTACTGCTCCAGCATACATTGCTAAAAGATGCTGTAGGCCTAATACTGCTGATTTTCCATTTCCTGTTTCACTTGTCACTCTATGCGTCCTCCTCGATAAATGTTACTTTACCGTCATGTAAGGAAGAAATTCTTGCTAGGGAAACGACTGGAATATCCATGTCTTCAATCAATTGTCGGCCATCTTGGAAAGATTTTTCAATCAATATTCCAATTCCAGAAACACTTGCTCCAGCTTGTTGACACAATTCGATCAATCCCTTAGCGGCCTGGCCGTTCGCTAAAAAGTCATCGACTAATAAGACATTGTCCTCTGCAGAAAGGAATTTTCGAGAAATTGAAATAGTACTAGTCACCTGTTTGGTAAATGAATAAACAGAAGCCGTCAATAATTCTTCATCCATCGTCAAGCTCTTTGACTTACGGGCGAAGATCATCGGTACTTTTAATGCTTGAGCAGCATAAACCGCAGGTGCAATTCCAGAAGCTTCGATCGTTACTACTTTAGTGATCTTTTTACTTGCAAATACTTCTGCTAATCGTTTGCCCATTGCATCCATCAATTCAGGATCTACTTGGTGAGTGATAAATTCATCAACTTTTAGGACACCTTCACCTAAAACACGGCCATTATCTCTGATGCGATCTGTCAATTCTTTCATTAATACTTTCCCCTTTTCTTGTCGTTTTTTGATTACTACAAAAAACGCACCTCATCTGCAAAGCAAAAAAGGTACGTCACCGTACGATTTTTACTTATAGTCTTGCGTTTACGGCACAAGGTAGAAACTGTCAACCATATTATGACGATATATAAGTTCACTTCTAATGAAAATTTTCATTGAAGTTTATGAAATATGAAATTTATTATATCAGATACAATTCACCTGTAAACTAGAATTATTTTAAATGAGAAGATTTATAGGTGAATGACATGATTGTTTAACCTTATCCGAAAATTTCTTCTATTATAAAGGAAGAAATCCTTCTCTACAAATCTAACGATTCAAATTAATTGGCAAGCAGGGTTTGTTTTGAGATGATAAGAGTAACGAAACTAACATGTAGGTAAGGAGGATTTTCTGTTGATAGATTTCTTTTCTATTTCAAATGACGGCGTGCAAAAAGGAGCGAACAAGGGAAATTGGATAGCTCTTTCCAATCCAACAGATGTGGAAAAAGAAGAGCTCTGTAAAACCTATGAGCTTCCCAAAAGATTTTTCTCACTAGGAAAAAATTATTCTAATGTCTCTTTTTTTAAAAATTACTTGACCGAAGACGATAAAACAGTCTGTGTAATGCTTTTTATCGATCTTAAATCAATGGATGAGCCAGAATCATTGTCTTCAACTGTTACTGTCTTTTTGACAAATGATGTTTTGATTACAATAAGTGAAAAGCCATTGATTGAGGAAGTGTTAAATAATTTTGAATCTGAGATTTCTTCCGAAGCTGGTTTGATCCTACACACCATCCAAGTCATCAATGAACATTATTTAAGTTTTTTACATAAGCTTCGTGAAAAGATTGAAGAGATTAGTCAAGAGGCATCAAATGGCTCGAACCGAAATATTTTAGAAAAAACGACGGATACGGAAAAAACACTCGTTTACATTGATAATTTGTTAAAAGAACAGCAAAAAACAATTCATTCACTTTTAGATGCTGATTTGGTTTCTTCCGATCGTGATCTGGCCATCGAGATCGAACTGCAAACAAAACAAGCGACCACATCCGTTCAAATTTATCGCGAAATGTTGAGTTCCATTAGTGGTCTAATAAACAGCATGATGGACAATCGCTTGAATCAATTGATGAAGTTTCTAAATACTGCTTCTCTTTTGCTGGCTTTACCAACACTGATTTTCAGTCTATGGGGCATTAACACAGGGGGATTACTCTGGCGAGACTCAGAAATTGGATCAATCATGGTCGTTCTTTTAGCATTGATTGTTTCGATTGTCAGCGGCATCTATCTCTTCAGAAAAGATTACAATGCTTAAAAATATGTAACAGCAAGGCAGTTGTTACCCAGAGTGAAGAAAAAAGTGCTCCAAGTTCCTAATTCGAACTTGGAGCACTTTTTCTCTTACGTTTATTTTAATTCGTTTGCTACTGAGAAATGACCGATAACATCAGTGATTCGGTTCAGATCCACATTACCGCCGGATACAACAGCAACGACTTTTTTACCGTTTACATACTTGTCTACTTTTCCCGCTAGAATAGCCGCTGTTGCAAGAGCACCAGCACCTTCAACAACGATTTTTGTCCGTTGAATCAAATCTTTCATCGCAAGTTCGATTTCTTGTTCAGATACAGTTACCATATCGTCAACAAGTTCTTCAACTACTTCGAATGTAAGGTTTCCTGGGAACTCTACAGCGCAACCATCAGCGATCGTCGCTGCTTTTTTATACCCCACTTTTTTACCTTCACGGAATGAAGCTGTCATCCCATGGATGTTTTCAGCCTGAACACCGATAATATTGATGTTTGGATTGAAGGTTTTCATTGCTACAGCGATTCCAGCAATTAGTCCTCCGCCACCAACAGGCACAATAACCGTGTCAACATCCCAGATAGAATCCAAGATTTCAAGGCCAATTGTTCCTTGTCCAGCCATAACAAATTCATCGTCATAAGGAGGAATATACGTGACCCCTGTTTCTTCAACGATTTTTTCGCAATACGCTTTGGCTTCATCAAAACCAGCACCATGGAGAATGACTTTTGAACCATAACCTTCAGTTGCCTCTACTTTAGCTTTTGGAGCTGTCTCAGGCATAACGATCGTACTCTGAATACCCAACAATTTTGAAGTCAACGCGACTCCTTGCGCATGATTACCAGCGGATACTGCGATAACGCCCTTGTCTTTTTCCGCTTGCGTTAAGTGAGCGATTTTATTAAATGCTCCACGAAATTTGAATGAACCAGTTAATTGCATATTTTCCAATTTCAAGAATACCTGACCACCGGTTTTAGCGGTTAGAAACATTGATTGGATCAACGGTGTTACACGTCCATACTGTTTGACCACATTTTTTGCTTCATGAATATCTTCAATAGTGACAGGAAGCTTTGTCATTGTGCTAGTCATTACAGAACATCTCCTATTTCAGTATAAGGAACAGCAATTGAATCTGCTAAAGCTTTCGAAACAACTTTACCTTTGTAAACACTCAAACCAGACAGTAATGATTCATCAGATTTCAACGCATCATCTAAACCTTTAACACTAACATCTTTTAGGAATGAAATATTCCCTTTTGCTAAAGCAATTGTTGCAGTTCTTGGAGTTGCACCTGGCATATTAGGAACAGCATAATGAATGACATCATGTTTCGTGAACACTGGATCTGCATGGTTTGTTGGTTTATCAATCGTTTCTACTGTACCGCCTTGATCAATCGCGATATCGACAATGACAGAGCCTGGTTTCATTGATTCAACCATATATTCTTTCACTAATTTTGGTGGTTTTGCTCCTGGAATCAAGACAGTTGAAATGAAGACATCTGCTTCTTTAATCTTTTCTTCCAAGTTTTCAGTATTTGAAACGAGTACATCAACGTTATGATCTTTGTAACGATCCTTCAATTGTTTGATACGATTTTCATTCACTTCAAGGATGATTACGTGACAGCCAATTCCAACAGCCATGTCTGCTGCATTTTCAGCAGCATTTCCTCCGCCCAAAATAACCACAGTTCCAGCTTCAACGCCATCAATTCCTGGAAGTAAAATACCTTCTCCGCCATGTTGTTTTTCTAAATAGTATTGACCCAGATTCACTGCGCGGCGTCCAGCGATCGCACTCATTGGTTTTAATAATTCTAAAACGCCATTAATTGAGATATTTTCACCTGACAGAGCCGTAACGCCAACTTCCATCATTTTCTCAACACAGGCTTTGTTGGCTGCTAAATGCAAGAAACCCCAAATAATTTGACCTTTTTTGAAATAGTGATATTCACTTTCCATTGGTTCCTTTACTTTTACGATCAATTCAGCTGTCCATGCTTCGTCAGTATCGACAATTTTTCCGCCAGCCTCAATATATTGTTCATTAGTAAAACCTGAACCTGCACCAGCATTATTATCAACCAGCACTTCATTCCCAGCTTCTACTAAAATTTTCACATTTTCAGGTGTCATACCGACACGTGCCTCACCTTGTTTTGGATCTTTAATTACGCCAATTTTCATGGTAAATCACTCCTAATGGATTATTATTGAAGTTCTTTAACTTCGGAACATGTTTAATATATCACAATGCATTTTAGAAGCAACAATCATGTACTAAGTGTTATTAATATCTCATTATCAGCGAAACCTTCTTCATTTAACTAAAGAAAAATATTTAAAAACACCGTTATTTAGGCATTTTTAAATAAGAGTGCTTTCATTTTAAAACTTTATATTCTCTTCAAATAGTTTTTTTAATAAAAATAGTGCAAGCGCAGTCAATTTTTAAATGTGATTTTTCTCATTTGCAGAATCAAGAATTGTGTTATTTTAGATAAAACAAAAAAGCTGAGGATTTATTCCTCAGCTTTTGTTTGACAATCTGGACATAATCCATAAACTTCCAAACGATGTTTATTGATTTGATAACCTGTCAGTTTACTAGATGCCATTTCAACGTCTTCTAATCCAGGATAGAAAAAGTCAACAATCTTCCCACATTCTGTGCAAATTGCATGATAGTGCTGCTTGTTCGTGAAATCAAAGCGACTCGCTGCATCACCATAGTTCATTTCTTGTACGATTCCAATTTCAACGAATTTTCTCAAATTGTTGTAGACGGTCGCCACACTCATATTCGGGAAGCGGCCCTCTAACGAACGGAAAATCTCATCAGCCGTTGGATGATTGCGGTACTCAATTAAATATTCTAAAATGGCATAACGCTGTGGGGTAATGCGAACTCCGCCGGCCTTTAATTCTTTGACCGCTTGATCAACTGCCTCATTTACCATATAAGCCCCTCCTGTTTTGATTCTATATTAAAATGATACTATTATCTGAGGGGAAATACTAGCTGGATTCAAAAATTAATATTTTTCATAAACTTATTGGTTAAATTGAAATAATTCAGTAGATAAGTAACGTTCGCCATTATCTGGTAGTAAAACCAATACTTTTTGATCAGAAGTCATCTTTTTAGCTACTTCAATCGCTGCAAATAGTGCCGCTCCCGAAGATATGCCAACCAAAATTCCTTCTTTTTTTGCAATTTCTCTAGCTGTTTCCATAGCATCATTACTTTTAACCGGTAAAACTTCATCATAAATGTTAATATTTAAAATACTTGGAACAAATCCGGCGCCAATTCCTTGAATTTTATGTGGACCAGATTGGCCACCTTCTAAAACAGGTGATTCCTCAGGTTCTACTGCATAAATCTTAATATTCGAATACATGCGTTTTAATTCATTACCTACTCCGGTAATTGTGCCACCTGTACCGACTCCCGCAACAAAAGCATCTAGCCCATTTTTTTCAAAAGCATTCACAATTTCCCTTGCAGTTGTTTCTTCATGAACCTTGGGATTTGCTGGATTATCAAATTGAGCTGGAACGAATCCGTCCTTTTCTTCAGCCAATCTGTTAGCCTCAGCGATCGCGCCTTTCATCCCATCTGCACCCGGAGTAAGAACTAGATTCGCTCCATAAGCCTGCATAAGCTTACGACGCTCAACACTCATTGTCTCAGGCATGACCAGCGTTACAGGATACCCTTTTGCAGCGCCTACCATTGCTAAACCAATCCCTGTATTCCCTGATGTCGGCTCTATGATCATCATTCCAGGTTTCAACTTGCCGTTCTTCTCTGCATCTTCGATCATTCTTAATGCAATTCGATCTTTTACACTGCCTCCAGGATTAAAGGATTCTAACTTCACGTAAATCTGGGCCATTTCATCCGTTGTCATGTTCTTAAGTTTTACGATAGGTGTCTCGCCAATTGTGTCCAGAATTGAATGATAAATATTTGTCATTTTTCCTCGCTCCATTCCTTACCTTATGTAAGTTATCTTAACGAATAATGGGAGAAGATGCGAGAATTTCGACTTTTAATTCCTCATAATAACACTTTTCTAAATAAATGTCCCTAGTTCCAAATAAAATCTTTAACTAAATATCATCAGCGGCTTCTTATACCACGAAAGCCATTTCATTTTAAACATCTTTATTGACTATCTCTATTTATTAGGTTAGCGAGAAAAATAAATACAGACCGTTAAAAAGATGGAGCAAATTGCTCCATCTTCTAGAAGTTAAATGACAATTGTATCCCCAGGCATAATTGTTGAATCAGAACTCCAGCCATTATCAGCTAACAACTGATCGACACTAATTCCGAATTTTTCAGCGATTCCCCAAATAGAGTCACCTGATTGGACTGTATATGATTGCCCGCTAGCAGAGGCTGTTGTTTGACTATCTTGATTAACACTAGTACTTTGTGTTTGTACTGCTGTACCTGCTCCTGGTGTATCGAAGCGAGTCAAATTGTAGGTTTGGATTAAAGAAATCAACTTTCCTGCATAACCAGGGTCCGTTGCATAACGTCCAGTTAAGTAGACAGCGGCATCTTGGTAGCTGTAAGTATGACTTTTTCGCGCACCTGCATAATAAGAGCCAGTTAAAAGATTAGCATGAGCTTGAAACGACTCAGCATAGCTATTGTAAACGGCAAATGGTTCATTCATCGTTACCCATTGACCATTTAAATATTCCTGAGTGCTCATTGATACTGATGGGCCACCACTATATTCTTTGACACCGAACAGATTGTAGTAAGGTGCAGCTGACAACTGAGAGGTTCCAAAGCCAGTTTCAACTAAAGCCTGGGCAACCATGATCGATGCATAAAGATCGTTTGAAGCTGAAACCTGCATCGCGGAAGCACCTAATTGTTCAATAAAAGCAGATTGATTTTGAGTCTGTCCCATTTCAGCTGCGTTTACCTTCACATTATTCATCGTTAAAACAGCCGGTGAAAGAATCATTGCCGTCCCGAGTACAGGGAGCGTTCTTTTGGCAGCCTTCATTCGTTTCGCCTTCTGCTGTGTTCTTATATAATTATATTTTTCGGTGCGGGTTTTAAATTGATTCATTATATACCTCCAAGAAACCTTCGCGAGCTCTTCATTTTTAGTTACTTTAAAAGTATAATCCAAGAACAAATAACAAACAATTTAAACACCGTAAATTCACTAATTTGTCATTATATCGTAACATGCGTAACGTAAAAGTTGTTATGTTTCTATTTTATTGCACTTGATTTTTTTATTTTAGTCAAATGAGTTTCAGAAATTAAGAAAAAACGAACCAGTATAGAAAGACAACTTCCACTGTTCCGTTTTTACTATTTTATTATTTTTTGTTTACATAATTATTTATTCGTTAATCGATTGATTTTGAAATACCAATTGATCGTCAAATAATTCGATAGAAACTTTCGTTTTCGGCATCACTCGACCCGCAATGATCTCTTTTGCCAGTGGCGTTTCAACCTCTCGTGTAATGAAACGCTTCAACGGACGTGCGCCGTATTGTGGTTCATACGCTTTTTCTGCGATCCAGCTTTTGGCATCTTCAGTGATATCTAATTGAATTTCCTGTTCTTCTAATCGATGAGATAGATGCTGCACGATTTTCTCAACGATTCCCTTCACATCTTCTAGACTCAATGGCGTAAATAAAATCGTATCATCAATTCGATTCAAAAATTCTGGTTTAAAATGTCCTCGCAGCATGCTTAACACTTGTTCCTTGGTAGTCTCAGGAATTTTTCCTTCAGCGGTTACGCCGTCCAGCAATACTTGTGAACCAATATTACTAGTCATGATCAAAACAGTATTCTTGAAATCAACTAACCGACCTTTAGAATCTGTCAATCGTCCATCATCTAAGACCTGTAATAAAATGTTGAAAACATCCGGATGGGCTTTTTCGATTTCATCCAGTAAAATGATCGTGTAAGGATTTCTCCGAACAGCTTCTGTTAATTGACCACCTTCTTCATAGCCTACATAACCTGGAGGTGCTCCAACAAGTCGAGACACTGAATGTTTCTCCATATATTCACTCATATCGATCCGTACCATATGGTCCTCAGAATCAAATAGATTTTCTGCCAATGCTTTTGCCAGTTCGGTTTTACCAACACCAGTTGGTCCTAAAAATAGAAATGATCCGAGCGGACGATTTGGATCCTGCAGCCCTGCACGTGAACGTAGTACTGCATCACTTACCGCATCAACAGCCTCATCTTGACCAATCACACGTTTGTGGAGTGTACTGTTTAAACTTAATAGTTTTTCACGTTCACCTTCTACCAATTTGGTTACGGGAATTCCTGTTAGTCGACCCACTACTTGAGCGATCTCGTTTTCTGTCACGGATTCCTGTACCATCTTGATGTCACTCTTTTTATTTTTTTCCTCTAATTCAGCTAATTCTTTTTCTAAATTCGGAATCGTGCCATGTCGAAGAACAGCAGCCCGTTCTAAGTCATAATTATTTTCCGCATCTTCTAACTCATGTTTGGCTTGATCGATCTCAGCTCGCTTATTTGAAACGACATTAACTTCTTCTTTCTCCGTCTCCCATTGCAATTTCATCGCGTTGGTTTCTTCGCGAAGATCAGCCAACTCTTCCTGCAAGTTTTCTAAACGCTTTTTGCTTGCATCGTCGCTTTCCTTTTTCAAAGCGGCCTCTTCAATTTCCAACTGCATCAAGCGACGAGTCACTTGATCTAACTCAGTTGGCATCGAGTTCATTTCCACGCGAATGCTGGCGCTGGCTTCGTCCACTAAATCAATGGCCTTGTCTGGTAAAAAGCGGTCAGTAATGTAGCGATCAGACAATGTTGCTGCGGCAACTAACGCATTATCATGAATATTTACTCCATGATGAATTTCAAAACGTTCTTTCAATCCACGCAAAATACTAATCGTATCTTCAACGGTCGGCTCCTTCACTAGAACCTTTTGGAAACGACGCTCTAACGCTTTATCCTTTTCCATATATTGACGGTACTCGTCTAGCGTCGTGGCACCGATTAGATGTAATTCTCCACGAGCCAACATAGGTTTCAAGATATTTCCAGCATCCATACTGCCTTCTGTTTTTCCAGCACCTACAATATTATGAATTTCATCAATAAATAGCAGAATTCGTCCATCTGATTTTTTGACTTCTTTTAAAACTGCTTTAAGTCGTTCTTCAAATTCTCCACGGAATTTTGCACCAGCGATCAATGATCCCATATCTAAAGAAAAGACTGTTTTATCTTTCAGGTTTTCTGGTACATCTTTACGCACGATTCGTTGTGCCAACCCTTCGACGATTGCAGTTTTACCTACACCAGGTTCACCGATCAATACAGGATTATTCTTAGTTTTTCGCGAAAGAATTCGGATAACATCACGAATTTCCTCATCACGGCCAATAATTGGATCTTGTTTACCGTTTTTAACCTGTTGAACTAAGTCCACACCATATTTCTCTAAAGCTTTATATGTTTCTTCTTGATTTTGTGAGGTCACTCGATCCCCTCCTCGCATATCTTCAATATTTTTTTGTACTTCTTTTTCATTTAAACCTTGCTGATTCAAATATTTCGTCAAGGAGTAATTTTTTAATTTCATTAAAGCTAGAATGACGATCTCAGTAGATAAGAAATCATCTTGAAATTTTTCACGTAACTGGTCCGCCTCATTTAGTAAATTGAAAAGGTTCTGGCTGATATTTTGACCATATTGAACATTTCCACCGCTAACGGTCGGATATTCATCTAATACTTTATCAACTTCACGTTCGAATTGATCCACATCAATTCCAGCATCCGTATAAAAATTGCGCCCAAAGTGATTTGGCTGTAAAAATATTTTCCAAACATGAGCAATATCAATTTCTTGATGATGTCTTGTCACTGCAATTTGCTGAGCTTCAGCAATTGCTTCCTGTAACGTTGTCGTCATTTTTTTGATATTCATAAGCATACCTCCGACATTAATAGTAGTTTACACCTAATAGTATATAACTTTGGTCAGTAAAGGTCAAAAATATTGATCTTCAAATTTAAAGTTTATTATTATGAAGAAAAACAAAATAATGCTACAATTCTTTCATTAATAGAAAGAGAGTGATTCAATGATTTCACGCGTGATTGGCTTTGAAAAAGGGTTTGAACTTTCAAGTGGAAACCATTTTGAAACATACGAAGTCATGCTTCCTAAATTAAATAAAACGGATCTTGTCGTTAAAAATATGGCTACCTCTATCAATCCAGTCGACACAAAATTAAGACAAACTGGTAAAGGAACGCCTCAACCTCACGTTTTAGGCTTTGACAGTGTCGGTGTTGTGACTCAATTAGGCAGCGAAGTAAAGCATCTTGAAGTCGGGGACCGCGTCCTTTTTGCAGGTACTACTAAAAGATACGGCAGCTATAGTGAGAATCAGGTCGTCGATTCACGTATTGTCGCAAAATTACCGCATGGTATTTCAACCGATGAAGCCGCTGCCATGCCCTTAACCTTTATCACCGCTTATGAAATGCTTTTTGAGAAAATGGATTTAGTTCCCCAAGAAAATCAGAATAGCGGAACGATTCTAATCATTAATGGTGCTGGCGGTGTTGGTTCTGTTGCCACCCAACTTGCAAAATGGGCGGGCTTAACTGTTATTACGACTGCTTCTCGCAAAGAAAGCAAGGAATGGTCAGAAAAAATGGGCGCCGATCATATTATCAACCATCATAAAGATTTGACTAAACAACTTAAAAAAATCGGCTATCACTCACTGCCTTACATTCTGATTCTTCATTCTACTGACCGTTATTTTGAAGAAATGAGTGAGTTATTGGAACCGTTCGGTCATCTTGGTTCCATTGTAGAATCTAGTAAAGATTTGAATTTAGCAAAACTCAAAAATAAATCTGGTAGTTTTGATTGGGAGTATATGTTTGCTAAAACGGATTATGATCATAATATAGCTTCACAGGGTGCTGTTTTAGAGCTGTTGGTACAGCTGTTGCAAGAAAAAAAGATTCAAAGCACCTTGACGAAAATTATTCCTGGGTTCACGCCTGAGGTATTCTATCAAGCACATCAAATTATTGAAGAAGACGACATGATTGGAAAATTGGTTGTCCATTTTTAAAACAAAAAGGAAGTTAACGTTTAATCGTTAACTTCCTTTTTGGCTTCTTTGATTTCATGATTGATTTGCCGCTGTTTGTTGAATAGTACATAAATCATCCCTATCAAGAACGGCAACAAATATGTCGCGTAACGATACAATAGCAAAGAAGAGACTGCATCTACCCTTCCAACAACATTTCGGAAAAGTAAAACATAAACAAATTCAAAGCCGCCGATTCCGCCTGGAGCCGGCAAAACACCGCCGATAATCACTGTAAAGCTGATAAATGCCACTGTCAACCAAAGATCAATATCAGGATAATCCTGAACCAAAATAAAATATGGTAACGAATACCAAACAACTAGTTTTGCCATGTTCGAACAAAACACTCGAATAACAGAACGACGATCACGGATGAATGTTTTGATGGCCCCACGTAAAGAATAAACCTGATTATTCACCTGATCAACGATATCTCGTAGTTTTTGACGTTTAAATAGGCGGTTGCAGATAATTACCACTAGCACCTGGGCATTAATATTTAAACTCAGAACCAGCAAACTAGAAATAATCACCAAAGTCACCAAAATTCCAGCAAGTACCAAAAAGATACCGTTTGAGATATGCTCTTGAATCGCATCGCTTTTCACAATTAAAAAGACCAACGCCCAAACCATTAAGGCAATTTTGTATGTGACCATCCTTAAGGCACTTGTACCGGTCCCTTCAGAATACCTCAAATCCTTTTTATGATAGTAAATAACCTCAGATACAATTGATCCTGTACCGAATGTGATAACACGATAAAAAGTTGCATATGCGGATGCAAAGAAACCATCTCGAATGGTAAATTCTGGGTTGAATTCACCGGCAATATTTTTAATCGTGTACCCTTCGATTACTTGACTAATTAAACCGAGTCCTGTCACACCTAAAAGAACCGGCAAAGAAGTTCTGCCTAGCTCAGTGAAAATATCGCTCAGAGAGTCACGAATAACGAAGATAATAACGCCGATCATTACTACAAATATAAGGATATTTAGAATCAATTTACGATTGACTGATAAGTTCATTTTTTTGCCTCATTTTTTTCTTTATTGCTATAGCCTACCACATGCGAATGAGCAAAAAAAGAAAAAGCTTCAAGTTTCCTCAAAGCTTTTTCAGAAAAAAACTATTTCGCATTATTTTCAATGATCTTCACGATCACATCAACTGCTTTTTCCATCGTTTGTAATGAAACAAATTCGAAACGTCCATGCATGTTTTCAGCACCAGCAAAAATATTTGGTGTAGGAATGCCCATGAATGAGATTTTAGAACCGTCAGTCCCACCACGAATTGGTTCGATGACAGGTTTCACATCAACTTCTTCCATCGCACCTTTAGCCAAATCGATGACACTCATGTCTTTTTCAATAATTTCACCCATATTGTAGTATTGATCGTACATGTTGATCTCTACACGCTCTTGATCAAATTGGCTATTCATTTTCGCTTGAAGGTCTGTAATCATTTGTTTACGTTCTTCAAATTTAGCACGATCGTGATCACGAATAATATAGGTCATTTTCGCTTCTTCCACATTTCCATCTAAAGCTAATAAATGGAAGAATCCTTCACGTCCATCTGTTTTTTCTGGTCGATCGCCTTCTGGTAGTTGGTTGTGGAAATCAATTGCCATTTGTAACGCATTGATCATCGTATTTTTAGCTGTCCCTGGGTGAACATTCTTCCCGTGCATCGTGATTTCTGCTTGAGCAGCGCTAAATGTTTCATATTGCAATTCACCAATTGGACCACCATCCATAGTATAGGCGAAATCTGTGTTAAATTGTTTCACATCGAATTTATCCGCACCGATACCAATTTCTTCATCGGGACCAAAGCCGACACGCACTTCACCATGTTTGATTTCAGGATGATTAATCAAATACTCCATCGCCGTCATGATTTCAGCAATCCCAGATTTATCATCAGAACCCAATAGTGTTGAGCCATCAGTAGTGATTAATGTTTGTCCTGCGTAGTTTTTCAAATTAGGAAAATCTTTTACATTCAATGTATATTTTCCGTCAGCATCTAACTTAATAGTAGATTCACCATCATAATTTTCAACGATTTGAGGTTTAACCCCTTCTGCATTGAAATCTGCTGTATCCATGTGAGAGATAAATCCGATTTTCCGCGCTTCTTTGTCAAGGTTGCTTGGCAAAGTGGCAATCACATAGCCGTTTTTTTCGTTGTAAGTAATCTCCTGCATGCCGATTTCTTCTAGTTCTTTCATCAGCTCATGAGCAAAGTCTACCTGTGTTTGAGTTGTCGGTGTTGTGGTGCTTGTCGCATCAGAACGAGTTTCTGTCTTAACATAGTGTAAAAAACGCGGTAATAAATTTTCGTACATCTTACTCTCTCCTTTAATGCTATTTATTTAAATGAAAAAGGATTTGTGGAGGTCTCAGAAACAAAGAAATCAACCTTCCAGTCCTCTTCATTTTTCCATTGGTTAAAAAGGGCCACCATTTTTTCTTTACATAGCGACTCAATGTAATGACCCGGATCAATCACTACCATACCTGTCTCTTGCATATCATGGGCAGTATGATAATAAACATCTCCAGTAATATAAACGTCCGCCTTTGCTGCTAAGGCATTACGATAGAATTTTTCGCCACTGCCGCCGCAAATCGCTACGCGTTTAATCGTTTCCTTTGTCTTATGAGGATAAACCACACGCAAGCCGTCCAAATTAAAAGCTTCCTTCACTTTTTTAATGAAGTCTTCTGTCGGTATTGCTGTCTTAAGTTCACCGACTCGCCCGATCCCGTAATTTTCAGCCAAATTATCAATTTGATAAATATCATAAGCAGGTTCTTCATATGGATGAGCAGCAAGCATCGCTGCGACTATCTCAGTTTGCTTTGTCTCAGGAAACAGCACTTCGATTTTACTTTCTTGGACCTGTTCAGCAACATTCGCCGCACCGATTGTTGGATTTGCTTGGTCATTTGGCGTAAAACGCCCCGTTCCATTAACGGTGAATGAAGTTGCTTGATAATTTCCCTGTTCTCCTGCACCAGCTTCAGCCAATGCTTGGCGCATTTTTTTTGCATCCTCTTGAGGAACGTAAACTGCCAGCTTTTTCATGGATACCGTATGAGTGTGAATTAAATAATCCGTATCAACAACAGCTAATGCCTCACAAAACCAATCATTCAATCCATTTTCAATGATATCCATATTCGTGTGCGCCGCAAAAACCGCGATATCATGTTTGATCAAATCCGCATACATCTTCGTTTGAATATCATCAGTCGTTAAACGAGAAACCGGACGAAAAATCGGTGGATGCTTCACAATTAGCAGATCAATTTTTTTCTCAATCGCTTCATCGACAACCGATGGTCGAACATCTAAACTCATCATAATTCGCTTAACTTCTTTGTTTAACGTACCAATGTGCAAGCCGACGGGATCTCCTTCTTCGGCCAACCATTCGGGACAATACTGATTAAAACGCTGGATAAATTCACTTCCCTGCATTTGCAAGTACCTCCTTGATCCATTCAATTTCCTGCGCAACTTCACGAATTTTTTCGGCGACATCCTGATCACTTTGGTGTAAACTAGTTAAGATTTTTTCCATCTTGACTAATTTATGCTGCCATTTTTTAATAAAAACCGGAGTCTTTTCCTTTAGTAAAACTGGTCCAAAGAATAATTCTTTATCTGTGTAATCCTGTTGAGCTAACGCTTTGTCAGCAACGATCAGCTCATAAATTTTTTTATTTTCTTCAACAATGGCTTCATCTGTGATCGTATAGCCTTCAGCTACTAACCACTGCCGTAATTGACGCTCGCCAACGTTTGGTTGTAGAATCAACCGTTCTTTCCCAGATAAGCGTGCTTTTTCTTTCCCACGTTCTAAAATATCACGGATCAAGACACCACCCATTCCGCAAATAGTGATGGCTGAAATCTGATCATTCAATTCAACTGCTTCAAGTCCATCGGCTAACCGAACATCAATTTTATTCTCTAAACCATTTTTTGCTACTTGTCGTTTGGCTGACTCATAAGGACCCACTACGACCTCTCCTGCAATACCATAAGATATTTTGTTTTGCAGCATTAAAGCGACGGGCAGATACGCATGATCTGAACCTATATCCGCTAAACGTGCATCCTGCGGAACAAATTCTGCTGCTTTTTGTAAACGAATCGATAAATCTTTCGCGTTCATTTTTTCACATCCTAAAAATAATTATAACACTCCTTAAAAAAAGCGCCCCCTAAAAAGAGCTAAATGATAGCGCTTTTTAATAGGGCGTTTGCCTTTTTCTAAGAATATTTTTGTTTTTTTAACCGTTTCGGCGATTTTCGCCAATTACCCAGATTTCTCTGCTTAAATAACGAACACGTTCCATAATCCGCTTTGCTTTCAAAGGTTCTTCATCGCCTCGTTGTGTGACGGATAAATGTTGCTCCAATTGATCCATATTGAAATTAGATGAGAAAAAGGTCGGTAATTGTTCTTGCATTCGATGCTGCAGAATCACCCCTAGCACTTCATCACGTATCCAAGCGCTCATAGAATCTGCACCAATATCATCAATCATTAAGATCGGCGCCCGCTTCACTTCATCTAGTTTTGGACCAACTTTATCATTGGAGATTGCTTGTTTCATTTCTCCAGCAAATGTTGGAAAATGCAACAGTGTAGTTTCAAATCCCTTAACTGCTAGCTCATGGGCAACAGCTCCTAATAAGTAGGTCTTCCCAACACCAAAATCCCCCACCAAAAACAAGGCTTTATGAAACATTTTTGGTGCTGCTTCATATTGATTAATGAAATCCAGAGAAGCCTCCAATGCTTCACTACGCCCCGACGTAACCTCAAAAGTGCGAATCGATGCCTTGCGAATATCTTTGGGCATATCTAATGAGTTTACACGATTACGAATTTCTTCCTCACGCTTCAAACGCAACAGCTCATCAGTTGGTACATACGTCACATCAATAAAGTGAAAATTTAGACTTAACTGTGGTTCGTAACCAGGTGCGATCATAGTTGGATCAGAAGCTAAATATTTTTTCTTTTCTTGAACAAACTCATACAACTTCGCAAAGGATTTTTCAATATCCTCTTGTGTCAGCTTTTCTTTGTGCTCTTCGATGAATTGACGAACATCTGGATCGGCCAAAATTTCTTCCATCATTTGGCGGTAACGACCATCGACCCCACGGCTTTTAATGATGCGATTCAACTCTTTTCCTACATCTTCCATTAATCGTCACCTTCTTTACTTAAATATTCCGCTAATTTACGGTTCAATTCTGCCTCTTTTTCCGGTGTTAATTTAGTCTCTTTAGGCGGCTGCTTAATATGCTCCGGCAGCGCTTCTTTACGACCTGACCCACGTTTTTGATAAGCTGGACGACTTGTCTGAGGCTTTCGAACCAGTTTCTGATTGTTTTCACGTACATGAGTGATTGCCGCTTCCGGACTAACAATTTTTTTCTGTGCCCAATCATTTGCGATCGCATTTAAATAGTTTGCATTGATTACCGCTTGATTTTGAATGACCAAAATATAATTGATAATGATGTTGATTACACTTTTGGGTAATAAATTGCGACCAATCAATTCCTCTAACAATCGAACTTCTGTATTTGTCTCGAATCCGCCTTTTTCTCGTTTAATCGCCCGTAAAAATGTTACTGGAGCGATTTTCTTGCTTTGAGCGATAATCTCTAATTCTTGCGGAGAAAAACTGCCACTATTAGTAGAATTATCAATCGTTGTTTCCTTAGACTCGGCTGATACTTTGGGGCGTTTCTCCTTATTGATCAGCTGACGCAAGTAGTTAAAATTTAACCCGTTCTTTTCACCAGCGCTTGCTTTAGCTACATACTCTGCTAAATCCAATTCGTTCAAGCCATAAAGGGTCTGAAAGGTTTGAAGCTTTTCCCGTTCGTCGTGACTCAATATCAAGTTAAAGCGTTTAAGCTGCTGTGTAAATAATGACCAATCAAATTCTGTTTTATCAGAGAACGCCTCTTGGGTTTGCTCCAAGATTTCACTGTGACTGGCAAAAGCTTTATCATCTAAACGATAAACCTCACGGAAGCGTTTGGTAATATTTTGGACATCACCTTTTTCAAAGGTTTTCGGCTTGAAGCGTTCAACTAAATGTTCATAGCGTCGTTTTCCAACCTTATCCATTAACAAATAAGCCATCAAGGGATCTTGAAAAAATTTCTCTGGAATTAATGGAGAACGAAGTTGATAGAGCAAGCTTATACCAATTTCATTATCTGATTTTTGATACGTTTCTAACAAACCAATGCCTTCCAATTTTTCCCGCGCTTTTACCAAGTTCATTAATCCCGTATCCACTGCAGCCAATAAATCCGTATGCATCAGACTGACACTCTTGCCCTCGATACTAACATCACTAACTAAAGTAAAATATAGGCTCAATGCGTTACTTCCAATAATCGGCTGATACAAATAAAGCAGCGCGTCCTGTTTGCTTTGATCAAGTTGTGGCTCTCCATAGACCGTGTAAAAGGTACTGGGTTTTAGTTCTTCTGCCACTAAAAAGCCTCCTACTCGTCATCCGTTGACTTTGCTTTGTCAACGATTTCCTGCAATTCCTTCAAGAATACAGACATATCTTTAAACTGCCGATAAACACTAGCAAATCGAATATAAGCAATCTCGTCTACTTCCATCAAGTCTTCCATGACAAATTCGCCGATTTGACTTGTGGGAATTTCATTTTCCCCCATACTGCGAACACGATTTTCTACATGATCCACAATCTGTTCCATCTGCTCCATGGCTACTGGACGTTTTTCCGCTGAGCGAATCAACCCGCGTAAAATTTTATCACGACTAAATTCTTCACGATCCCCATTCCGCTTAACAACTAATAAAGGAGCTGCCTCTATCCGCTCAAAGGTCGTAAAACGAAACCCGCAACTCTCGCATTCTCTTCGACGACGGATCGCTCGTCCATCATCAGTTTGTCGACTATCAATTACTCGTGAATTATTATGATTACATCTTGGACAACGCATAATTTCACCGCACCTTCTTATTATTGATTAGAATCACTAACTCTGTGTGACTATTTTTTTGTTATATAGAATAATTTTTCAAAAACAAAAATAGGTTCGAAAGAAAACTTTTTTGTTTATATAACATGAGTTTACCATAACCAGCCAGCTAAAAAAAGCGTCGTAAAGCTACGACGCCGAATTCTTTAAGAAACAAATTTTTTTCTCTTTAACCAATTAAGAACCTGCTGACGCGTTGTTTCTTGCGAATGACAATTATCAAATACAATATCCGCTCTTTTTTTCTTTTCCTCTAAAGAAAGCTGGCTGTTAATGCGTTTTATAGCTTCTTCTTCAGATAGATCATTTCTTGCCATCAGACGTTCTAATTGAATTTTTGGTGTAACATAGACAGTCGCTACTTCATCCATCATTGATTCGTAATGTCCCTCAAATAAGAGGGGGATATCAACAATTACCAATGGACTTATTTTTTTTGCCTCCAATGTTTGTCTTTCGATTTCACTACGAATAAATGGATCAAGTGTTTTATTTAATAGATGCCGTTTTTGTTCATTTTGAAAAATTATACTTCCTAATTTTTTGCGGTCCAAACGACCATCATTTTGCAAAATTGTTCTACCAAAGACTTTTTCTAAAGCCCGCAGCCCATCACTACCTGGCTCTACCACTTCTCGAGCAACAATATCTCCATCAACAACTGGAAATCCCTCTGCTTTAAAAAAATCTACAACCGTTGATTTTCCACTAGCGATCCCGCCAGTTATACCTAAAACGAAGCTCATCTTCTACACCTTCTTTAGTTTTTGGCAATGAGGACAAAGGTGCGTCCCTCTTTGTGCTACTTTGATTTTAACAATTGGTGTTCCACAACGTGAACACGGTTTGCCAGTTTGTCCATAGACATGCAATTCTTGTTGAAAATGCCCCGCCTCTCCTAGTGCATTTAAATAGGTTCGAATGGTCGTTCCGCCTGCCTCTTTTGCTTTTCCGATCACCTCGATAATCGCTTCACGCAACCGGCGAACACTTTGTGAACTTAATGTATTCGCAGGTTGTTCAGGATGAATCTTAGCTAGCCAGAGCACCTCATCAACGTAAATATTCCCTAAGCCTGCCACGACTTTTTGATTTAGTAATAAGGGCTTGATCATGGTTGAAGCCTTTTTCAATTTAACTTTAAAATCAGCTAAGTCAAAATCTGCATCTGTTGGTTCCGGTCCTAACTGCATCAAACCTTTATAGTCTTTCGCCGTTCCTTTTTTCAATAAAGCCATTCGGCCAAATTTTCGTACATCATGATAAATTAGCTCAGAACCATCAGTAAAAATGAAGCGGACATGGCTGTGTTTGTCTAACGCCGTCGGCTGATCAAAAAACTCATATTTTCCTTCCATTCGCAAATGAGAAACCATCTCGTAATGCGTAAATTCGAAGATTAAGTACTTTCCACGTCGATCCACTGTTTCTATTGTTTCACCGATCAATTGTTGCTGAAAGATATCGATCTCTGGAAATTCAATAATACGTGGCCAATAGACGTCCACTTTCGCAATCGTTTTATTCTTAACTAAAGACACCAAACCTTTTCTGACTGTCTCTACTTCTGGCAATTCTGGCATTTTTCTTCACTCCTAAAATCAAAAAGCTGGAATTTCTCCCAGCTTCTTCTTATTTTGCTTCGTACCACGTTCTGCCCCAATTACTGTCGGTTAACAATGGGACATCTAACTGAACAGTATTCTCCATCACTTCTTTGACTAATTTGTCTAATTGCTCCAATTCACTTTCTGGAACTTCGAAAACAAGCTCATCGTGTACTTGCAATAACATCGTCGCCTGTAGTTTTTCTTCCTTCAAACGTTTTGCCATCTCAATCATTGCAAGTTTTAAGATATCTGCTGCACTTCCTTGAATTGGTGTATTTATGGCTGTTCGCTCTGCAAATGAACGAAGATTGAAGTTTCGCGCATTAATATCTGGTAAATAGCGTCGACGATTATAAAGTGTGGCAGCATAGCCCTTATCTTTAGCCTCGCGTACGCTTTCTTCCATATAACGTTTTACGTCTGGATAATTTTCAAAATACGTATCGATATATTCTTGTGCGGCCTTGCGCGTAATTCCCAGATTTTGTGATAGCCCATAATCAGAAATACCATACACAATTCCGAAGTTTACTGCTTTGGCATTTCGACGCATATTCGGCGTCACTTCATCTTCAGTAACATTGAACACACGCATCGCGGTACTAGTGTGAATATCCATACCATCACGAAACGCCTGCTTCAAATGCTCATCCCCAGAAATATGTGCTAAAACACGCAATTCGATTTGAGAATAGTCAGAAGAATAGATTACCCAGTCTTCATCACGAGGAACAAAAGCCTGACGAATCTTTCGTCCTTCTTCTAATCTAATTGGAATATTTTGCAAGTTTGGATCAACCGAACTTAATCGGCCGGTTTGGGTCAAGGTCTGAATATAGCGTGTATGAATCTTATTATCCCCTTGAATCACTTTTAATAATCCTTCAACATAGGTGGATTGGATTTTTGCAATTTGACGATAATTTAAAATATGTTCAACGATTGGGGCCTGTTCACGTAGCTGTTCTAAAACATCGACTGCTGTCGAATAACCTGTTTTTGTTTTCTTAATAACTGGCAAATTCATTTTTTCAAACAAGATCACGCCCAATTGTTTTGGTGAATTGATATTGAACTCTTCACCAGCTTCTTGATAAATTTTTTCTTCGATTTCTTGCAAACGTTTCGAGAATTCACCGCGCATAGCCTGTAATGTTTGTGCATTAACCGTGATTCCGGCAATTTCCATTTCCGCTAAAATACGAGAAAGGGGCAGTTCCATTTGGTAAAACAGCTTATCTTGTTTCTTCTCTTCCAATTCTTTCTCTAGCTTATCATTTAGGAAATGAATTGCCTTAATTTTGCGGGCTAAGTGACCAAAGAAAATTTCATCATCTTCAGGCAATCCTTTTTTGGCTCCTTTTCCATAAATCTGGTCATCCGTTTGAATTTCTGTATAACCATAATATTGTGCCACACCCGCGATATCGTTACTGTTATCATTCGTATCTAATAAATACGCAGCTAATAAAACATCAAAGTTGATTCCCTCGGTTTTTGTAATATAGCGATTCAATGCCACATAAGTACGCTTAGCGTCATAAACCTTCTTACCATTTGCTGTTTCAAGCCATTTCTTAAATGCCTCATTTTCAAATAATGCCAATTCATTTGTTACATAAATTCTATCTCCAGTGCCCCAAGCGACACCCACGATATCTGATAAATGATAATTGTCCTCTAGCATTTCAACATATAAGGCGGCATCGGCATCAAACATCTTTTCGTTAAACTCCGTGACAACTTCAAATTTGATGTCCTCTAACTCAACTTCCTCTTCTTCCACGTTCAATTTATTTAAAAAGCCTTTGAAATCCATCTCCTTAAAGAAAGGAATAAGCTTATCCAAATCTTTTCCGTTATAAACTAATTCATCAATGGAAATTTCAACTGGTGCATCTAATTTGATTGTAGCCAATTCCTTAGATAAAAATGCTTGATCCTTATCGTTAATCAAATTTTCTTTCATTTTACTCTTCTTTATTTCATCAATATTTTCGTAAACACCTTCAACACTGCCAAACTGCTTCAATAATTTGATTGCCGTTTTTTCTCCGACTTTTGTTACGCCTGGGTAATTATCCGAGGTATCTCCGGCAAGTCCCTTCATGTCGATGATTTGATTTGGCGTTAACCCGTCATATTTTTCGGCAACATGTTCCGGAGTGTAAGATTCGATTTCACTAACACCTTTAACTGTAATATCCACTTTGATCTTATCTGTCGCTAATTGCGTTAAATCGCGGTCTCCAGATAAAACAACGACATCATAGCCTTCATCCGCTGCTTGATGGGCCAAAGTTCCAATAATGTCATCCGCTTCGTAATTGTCCAACTCATAATGTTTCACGCCGAGACCAACTAATAATTCACGTAAGTAAGGCATTTGCTCGCGAAATTCACCAGGAGTCTTTGAACGACCACCCTTATATTCAGAATACATAGCTGTCCGAAATGTCGTATTTCCGGCATCAAAAGCAACTAAAACGTGAGTAGGTTTTTCACGATCCATCACATTTTCAAACATATTGTTAAATGCATAGATCGCATTCGTATGCAGGCCATTTTTATTTTTAAAACGCTCTAACGAATTATGCAAGGCAAAAAAAGCACGGAACGCTACACTGTTTCCGTCAACTAATAATAATTTCTTTTCACTCATATCTTCGACTCCTATTTCCTATTCAGGGATTTTTTTAGAAATGTTCTATACAAATTAATGAACGAGACTTTCAATCCTTCACGATTCATTTTAACAAAGTATTCGTTGAAAAGAAAAGAATGAAGCTAATTTGTTTTCAATGTTCACTAGTCAAAAAAAAGAGACGATTACTCGCCTCTATTTACTACTTCCAAAAATTCGTAAGAATGAAATGAACAGATTAATGAAGTCTAAGTACAATTGCAAGGCCATAAAGACCGCAACGCCATTTCCAACTTCACCATTTGTTCCAGAATAGATTTTACGAATCATTTGATTATCATAAGCTGTAATCCCGGACATTATTACTACCATTAAAATAGAAATAAAGAAATCTACGGCACCGCTGTGTAAAACAAAAACATTTAACAGCATCGCAATGATAATCCCCAACAAGCAACTCAAAGCTGCTCGACCAATTCCTGATAAATCACGTTTAGTAAAAGAACCAACGAGTGACATTACTAGAAACGTCGCCGAGGCTGTAACAAATGCTTGTGTCACAGTCCCTAAATCATACATTGCTAAAGTGACAGCCAGTGTTAACCCATTCAACGCAGAATATACAATAAATCCACTAATTGCTAATGTAGGATTTTTTTGTGCTTTAATACCAAGAAAAACCACTAAGGCAATCTCAGCGATCCAAATTCCCCACAAGCCGAATGGAAAATTCTGAATGAAATTCGCCATTTGATACGCCCAAGGACCTAAAGTCATATAGGAAATCACCGCACTGATTCCAATGCCCAATGCCAAGAATGCATAAATTTTTCCATAGAATCGATTTAGACCATACACCTGCGCTTCTTGATTATTCATTTATCTCATCTCCTAATTGTGCTTGTGGCGGTTTCACCATTACCACAGCATCTAAAATTCGTTTTTCTTCGTTATCCGTTGCTTCTACTGCTTCAACGGAAATAGTAACAACATCTTTCATTTTATCTACTTTGATTACTTCAAACTCAAAGGTTAATGTTTCATAGTGAAAAACTGGATCAATAAAATTAATTGAAAAGTTCACTACGTGAGAACCCGGTCCTGGTAAATGTTTTGAAATCGCACTCGTAATAATGCCCATCAGCATAATCGATGGTACGAGCGGCTGTTCGTATTCAGTTTCTTTTACATAGTCATGTTGGATGTACAAAGGATTTGCATCATTTGTTAATCCTAAGTATAAAAGAATCTGATTATCTTCAATCGATTCCGTTAACGATAACGAGTCACCTTCCTCAATTTCGTCAATCGTTTTGCCTATTTTCCGAGCCTTCATATTATACAAATTCATTCCCTCCGTCATTTGTTCTATTCATTATTTTATCAGAAAGCAAGCAAAACACAAGTTTGTACATATCTACGTATAAAGATTTATATAATAAATAAATCCGTTAAATTCGACAAATTTGTTAAAAGAAGGGCTCTGACAAAAAATGTCTGAACCCTTCTTTTATATTATAATACGTTGCGTGTTGTATTACTTAGTAAGTCTTCGTATGCACGTTCAAACTTTTGAACATCTCCAGCACCCATAAAAATTACGACGGCATTTTCATGATCCAATAAAGGCGACATATTTTCTTCTTTGATTACTTGTCCACCCTTTTGAATCTTTTCACCTAAATCTTCTATTTTTACATCCCCTGCTGTTTCACGAGCAGATGAAAAAATATCACATAGATAAACGCGATCGGCTTTGTCCAACGCTTCAGCAAACTCGTCCATCAAAGCAATTGTCCGAGTAAACGTATGTGGTTGGAAAACAGCAACCAATTCTTTTTCCGGATATTTTTGACGAGCTGCATCAATCGTTGCTTTGATTTCAGCAGGATGGTGCGCATAATCATCAACGATAATCATATCAGCAACCTTTTTCTCAGTAAAACGACGTTTAACACCAGAAAAAGTCAGCATTTCTTCTTTAACCTTATCCATATCTAAATCTTCAAAATAGGCAACCGCAATAACAGACAAGGCATTAAGAATATTGTGCTTACCAAATGATGGAACTGAAAAACGACCAATAAATTTTTCTTTATGGTAAACATCAAAGGCCGAACCATTTGTTGTCCGAACAATATTCCGTGCTTGAATATCATCGTTTTCAGATAATCCATAATAATAAATCGGCACATCTGCTTTTAGTTTACGTAAATATTCGTCGTCCCCATAAGCAAAGATTCCTTTTTTAACTTGCGAAGCCAAGGTTTGGAAGGCTTCAAAAACATCCTCGATACTCTTGAAATAATCTGGATGATCAAAGTCAATATTTGTCATGATTGAATAATCAGGCGCATATGCCAAGAAATGTCGTTGATATTCGCATGCTTCAAAGGCGAAGAAAGTCGCATCTGGAACACCATGTCCAGTACCATCACCAATTAAGTAACTCGTTGGCGCTAATCCGTTTAAGACATGCGCCAGCAATCCAGTCGTGCTTGTTTTACCATGCGAACCTGTTACTGCAATACTGGTATAAGGTTGAATAAATTCTCCGATAAAATCATGGTACCGAACAATTTCTAATCCTAATTCTTTCGCCCGAGCGATTTCTTCATGGGTATCTGGAAAGGCATTTCCTTGAATGATCTTCATGCCTTCCTTAATATTGTCTTTACTAAATGGCAAGATCGTAATGCCGGCTTTTTCTAGATCACGTTGCGTGAAAAAATATTTTTCAACGTCAGAGCCTTGTACATGGTAGCCCTTTTCATGCAGGACCAAAGCCAGTGAACTCATGCCTGATCCTTTGATTCCAACAAAATGATAAAGTATCTCTTTATTATTCATTTAATCCTCTTCCTTATATGTACAAAATTGTTTGCGGTTCACATTATCATATAAATCTGTAAAAATAGCAATCTTTTATTCTTCAGATTATCTTAATACTCCCTATGCTTCAATTGTCTTCAAAAATTTTAGCTGTCCATGACAACTTCCACAAACATATCGTTTTGTATCAATTTTTCGGCGTCGCTTAACCTCTTGGTGGCATTTTTGACATTCATACACTTGATAATTAACTGCCACAAGTGGCGGAGAAAAACGGGTTCCCCCAGTTTTTTTCAACAGTTGTTTAAACTCCTGATCCTTATGCTGATAACCTCTTCCTGCCAGATGAAGATGATAATGACAAAGCTCATGCTTAATAACATTAATCAATTCTGCTTCACCATATCGTTCAAAAAGAATCGGGTTAAAATCTAAGTTATGGCTATTTAAGTGATAGCGCCCACCCGTCGTTTTTAGTCGCCGATTAAAATATGCTTTATGACAGAATGGTCGTCGAAAAGAGTCATGAGAGATCTTTTCGACGAGAGCTTGTAACTCCTGATTAGTCATTTTTATCACTTTGAACCATTGTCAAACTGATACGTCCTTTTTTGACATCGACCGCTTCGACCCAAACAGTCACCACGTCACCAACCGAAACTACGTCAGTTGGATGTTTGACATACTTTTTACTCAATTTAGAAATGTGAACCAATCCGTCCTGTTTTACTCCAATATCAACAAAGGCTCCGAAATCGATAACGTTGCGAACTGTTCCTTGTAATTCCATTCCCGCTTTTAAATCTTCCATCGTTAGCACATCTTGACGTAATAAAGGAGCTGGCATTTCATCACGCATGTCCCGTCCTGGTTGGAGCAAGGCCTGCAAGATATCTTTGATAGTTTCCTTACCAATTTCAAGCTCTTGTTGTAATTGATTTAACTGCAACGCTTTGATTTTTTCTGTCGCTTCAACAGAACCTAACAATTTTAGATCAACCTCAGCAAGGGCCAAAATTTCTTTCGCGCTGTTATAGCTTTCTGGGTGGATCGCAGTTGTATCTAAAACATTCTTTGCACCAGGAATTCGCAAGAATCCAATAGCTTGTTCATAAGCTTTTGGTCCTAAGCGAGGAACTTTTTTCAACTGTGGACGCGAAGTGAATGCACCATTTTCTTCGCGATAATTAACAATATTTTGTGCTGTTGTTTTGTTTAAACCAGAAGCATACTGCAGTAACTGTGGGCTAGCTGTGTTGACGTTTACGCCTACTTGGTTGACCGCAGTCTCTACTACAAAGTCTAAGCGCTCAGAAAGACGTTTTTGAGAAACATCATGTTGATACTGACCGACGCCAACAGCTTTTGGATCGATTTTTACTAATTCTGACAGCGGATCTTGCAATCGACGCGCGATGCTGACTGCACTTCGTTCTTCAACCTGCAGCTCAGGAAATTCTGTCCGGGCAATGTCACTGGCTGAGTAAACAGAAGCTCCCGCTTCATTAACGATCACATAAAAGACTTCTTGTTGAACTTGTTTTAGTTGTTCAGCTACGAATAATTCAGATTCACGACTTGCAGTACCATTACCAATCGCAACCATCTCTACGTTATGCTTTTTAATTAACGCTTGAAATGCTGGTCCAGCAGCTTGTCGTTTTGCCTGAGGAGCCGGCTTATGGGGATAAATCACCTCAATCGCTAAAACTTTTCCGGTTTCATCTACCACAGCTAGTTTGCAGCCAGTTCGATACGCTGGGTCAAATCCCAACACGACCTTTCCCTTCAATGGTGGCTGTAATAACAAATTGCGTAGATTTTCACCGAAAATGTTGATGGCTTGCTCATCTGCCTCTTCCGTCAATTCATTTCGAATCTCCCGTTCAATCGCGGGTCCGATAAATCGTTTATAGCTATCTTTATAGGCTTCACGAACAAATTCCGCAGTAATAGCTCGAGTATTTTGCACTAATTGACGTTCAAGATAATCAAAGACTTTATCTTCTTCGACCAAGATTGAAACTTTTAAGACCTCTTCTTTTTCACCACGATTAGAGGCTAATACACGATGAGAAACCATTTTGTTGATCGGCTCAGCAAAATCATAGTACATTTCGTAGACACCTTTTTCATCTTTATCAGCGTCTTTGACCTTACTCTGATACACACCTTTATTTTTCGTATACGAACGAATCCACGTGCGAAAATCAGGATTATCACTAATTTGTTCGGCTACAATCTCATGTGCTCCTTGCAAAGCTTCCTCAGCATTGGCGATGTTTTCATTGATAAACTCACCAGCTTTAGCATAAACATCTCCAGTTTGCGGAAAACTCATCAAATAATCCGCTAATGGTTCTAACCCGTTTTCTTTAGCGATCGTTGCCTTAGTTCGACGTTTTTGTTTATATGGACGATATAAATCTTCAACCTTTTGAACTTTAACTGCTTGTTGAATTTTCTTAGCTAGCTCTTCTGTTAATTTTCCTTGCTCATCAATCAGTCTTAAAACTTCATGTTTACGCTTTTCTAAGTTTTCCAAATAATTATAGCGTTCTTCGATTTCACGGATCTGTACCTCATCTAAACTGCCGGTCATTTCTTTCCGATAACGAGCAATGAAAGGTACCGTATTTCCGTCTGTTAATAATGTCAAAACAACATTGATCTGCTGCGGACGATAGTCCGTTAATTCTTTATTCAGTAGTTGAATGATATCTTGGTTTAAATTTTCTGCCATTTCAATTCCTCATTTCATCCAAAATCTTATCTATTTTATCATATTTCAAGAAAGATTGCTTATTGAACTCAAAGCAAAAATCCTTCACGACTATTTGCTGTGAAGGATTTTTATCAACTCCCTTTTTTTCTTTGCTGTATAAAATTGGGCAGCTCTGACAAAATTAAACCTGTTAAAGTCAACAAAATGCCAATAAATGTTTTAAGAGTCAAACTCTCACCCAAAATCAAAACAGACGCTATCGTGGTCAACATTGGAATCGTATAAATGTAAACTGCTGCCCTCACTGCTCCAAGAGTTTTGACTGAAAAATTCCAAGTTACAAAGCATAGTGCGGAAGCACCAACTCCTAAGAAAAGAAGATTACCAAAACTTTCCACTTGTAAAAAACGAGAAAAATCGAACTTATCAAGCGTAATAAATAAGACGGGTAGCATAAACAGTAAACCATAGAAAAAAATCCGTTGTGTTGTAGCAATAGTGCCATAGCCAAACCCGCTAATTTTTTTCACTATTAGAGAGTAGGAAGCCCAACAGACCGTTGCCAATAAAGCCAAGCCATCACCAAGCGGATTAACATTCAGTGAACCTGAAAAACTAATCAATGAAATCCCAATCATTGAACAAATAAATCCCATAATAAAAACACGCGGGATCATTCCCTGCTTCAAGACAAAACGACTGATCAAGGCAGTCATAAAGGGACTAACAGAACCGATGATGCCTACATTCATTGCTAAAGTATAGGTCAATGCGACGTTTTCCAAATAATAATATAAAAAAACACCGAATAAACCGGCGATTATATAATAACGTTCCTCACGCCAACCCTTAAAGGGCAAAAATTTACGTGAGACTACTGAAACCAATTAAAAATCGGATGAAAAGAATTTCGATTGGTAAAAACGACTCAAGCAGTACCTTAGTAGAAATAAAGGTCAACGCCCATATGACTACTGTTAAACTTGCGGATAAATGACCTTTTATTGTATCTGACATAGTATAAAAGAATTTCCTTCCTCAATTTTCATAATCATAAAAACAGGATATTACATGGTGCGAAACTAAGCTCAAAAGAATTTCAATATGAACTATAGCAAAACTCCTTTAAAATACTATGCCATTTTGCGAATGATTGTTCAAGATAATTAACAAAAGTAATTTGAAATCAAAAAATCTTGAGATCACAAAAAAAAACGAACACTCATTTTTCCCTTCTGCTTAGAAAGTCTTTGAGCGTTCGTGTTAAAATGATTTCAAATATTGTTATTGTATTTTGAAAGTCAAAAATCTGGTTGCCACGGTCCGTCTGTATTAGGGATTTCATAATCATGAACAATTCCATTTTTATCAAAAACCACTCCGTGTAAAGTCCCGCCAAAGACGGCACCGCCATCAATTCCGATTTTTCCATCAGATTGCCAAAGAGCTGTCGTTTGCATGTCTCCATATAACATCGGAGTAATAGTATGTCCAAATACAATCGTTTTTTCTGTATTATTTTTCCCCTCATGAAACGGTTCGCGAATCCACAAGAAATCTTGTAGAGATGTCTCTTTCCAATCTTTTGTTAAATCCACCCCCGCATGAACAAAGACATAATCGCCCCATTCATAATAAAATGGACGTTCCGCTAAAAAGGTCAGCATATTCTTGTACCGACTACGAATCATCATGGCAATCTCAGTCGGCGAATATTCATCAGTCGCACCTTTATGTAACAAACTTTCAATCGTTTCTTTTCCACCATTATAAAGATAACTTGGAAACCAATCTTCTGGACTATCCATAAATTCCAGAAAATACTGCTCATGGTTCCCTCGTAAATAAATTGCTTGGTATTTTTCAACAAGTTCCATCCCTAAAAGCCAACAGTCTTTACTTTTTGGACCTCGATCATTCAGATCTCCAATCAGGATTAATTGTTGTTCCTCAGGCTGAAATTTTTCCAAAACCGATTTAAACATATCGTATTTTCCGTGAACATCACCAATTACAAAAACCTGCTTCATTCATGTTCGCCCCTTACAAAAGAACGTATTAATTACCTGACACTACAAAATAATTTCCATCTGCATCAACAAAATTGAATACAAACTCTTCACCAATTTGGGCTAACTCTCCTAATTGGACCTCCACCTCCTGCAATTTTTTGTACAATGACATAACATCATCACTTCCAAAAATTAAGGCAGGAGATGGCTCAGCAGCCTCATCATCATTTTTTTCAATAAATTCTCGATCATAAATTACCAGATGCGTCGTACTATTTCGACTCATTGCTACTTCTGCCACTTGCGAACCATCCAATTCTTCAAAACTAATCTCGACAAATCCTAAACTTTGCCAAAAATCACTAGCCTTACGCACATTATTTGCATACAAAATTACTTTTACTTGTTCGTTAAACAAAATATTCACTCCAAAAAAATTATTCTAAATCTACATACACTCAATATATCAAAGAGTAGCTTCTAAAGCTAATTCAATAAAAAATATCTCTCCACAGCCAATGTTCCGACTTCATTGAAGCACTGCTGTCATTAAAGTTGAGTGTAGCAAAAAAGGCTTGGTCGCGCTAGCCAAGCCTTTCATATCATTAAGAATTTACTTCGATCGAAGTATTTTCATCATGTAAGATTTCACGGTCTAATTCATGGATGCGTTCACTAGTAACAACACCAGCAACCATACTACCACTGACATTAACGGCGGTACGAGCCATATCAATCATGGGTTCCACGGAGATTACTAAACCAACGATCGCCACTGGTAGGTTCATCGCACCTAATACAATTAATGAGGCAAAAGTTGCTCCGCCTCCGACACCAGCTACACCGAATGAACTGATCGTTACGATAGCAATTAGCATCACAATAAATTTCAGATCAAATACATTTACACCAACAGTTGGTGCTACGATTGTCGCAAGCATTGCTGGATACACGCCAGCACAACCGTTTTGACCAATCGAGATACCAAAGCTTCCTGCAAAGTTAGCCGTAGCTTCATCTACACCTAACGCTTTGGTTTGTGTTTCAATATTCATAGGCAACGTTCCGGCACTTGAACGTGAAGTAAACGCAAAGCTCAATGCTGGAAAAGCCTTCTTAAAGAAATTGATTGGATTCACTTTTACACCTAGAAGAATAATAGAGTGAACCAATAAAACAACAATCAATGCACTATAAGAAGCCAAAATGAATTTACCTAGATTAACAATTGCTTCGAAATCACTAGTTGCTAATACATTCGTCATCAAAGCAAATACACCATATGGCGTCAAACGCAACACTAGAGTCACGATACGCATAATAATTTTGTATAAGCTATCAATTAAATTCGCAAAAAATTCCGCTTCTTTTGGTGCTTTACGACGAACGCCTAAAAAGGCAATCCCGACAAAAGCCGCAAAAATAACCACACCGATGGTACTTGTTGGGCGGGTTCCCGCAAAGTCAGCAAAAACATTGGTTGGAATGAAGGATAAAATTTGTTGCGGAATTGAAAAGTTTTGAACCATTGATTGACGATCCGCCAACTCTTTGATTCGAGCAGTTTCAGCCGCTCCCTTAGTAAACGTCGCACCATCTAAACCAAAGACCATGACAGCTAAAATCCCAATCAAAGCAGCGATTGCTGTCGTAGCTAACAGTGTGATTAAAACATTGGCACTGATTTTTCCAAGCTTCTTGCTTGATTTCATTTTTGTAAAGGCACCAACGATTGAAATAAATACTAAAGGCATAACTAACATTTGTAATAATGAAATATAACCATTACCAACGATTCCAATCCATTCCATCGCTTGAGATATCACTTTGCTACCATTACCCAAAAGTAATTGTAAAACACCACCGAAAATAATTCCGGCGCCTAATCCAGCAAAAACGCGATTAGAGAATTTTACATGTCTTTTTTGCATTTGGTAGAAAGCCACAAGTAATGCAACGAACAATAGAATCACTAATACAGTGAACAGAGTTGTCATTGTATTCCTCCTTAAAATAACTTTCTATAATGACAAGTCTGTCAAAGGAAGTAAAGGTTCCCGGTATTTGTTCTTCAACAAAACACCCTAAAATATAGCTGCGCGATCCCTAAATTTTAGTGACCTTTAAATTATAACTCAGATAAAATAATCTGTCCTGAAATTTGCATTGTTTCAAAGAAATTTTCATGATCATATACAAAAAGAACTCCACCTTAAAAATGACGATCACTTTATGAAGCAAGTGTCACTTTCAGGTGGAGTTTTTTAAATTGTATTGGATGAAAAATTGATTTTAACACCTGGTTTATCTAATGCAATCTCTGTTATTTCATAAACCATGCGTTCGATCAATCTTAGTATCGGTCGAATCATCTCATTTGCTTCCGCTTCTGTCAAATCGTTTTGTTGTTTGACTTGACGATCAATCACATGAATCACTTGAGAAAGAACGCCGCCGATGATAAATTCTTCGAATGGAAGAACGAATTCAATCCTTACGCCCATAATGCTATTCTCAGGTGGGTATCCAGGATCCACTGCTTCCAATGGACTGAAATTAATCAGCAATTTTTGTTTCACTACCTGATCTTTTGGAGGAATTCCGTAGTTAAAAGATTCTACGACCTCCTGATCGCGTTGTAATTTCATTTTACACCTCTCGCTCAAGTTGAAATAATGTCTTTAATAAACAGTTTACTTATTAGTAGCCTTTCCCTAATTATAGCTTTCTGCTCAGAAAATTTGTACCATTTCTTTTAAATTATTTATAAAATAAGTCGCATTAACAACTTGATTTAAATGATCCAAATCAAAAAAAACTGTCTGTACACCAGCATTATTTCCAGCTTCGATATCTAGTTTACGGTCGCCGATCATCACAGTTTTTTCAGTCTCTAACTGATATTTATCAATAAAATAGTTAATTGCACTTGGATCAGGTTTCCTTGGAAAATTCGAATCACTTCCAATGATATCAACGATAAATGGATCTAACCCATCTCTTTTTAGCAATTGCCAGGTTGAATCCACTGTGCGATGTGTCAAAATAAAATGTCTTCCACCCTTATTTTGTAATTTTTCCAAAGTCTCCTTGGTCTCAATAAAAGGAAAAGAGTTCCTATTTTTCTGTGCCTCATAAACATGATACTTTCGATCGAAATCTGGTACAGGTAAACGCCAGTCAATAATCATTTGACGGATCGATTCGGTCTTTATTTTCCGATAAACCTCTTTTTCATCTTTTTCAATCTTAAACTCCTTAAAAGTTTCCATCAACGCTTTTAACATGATTGGATACGTATCATATAACGTGCCATCAAAATCCCAAATGTAATTCATGACATACCTTTCTAAATTAATCTATTATTTTTATAAAATTTCTTTTTGTATAATTTTTAATTGTGAATCAAAAGCATAAACCATTGGCGTAGCATTAGGTATCTCAATTTGATCCACTTGATTAGTAGGAATATCTTCCAGAAATTGTACTAACGCACGTAAACTATTTCCATGTCCGCATACTAAAACAGTCTTTCCATCGAGCAAGCTCGGTGCGATTTGATCCTGCCATAAAGGAATCACTCTCTGTGATGTCATATGTAAGCTTTCTCCAGTCGGTATCAATCGTGGGTCCAAATGATTGTATCGACGATCAAAATGATTGTCTTTAGTTAGCGGAGGAACTTCATCAAAGCCTCTTCGCCATTTTTTTACTTGCTTTGCTCCAAAATGCTCTGCAATAATCTCCTTATTTTTGCCCACTAATGCGCCATAGTGACGTTCATTTAAGCGCCAGGTTTTGTATTCAGGAACAAAACTCGCTTCTGCTTCCTGTAAAATCATTTGTGCCGTTTTAATTGAACGTTTTAAAACTGATTCGAAAGCAATATCAATCAGTAATCCGTATTTCTTTATCTTATTACCAGCTGCTTTAGCTTGCTCAATTCCTTTTTCAGTCAAATCTACATCCAGCCATCCAGTCCAATAATTTTCAAAATTCGCTTCACTTTCACCATGGCGGACTAATACTAAATTCATTTTCTCACCTTCTCATTTACAAGAATATCAGAAAAAGCCTAGTTTTAAAAACTAGACCTTTTTCACGAATTGTGTATGACAATGTTTGCAGGTCACCTTGATTTTCCCTCGACCTTTTGGCGCACGCATCTTTTGTTTACACTCTGGACATTTAAAATAACGGTAAGTTCCATTTTTGCCTTTCAAGAAATCTTTCACACGAGCAAGCCACTGAATAAATTTTTGGTTTTCGTTGCTACGCGGATAAATCTTTTTCGAGCAAAAACGATAAACCACCAACACGAAAGCTGTAATTGCAAGAATATTTCCAATGTAAAACGGAATCCAACGGTCAAAAATCATCATCACAGCCCATACAATCAGTAAGGCTTTATTGATTTGATCCAATCTACCATAACGCCCGCGCATTAAATACGCGTATTTTTGATAAAACTTTGTCAATCGTTGCATCCAAATATTTCCCAATGAAATTGCTCCTTTCTAAGATTCTACTTGTTATAAATCTTTGGTCCTTTACGCATATTTTTGCGATCATTTTTAGGTGTTTCCATCTTCTCAGAACGACCGCCGCCCTGTTTCTTTTTGATTAGTTCTAGCATTTTCTCTTTTTGATTCATCTTTACACCGCCTTTACAAGAAGCGTTACTGATTCAACGTGGTATGTTTGTGGAAATAAATCTACTGGCTGAACCTTCACAGCATGATAACCAAGATCTTCATATCTTCTCAAATCTCTAGCTAACGTAGCTGGATTACAAGAAATATAAATAATTTTTTCAGGATTAACCGCAACGGATGCTTCAATAAATTTTTCATCCAACCCTTTTCGTGGTGGATCAACAAAAATCACAGAAGGCTCGATTCCTTCACGTGCCCAACGCGGCATAATCTTCTCAGCTTTACCAACTTCGTAATTAGCATTTTCAATCCCATTTTTCTTCGCATTTGCTTTCGCATCTTCGATAGCCTGCGGCACGATTTCTACACCATAAACATGTTTAACTTTTTCAGCTAAGGATAAACCGATTGTTCCGATTCCACAATAAGCATCAACTACAATGTCTTCAGCATTCAAATCAGCGAATTCAATCGCAGTTTGATATAACACCTCAGTTTGTTCTGTATTTACTTGATAGAATGATTGGGGAGAGATTTGATAAACCTTACCTAGCAAGGTATCATTGATTGTCGATTTACCAAATAAGACCTTTTCCTCTCGACCCATGATTACATTAGTCTTTTCTGGATTGATATTCTGAATAACCGAAACAACTTCCGGTAATTCTGTTTTGATCACTTCAGCAATTTCGGTTCCCTTAAAGAAACGTTCCGTTCGAGTAACTAGGGTCACCATCATTTCATGGCTATAGTGCCCTCGACGGATGACAATATGACGAATAAACCCTGTGTTTTCTCGTTCATTATAAGCCTTTACGTTAAAACGTCGTAAAATATCTCGCACTGTAATAATCGCTTGATCAATTTCAGGGTCTTGGATGTAATAATCCTCAATCGGCAATAATACATGAGAATTTTTACGATAAAAGCCTGTCATTAACTGACTATCGACTTTTTGAACTGGAATCTGAGCTTTGTTTCTATAACCAATCGGATTTTCCATTCCCAAAGTAGCCGCTACACTCAGCTCTGGTAGTTTTGCGATTGTTTTTAGAACCTTTTCCACTTGCTGCTGTTTAAAACGTAATTGATAATTGTAGGTCATATGGCTTAAAGGTGCAATACCACTTCTTAATAAATCTTGATTCTTGACTTCTTGGCGTTCCGGATTTGCGTTAAACCGTTCGATCACTTTTCCGTATCCAAATTTTTTACCAACTTTAACAGCTTTAACTGTCATTTCTTCCTCAGGTAAAGCATTTTCGATAAAAAGTGGGTATCCATCAATATGAGCTACGCCTAACCCTTCATGCGACAAGTCATCGACTGTAACGGTATATGTTTGATTTTTCTCTACTGTGGTCATGTTATTCTCCTTTAAGGCTGATTTACTTATTCTAATGAATTCTATTAGAAAAAGCAAGGCACCCCCTACTATATCTCCCTTAAGACTTTTGTAAGAATAGAAGAATTATTTTCAAAAAAAACAATCCCGCCAAATTGAAGCGAGATTGTTTTCCAAATTATTCTTCTGAGTCTTCTTCGTCTTGAATTTTCTCATATTCCTTAACGAGTTCTATGCCTGCTTCTATTTTTTCGTTATCAGGACCTAAGATAGCTGCATCATCAATCTCATCAGTGTTCGCATAAAACTCGATGTGCTGATGTAGATTTTCAAAACGCATTGGTGCATCTCCGCCGTATTCGCCATCCAAATTGATCATCATTTTCTTGTCAGTATCAATTAAGCTGGCATCTAAAAAACTGGTTTTCACGTACAAAACTTTTGAATCGTTCACGTGTTTACCACCATTCAATACTAACGTAATCAACCGGACGATTTCAAAAAGATTTGCTGTTTTTACAACAATCAGTGAAAATTTTCCATCATCCAACTTTGCATCTGGCGCAATCGTTTCAAAACCGCCGATCGAGTTCGTTAAGCCTAAGAAAAACATTGAAGCATTGCCTTCATATTCTCCACCTTCATAAACTAAACGCATTTTGGTTGGTTTGATTCGTGGGAGCATTTCTGCTCCTTTAGCTAGATATGCTAAGTATCCAAAAATACTCTTCAATTCAGAAGGAACCTCATAGGTCAACTCAGTCAGTGATCCGCCTGCTGCAATATTGATGAAGTAAGTATCAGCTGCCTTACCGATATCCATTTTAACAGTTTGCTGCTTCTGAATAACCTCAGCAGCAGCCTTAACATTGTTGCGAGGAATTTTCAATGCGCGGGCATAGTCATTGGTTGTTCCAGCTGGGATGATTGCCATTTTAGGACGTTTTTCCAATCCGGCAATTCCATTTACAACTTCATTGATGGTCCCGTCCCCACCTGCTGCGACAACTAATTCAAAACCAGCCTTTGCGGCGCGAGTCGCTTCATTTTTTGCTGAATCAGGCTCGGGAGTCGTGGCAAATGCACTTGCTTCATAACCTGCTTTTTCAATAGCATCTAAAATATCCGCCAAATTAGTGCGCATAATTTCTTTTCCAGATACTGGATTATAAATCAGTCGTGCTTTTCTCATGATCGAGCTCCCTCTAACGTTTCGCTAATTCCTCTTGAAGTAACTTGTTGACTACTCCCGGATTCGCTTTTCCTTTAGTTGCTTTCATAATTTGTCCAACTAAGAAACCAACAGCGCGATCTTTACCATTCTTAAAGTCTTCAACAGATTGTTCGTTATTATCAAGTACTTCATTGATCATTGGCAATAATTGGGCTGGATCGGAAAGCTGAACCAAACCTTTAGCTTCAACTACCTCTTTCGCGTCTCCACCATTTTGGATCAATTCACGGAAGACTTTTTTGGCGATCTTAGAGCTAATCGTACCATCTGCGATTAATGTAATCATACCTGCTAAATTATTCGGAGTTAATTTCGTATCGGCTAATTCTAGTTTTTCACTATTCAAGTAAGCAGAAACTTCACCCATCAACCAGTTAGAGGCTTGTTTTGCATCCGCGCCTTCTTTCAAAGTATCTTCAAAGAAATCAGACATTTCACGACTCATGGTTAAGACCATTGAATCATACTCTGGTAAACCTAAGTCATTCACATAACGTTCACGACGAGCTGCCGGCATTTCAGGCAATGTCTCACGAACTTTTTCAATCCACGCATCATCGATTTCGAAACGTGGAATGTCTGGTTCTGGGAAATAACGATAGTCACTTGATCCTTCTTTGACACGCATCAAGATCGTTTTGTTCGTTCCTTCATCGTAACGACGAGTTTCTTGTTGAATCGTTCCACCAGAAAGTAAAACTTTAGTTTGGCGTTGTACTTCAAAGGTCAATCCTTTTTTGACAAAACTGATCGAGTTCAAGTTTTTCAATTCCGTTTTTGTACCGAATTCTTCTTGCCCGTAAGGACGCAAAGAGATATTCGCGTCACAACGCATTGACCCTTCTTCCATCTTCACATCACTGACGCCAGTGAACTGGATGATTGAACGCAATGCTTCCAAATAGGCATTAGCTTCTTCAGGAGAACGCATGTCTGCTTCAGATACAATCTCGATCAACGGTGTTCCTTGGCGGTTTAAATCGACATAAGAGTAGCCACCGATACCATGCATATTCTTACCAGCATCTTCTTCCAAGTGAACACGTTCAATGCGAATTTTTTTCTTTTTACCATTTACATCAATTTCGATCCAACCATCGTGACCAATCGGCTCATCAAATTGTGAAATTTGATAAGCTTTTGGATTATCTGGATAGAAGTAGTTCTTGCGGTCAAAGTGCATGTTTTTAGAAACTTCACAATTTAGTGCAAGTGCTGCTTTCATTCCAAACTCGATCGCTGCTTTATTCATGACTGGTAAAACGCCTGGATAACCCCAGTCGATAATATTTGTATTCGTATTTGCTTCCGCACCAAAGTGAGCGGGCGCAGGTGAAAAGATTTTAGAGTTTGTTTTTAATTCAACATGGACCTCTAGCCCAATGACTGTCTCTAAGTTCATTATTTGTCCCCCCCTAAAATCACTGGTTTTTGCTTATGAAAATCTGTTGCTTGTTCAAAAGCGTAAGCCGCTTTATACATAGTTGATTCGTCGAAATGTTTTCCGATGATTTGTAATCCAACTGGCAACCCTTCTGAGAAACCTGCAGGAACAGACATACCTGGTAAACCAGCTAAGTTTACAGGAATAGTCAAGATGTCATTTAGATACATAGTGATAGGATCATCGATATTTTCGCCGATACCAAAGGCAACTGTTGGTGATGTTGGTCCAATGATTAAATCATAATCAGCAAAGACTTTATCGAAGTCTTGTTTGATTAAGGTCCGTACTTGTCCAGCCTTCTTGAAGTAAGCATCATAGTAACCAGCAGAAAGAGAGAATGTTCCTAACATGATCCGACGTTTAACTTCATCGCCGAAACCTTCCGTACGAGTGTTTACGTACACATCTTCCAAGTTTTGGACATCTTCTGAACGGAAACCATAACGGATACCGTCAAAACGTTGTAGATTTGAGCTTGCTTCAGAGGAAGCGATGATGTAGTACACTTCTACACCATATTTTGAATGTGGTAAGCTGACTTCTTCAACCGTCGCACCTAATGCTTTAAAGGTTTCAACGGCTTTCGTGATTGCTGCTTTAACACCAGGTTCGATTCCTTCAGCCATAAATTCTTTCGGTAAAGCAATTTTCATTCCCTTAATGTCCCCTGTTAAGCCAGCAGAAAAATCAGGAACAGAGACGCCGGCAGAAGTACCATCCTTTGGATCATAACCACTGATAGCATTCAGAGCCAAGGCGTTGTCTTTAACCGTACGCGTAAACGGTCCGATTTGGTCTAACGAAGAAGCAAATGCGATCAAGCCAAAGCGAGACACACGACCATAAGTAGGTTTCAGCCCAACAACACCGTTGAAGGCCGCTGGTTGGCGAATACTTCCGCCAGTATCACTACCTAATGAAACAGGAACTTCACCAGCAGCAACAGCTGCAGCAGAACCACCTGAAGAGCCCCCTGGAACTTTTGTTTGATTCCAAGCATTTTTTGTCGTCTTAAAATAAGAAGTCTCACTTGAGCTTCCCATTGCGAATTCATCCATGTTAAGCTTTCCAACTGGAATTAAGTCAGAGCCGTACACTTTTTCCATAACAGTTGCATCATAAATAGGATCGAAGTTTGATAAGATCTTAGATGCCGCAGTTGTCAAAAGCCCTTTCGTTACAATGTTGTCTTTGATTCCGATTGGAATACCAGCCAACGCATTGTCATCGGTAATTCCTTTCGCATCAATAGCTTTTGCCATTTCCATCGCTTTTTCTTCATTTAAAGTAATGAAAGCATCAATATCCTTTTCTGTTTCTTTGATGCGAGCAAAGGTTTCACTTGTTAAATCAGTGGCTGTAATTTCTTTTGAAACTAACAGACTGTGTAATTCTTCAATTGATTTATCGTATAATTTTTCCATTATGCACCAGCCTCTCCATTGTCAATGATAGCCGGAACCTTAATGAAGCCATCTTCGCTTTCCGGAACGTTTTTCATTAACTCATCGCGTGACCAGCCTTCATCAGCTACATCCTCACGCATGACGTTGATTGTTTCTAATACATTGGAAGTAAATGGCACACCTTCTGTATCAACTTCCCCAAGTTGTTCGACCATGTCGATTATTTTGCCTAATTGATCCGTGAAACCGGTCAATTCATCCTCTGAAAAAGAAAGCTTCGCAAGTTTCGCGACATGTTTCACTTGTTCTTCATTGATTGCCATAATATCCCTCTTTCTTTTGTCAATTTTCAATCATTTTATCATATCTCTGTTAGAATTCACGGCTTTTTCTTGAAATTTTTTGAAAAATTGTTCAATTCAAACAATTCAAGAATAAACACCGTCTAATAGATTTAACGTCTTTTATAATACCCGCTGACTAATCGAATCGTCAACAAACTTCTAGACAACTTTGCCTAATCTGTATGGCTTTCTTCAATCGCTTGGATCATTTGTTTTTCATCCCAGATTTCAATACCTAGATTTTGTGCTTTGGTCAACTTGCTCCCAGCATCTTCACCGGCGACTACTATATCGGTCTTTTTAGAAACACTACCGGTAACTTTACCACCAAGATTTTGAATTTTTTCTTTAGCGTCTTCTCTTGTATAATCAACAAGTTTGCCAGTCAAAACGACTGTTTTATCTTTAAAAGGCGATTCGATCTCTGCCAATTGGCTTGCACGAACTCCTTTGTATTCAAGGTTCACACCACGTTCAGCTAATTCCTGCATTAGTTCATGAACTTCTTCATTTTCAAAGTAAGTTACAAGACTATCTGCAATCGTTTCGCCAATCGTATTCAGATTAACAATCTCTTCTTTAGTCGCTTGACTGATCGCCTCAAGATTTCCGAAATGTTCAGCTAAAATTCCCGCTGCTTTTGCACCAACATGACGAATTCCTAAACCAAAGATCAATCGTTCGACAGAATTCTCGCGACTAGCATCAATCGCCTGCAGAATATTTTCCGCTGATTTATCTTTAATCTTATCCAAGGTTAATAATTGTTCTTTTTCCAATGCATAAAGATCTGCAACATCAGTAACCAACCCTTTATCGAACATTTGTGCCAACACACGTGGTCCGAGGCCCTCGATATTCATTGCGTTCCGAGAAACAAAATGACTCAATCCTTCTTTAATCTGTGCTGGACACTTTGGATTAATACAACGCAAAGCAACTTCTTCATCTAAATGAACGAGCTCACTGTCACAGATTGGACAATGCGTCGGTACTGGATAAGGTTCGCTGTCAACTGGTCGTTTTTCTAAAATAACTTGCGCAACTTCAGGAATAATATCCCCAGCTTTATAAACCAAAATCGTATCATTCAAACGAATATCTTTTTTCTCAATGTAATCACTATTATGAAGGCTTGCCCGTCCTACTGTTGTTCCAGCTAAACGTACTGGCTCCATAATCGCAGTAGGTGTCAACACACCAGTCCGACCAATTGTCCAGTCGATGTCTAATAGTGTCGTTTGTGCTTCTTCAGGCGGGAATTTATAGGCTGTCGCCCATCGCGGTGCCTTTACCGTAAATCCTAGCTCGTCCTGTAATGAGAACTCATTTACTTTGATGACAATTCCATCGATCTCATAGGACAAGTCATCTCTTGTTTCATGAAATTTCTCGATATATTCCCAAACCTCATCGATTGTTTCACAAACTTGGTGTTCAGGGTTTGTTCGAAATCCAAGACGAGACATTTCGTTCAATGCATGATCTTGGGTAGTTGATTCCAAGGGGCCGAAATCAGCTAGCGTATACAAAAAGGTACTTAAATTTCTTTGAGCGGCGATACGGGTATCCAGTTGACGTAAGCTCCCTGCTGCTGCATTACGCGGATTTGCAAAGACTTCTTTTCCATCTTCTTCTCGCTGCTGATTCAGTTTGATAAATGAAGCTTTCGGCATGTAGCACTCGCCACGAACCTCGATTGTTAAAGGCTCTTTTAATCGTAATGGAATTGACTTCACGGTTTTTAAATTCTCCGTGATGTTCTCGCCAACTGTGCCATCTCCGCGAGTTGCGCCTTGAACAAAAAGGCCATTTTCATACTTTAATGAGATCGACAAACCATCGATCTTTAATTCCACACAATAAGAAACCGGATGTCCGACCGCTTTCTTCACCCGTTCGTCAAAGGCGATTAATTCTTCCTTGCTAAAGACATCATTCAAACTATATAAAGGAATATCGTGAACAACTTTTTCAAAGCCCTCTAATACTTTTCCACCAACACGCTGTGTAGGTGATTCAGGCGTAATCAAGTCAGGATATTCCGTTTCGATTTCTACCAATTCTTGATATTTTTTATCGTAAACAAAATCCTCCACCGAAGGCTGATCTTGTACATAGTATTCATAGGCATATTGATTCAGTTCATCGCGGAGCTCTGCTGAACGCTTTTCCGCTGCTTGAAAGGTCATTGGTTCCAAGAAGATTCCTCCTAATTATTACTTATACTTTTTGAATTGGCGCAAAAGCCGCCAATAAACGTTTGACGCCTTGCTGTGGAAATGCAATATCTAACTCTACATCTTTTGCATTGCCGCTAACTTTCACTACTGTTCCAGTTCCCCATTTTTTATGCTGAACTTTATCGCCAGGATTCCAATTCTCATTTTCACCGCCAGATGCTGTCTTATTCGTCACTGGTTCGCGCGTTGCATGCTGGTATTTAGGCTTCATGGCATTTGGATTTGAAGTAAATGGATTGTTGTATGCACTTTTAGGTTGTGGCTGCATTCCCACAGCATTCAACAAGCTGTCATCTATTTCAGCAACAAATCGGGAAGGTTGATTGTATTGCGTTTTCCCGTAAAGTGTTCGAGAAAAAGCATTCGTTAAGTACAAGCTTTCCTCGGCGCGAGTAATACCGACGTAAGCCAAACGACGTTCTTCTTCTAGTTCTGCCTCTTCCATCAATGAACGAGAGAGTGGGAATATCTTTTCTTCCATCCCAATCAGAAAAACGATCGGAAATTCTAACCCTTTAGCTGCATGTAATGTCATCAAGGTTACTTGGGCACTCTCTTCTTGATAATCATCCAAGTCTGAAACCAAAGCTAAATCGTTTAAGAAAACAGCTAGTTTTTCTTCTGGGGCATCCGTTTCCTCATCATCCTGTGCTTCATTTCGTTTATCAAATTCCTTTGTAACTGTCCGAAATTCTTCCAAGTTCTCTAGACGTGATTCCGCTTCTAAGGTTCTCTGATTCTTTAGCTCATCTAAATATCCTGTCCGTTCTAAAACTTGATCAACTATATCTGTTACTGGTAAATAAGTTACCATTTCTTGGAATTGAGTAATCATTGTGCCAAATTCACCAATCATCCGGCCAGCCTTGCCGGAAATATTTGCCAAGTCAACATTTTGTGCCGCTTCAACCATTGACCAATCATGCATTGCAGCAAAATTTCGTAACTTCTCAACTGAAGCAGCGCCAATGCCCCGTTTTGGTGTATTGATCACTCGTTCAAAACTGACACCATCCCGGGGATTATTAATGATGTTTAAATAAGCGATGATATCTTTTATTTCTTTACGATCATAGAACTTATGACCACCAACCATTGTATAAGGCACATTGGATTTGACCAACGTATCTTCAATTACCCGTGATTGGGCATTTGTCCGATAAAGAACAGCAAAGTCATTATAACTACGATTATTAGTTTGAATTTCTTCCTTTATTTTGCTGATGATGAATTGCGCTTCGTCACGTTCGCTATCGGCACGATAATAAGTGATTTGTTCTCCAGCCTGATTATCCGTCCAAAGATTTTTATCGCGACGATTACTATTATTTTTAATGACTTGATTGGCTGCGTCTAAAATACTTTTAGTCGAACGATAATTTTGCTCTAATAAAATAACAGTTGCATCATTATAATCCTTTTCGAAATCCAAAATATTCTGCATATCGGCCCCACGCCAACCGTAAATACTTTGATCAGCATCACCGACTACGCATAGATTACGGAAACGTGCAGCCAGCATATTGACCAATGTGTATTGTGCATGGTTAGTATCTTGATACTCATCCACGTGTAAATAATGAAACTTATTCTGATAATATGTCAAAACTTCCTCATTATCTTCAAATAAGCGGATCGTGTTCATGATCAAATCATCAAAATCCATGCTTTGATTGTTGCGTAATGCTTTTTGATAAGCATCATAACAACGAGCAACGATTTCTTCAAAAAAAGAACCTTGACGTTCAGCATAAGTTTCTGGCGTCAACAATTCATTTTTTGCGTTGCTGATACTCCCTAAAATCGAACGTGGATCATATTTTTTAGGATCGATATTTAGTTCCTTTAAAATTCTTTTCATCAATGTTAATTGATCTGAGCTATCCAAAATAGTAAAGTTCCGATCATAACCAATCGCATCGACATCTCGACGCAAAATCCGTACACACATGGAGTGAAAAGTTGAAACCCAGACGTCTTCTCCGCCTTTACCTAAAATCCCATTTACCCGTTCTTTCATTTCTCGTGCTGCTTTATTAGTAAATGTGATCGCTAAGATATTCCAAGGATTCACATTTTTTTCTTCTATTAAATAAGCAATTCGATGCGTCAAGACTCGTGTCTTTCCACTTCCTGCTCCCGCCATAATCAATAACGGTCCTTCGGTATGAAGCACCGCTTCTTTTTGCTTAGGGTTTAGTCCTGCTAACAACTCCTGTTTGTTTGGCATGCAAAACGTCCTTTCTTTATTCAATCTTTTTCATTATAGCATCTCAGAAAGTTTCGCGACACTAGCAACATTTTAAAAAAGCGAATTCATTGATTCATCCTTGTATTTCTTGGAAAAGCGCGTTAAATTTAATAGGGATATGGGAGGAAATCATGAAAAACGAACATGAAATCAAACGTTTAGATAGTACAAAAGTAATTTTTATATTGAAAGGAATTCTGATCGGAGCAATTGCGGGGATTATTGTCAGTCTGTTTCGTTTACTGATAGAGAAAATGATGGAACACATCGTCATGCTTTATCTTTGGCTTCGCGGAAACCCATTTTGGGTTATTCCTTGGGCTTTAGTTATGTTGGCTTGCGCCTTTATTGTTGGCAGTTTAATTAAATCAGAACCTAATATCAAGGGAAGCGGAATTCCCCAAGTCGAAGGAACACTTCAGGGTGAGATCAAGCTAAATTGGTTTTCAGTTCTATGGAAGAAATTCGTGGGTGGCGTCCTATCAGTGGGAGCGGGATTATTTCTAGGTCGTGAAGGTCCTTCGATTCAGTTAGGTGCGATGGTCGGTCAAGGTTTCAGTGAATATACAAAGGCATCTACCTCTGAAAAAAAGATTTTTATTTCTAGTGGGGCTGCTGCGGGCTTAGGAGCTGCTTTTAATGCCCCGATTGCTGGACTGTTATTTGTGATTGAAGAGGTCCATCATCATTTTTCTCCTTTAATTTGGTTGACCTCTCTAACAGCAGCATTGACCGCTAACTTAGTTTCCTTGAATTTTTTTGGATTGAAGCCCGTTTTATTTATTGCTAATGTCCCTTCATTACCTTTGAAATACTATGGCTTATTGATTATTTTGGGAATTATTTTAGGTGTTCTGGGGTATGTGTATCAAGTCGTGCTTTTATCTTTGCCACAACTTTATAAACGCAGCCATTTGCCAGAACATCTGTATGGCATTATCCCATTTTTATTGATTATTCCAATTGCACTTTTATTCCCCCATTATTTGGGTGGCGGCAATCAAATCGTATTATCGCTTGGTGAACAAGTTTTTCCGTTGATTGTTTTAATATCTTTATTCGTTTTACGATTTATTTTTTCAATGGTCTCTTACGGCGCAAATCTTCCAGGTGGTATTTTCTTACCAATCTTGACGCTGGGTGCTTTGATCGGAGCAATTTATGGAACTGTCTTGCATCGCTGGTTCGGAATGGACCCAATGCTGATCAGAGATTTTGCTATTTTTGCGATGGCAGGATATTTTACCGCTATCGGAAAGGCACCCTTAACAGCAATTATTCTTGTGACTGAAATGGTGGGGAATATTACTCATTTAATGCCGCTAGCGGTTTGTTCTTTAACAGCATATGTCGTCAACGATTTGTTAGGTGGTAATCCTATCTATGAATCATTGCTTGAACGTTTATTAAACGGACATCTCCCAAGTATTACCGGAAATAAAACCATCATCGAATTTCCAGTGACTGCCGAAAGTACTCTTGATGGTACAATGGTTCGCGATTTTAATTGGCCAAAAGAAATGTTGTTGATTTCGATTAGACGTGGTTCTTCTGAGATACTCACTCATGGAGATACAGTCATGAAAGTCGGCGATTTGCTGATGATCCTGACAGACGAGGGTTACACTAAAAAAATTAAAAAACAGATTCGCGAACGTTCCGACGCAGCGATCGCAAAAATACAAGATAAAACAATAAAAGACTAACCATAGCTTTTTTAGAGCGTACTAAAAAAAGAAAACGAATCGTCATAAAACTCTCCATACGGAAAAGAGATATGATTGTTCGTTTTCTTTTATTTTTTATGGCTACTTAAAAAATTTAACTATGGTGACACATTCTTCTTATTAGTTATCCTCGTATTTTTTGGACCAATTTCTCATTGACATAAACAGAAACTTGTCCATCATTTACTGGGAACACACCTTGTCCATTTTCATCTAAAACTACTTTTGCATCGTTATTTCCGAGCAAGTCAACGAATGTTTCTCCCTCATGAATGGCGCTGATAGTCATTTCTTTCTCGCCGCCTTTGGCATTCGTCATAATTACGGCAGCTCCAGAGTTGCTATCGTCAAAATCACCAGTTAATGTCCAACCAATAATATCTGGGTCATCAAAATAGTCCGCCTGATTTCCAAAATTTAATTCTTCCCGTAACTTGATTAGGCTAGTCAGACCGGAGCCCACTGCATCAGCATTTTCAGTTCCGTACAGGTCACCCCAGAAAACAACAGGTGTTCCTTCATTTCTCAATAAAATCAATGAGTAGGCATGTAGCTTGAACCAGCCCTCTATCCAAGACTCCAAACTTTGCCCATGTTGAGTATCATGATTGTCAACGAAGGTAACCGCCCAGTCGGGTCGAGTCTCAATCAAGGTTCCAGCAAATATTTGCCGCATATCAAATCCGCCCATCGTTGAAGCGGCCTGAAATAGATTGAAGTGCAATGGTACATCGAACAGTGAAATCAAATTTCCTGATGAATCAAGATATTCCTGTAACTTATCCAGCTCATCAGACCAATATTCACCCACTACAAATAGCTCTTCGCCCTTTTCCTCTCTGCGATGCAACAACCAGTCAACAAACAAATCAAAACGGATATGCTTTACCGCGTCCAAGCGATAGCCATCAACATCCGTTAATTCTTGATACCATTTCCCCCACTTATCTAGTTGCTCTATCGTATCGGGATTCTCCATGTCCAGATTACATCCCATTAAATAGTCAAAGTTGCCATTCTCATCATCAACTTTCGGTTCCCAACCTTTATCTGCAAAATTAAAAATCGCATGGTCCTTTTCGCGAGCATCATAATCAACACCTGAAAAATTTTTCCAATTCCATTGATAGTCGTTGTATTTACCTTGACGACCTGGGAAAGTAAATTTCGTCCACGCTTCAATTTCTTCTTCGCCAGAACTTGGTTGTGTTCGATCATCAAATTGATATGAAACGGCTGAGACCACTTCCGTTTCGTCAGCTCCCATAAAATGATCGAAAACAATATCCGCGTAAATTTTCAAGCCAGCTTTCTTCAATGCAGTAATACTGCTTAAATATTCTTCTTTTGTACCATATTTTGTCCTAACACTGCCCTTTTGATCGAACTCACCAAGATCATAAAGATCGTAAGTTCCATAGCCGACATCATTTGCGCCTTCTGAGCCCTTATAAGCTGGCGGCATCCAAACGGCATCAATACCAAATCCACTCAATTCTTCTGCTTTTTCTGCTAGTGTTTTCCAATGGTTCCCATCATTAGGTAGATACCATTCAAAACCTTGTAAAATTGTTTGTTTTCCCATAACCTTCACCTCTTAACATCTATCATACCGAAATTAATGGGTCCTTCAAAATAAGATGAACTACATCACTATATTTAAACGCTTTTGAATGTTTTTGGATGTTTATGGTTGTATTACAAAAACAATTATGGTATTATTTCAAATGAAGGAGGATTGAAAATGCTTACAGAAGAACGACACAGAAAAATAATCGAATGGCTGGAACGCGATGGATTAGTCAAATCTCAGGATTTGATTCAATGGCTGGATTCTTCCGAATCGACTATACGTAGAGACTTGCAAGAATTAGAAAATTTAGAAATGCTAGAACGTGTTCACGGTGGTGCTAAACGTCCACAGCATCTTGAACAAGAACTAGGTATGATCGAAAAATCATCCAAAAACGTTCAGCAAAAGAAAATGATCGCTAAATACGCAGCTGAAAGCATCACTGATGGCGATGTCATTTATTTAGATGCTGGAACGACAACCTCTGAAATGATTCCTTTTCTTAAAAATCGAGCAATTACTGTTGTTACAAACTCAGTTGGTGTAGCTGCTCGTCTAGTTGAAGCCCAAATCGCGACAATTGTATTAGGCGGACGTATCAAGCTATCAACTGATGCAGTTGTTGGTTCACAAGCTTTAGAACAATTGAAACAGTATCGTTTTAACAAGGCATTTATGGGAATGAATGGGGTCCACCTAGATAGTGGTTATTCCACTCCAGATCCTGAAGAAGCTATTTTGAAAAGAGTAGCTATTCAGCAATCTGAAGAAGCATTTGTTTTAGTCGATCACAGTAAATTCAACCAGACAAGTTTCGTTAGTGTTGCTCATTTGTCGGCGGCTTCAATCCTCACCGATACCTGTCCTTTGGTTATCCATGATCAAATCACAGAACAAACTACCTTGAAGGAGGTTTCTGTATGATTTATACAGTGACACTAAACCCATCAATTGACTACATCGTCCATGTCGATCAATTAACTATTGGCGATGTTAATCGAATGAAAAGCGATTTGAAACTACCAGGAGGAAAAGGAATCAACGTTTCGCGAATTTTGAAACGCATTGATAATGATTCTACTGCTTTAGGATTTCTTGGCGGATTTACTGGACATTTTATTGAAGAATGGTTAAAAAAAGAAACTATTCAATCAAACTTCACCCCAGTTTCCGGCGATACACGAATCAATATTAAATTGAAAGCAAACGAGGAAACTGAGATCAACGGGCTAGGTCCAGTCGTTTCAACTGACGAAATGATTGAGCTGAAAAAAGTTCTAGGAGGCTTGAACTCAGAAGATATAGTGGTTCTGTCAGGGAGTAAACCCGCTAGTGTTCCAACAGGTTTTTATCAAGACCTAATTGAAATTATTAAATCACAAGGAGCTTCATTTGTTATTGATACCACTGGTGCGGATTTGATGGATGCATTAGAGAAGAAGCCTTTATTAGTCAAACCAAATAATCATGAACTGGCCGATCTATATCAAACGACTTTCACATCTGTTGAAGACATTTTTCCGTTTGGTCAACGTTTACTAGACGAAGGTGCACAGCATGCTCTAGTTTCAATGGCTGGTGATGGCGCATTATTATTTACTAACGAAGGAATATACCGTTCAAATGTACTAAAGCGGACAGTTAAGAATTCTGTTGGTGCTGGAGATTCAATGATTGCTGGGTTCGTTGGTAACTTTACCAAAACTCAAGATCCTGTCGAAGCCTTTAAATGGGGAGTTGCTTGTGGTAGTGCTACCACTTTTTCAGATGATTTAGCCACTGCAGATTTTATTCGAGAATTACTACCAGAAGTTGAGATCACCAAAGTAAAATAAATTCAGATCTCCCCTTCTGTTGAACATATTTTATAACAATTGGAGGAACTATAATGGATATTAAGGACTTATTGATCAAAGATGCCATGATTATGGATTTGCAGGCGACAACTAAAAAAGCTGCTATCGATGAAATGGTTCAAAAAATGTATGATGCTGGGCGAATTTCTGATATTAATGTTTATAAAGAAGGTATTCTAAATCGCGAGGCCCAAACTTCAACTGGTTTAGGTGATGGCATCGCAATGCCTCACGCAAAAAACAGTGCAGTTAAGGAAGCAACCGCTCTATTTGCAAAAAGTAAAAATGGCGTGGACTATGAATCACTAGATGGTCAACCCACCTACCTGTTTTTCATGATCGCTGCTCCAGAAGGTGCTAACGATACACACCTGCAAGCTTTGGCTGCCTTGTCTAGACTTTTGATCAATCCTGACTTCGTCGCTAAATTGAAAGCTGCTGAAACACCTGATCAGGTTCAGGCAACATTCGACTCAGCAGAAAAAGCAAAGAAAGCTGAAGAAAAAGCAGAAGCTCAGGCGGAGGCTGAAGAAAAAATCAAAGATACTAACCGTCGATATATCGTAGCGGTTACAGCCTGCCCTACCGGAATTGCTCATACCTATATGGCCGAAGATGCTTTGAAGAAAAAAGCAAAGGAAATGGGCGTTGATATCAAAGTAGAAACAAATGGATCTGAAGGAATCAAACATCGCCTAAGTGATGAAGATATTGCCCGAGCAGATGGCGTCATTGTAGCTGCCGATAAAAAGGTTGAAATGAATCGTTTTAATGGCAAAGAATTAGTCAATCGTCCAGTCAGTGATGGTATTCGGAAGCCAGAAGAACTCATTAACTTAGCATTAAGCGGAAAAGCTCCTGTCTATCATGGCAATAACGAAGATTCCTCAGCTACAGAAGAAAAAAGTGATAATGGTACTTTAGGTCAACGTATCTACAAGGATCTAATGAACGGTGTCTCACATATGCTGCCATTTGTAATTGGTGGCGGAATCATGATCGCTTTATCATTCATGATTGACCAATTTATGGGAGTTCCTCAATCGGAATTGGCCAACCTTGGTAATTACAACCAAATCGCTAGTTGGTTCAACCAAATCGGTGGTGCTGCATTTGGATTCATGCTTCCTGTACTTGCAGGTTTCATTGCATCGAGTATTGCTGATCGTCCTGGTTTAATCGCTGGGTTTGCCGCTGGATCGTTAGCCAATGCCGGTGGTGCTGGATTTTTAGGCGCACTAATAGGTGGTTTCTTAGCTGGGTACGTGATCATTTTCTTGAAAAAGATCTTTAAAAACTTACCTAAATCACTTGAAGGTATTAAAGCGATTCTTTTCTATCCTTTCTTTGGTTTGATGATTACTGGATTCTTAATGCTCTTAGTCAATGTTCCGATGAAGGCAATCAATGATGGGTTAAATGGCTTTCTAACTGGGTTAAGCGGATCAAATGCCATTTTACTTGGCGCCTTACTAGGTGGCATGATGGCTGTCGATTTAGGCGGTCCTATCAATAAAGCAGCCTATGTATTTGGTACAGCAACACTTGCAACAAGTGTCGCTCAAGGTGGATCAATCGTAATGGCAGCTGTTATGGCTGGTGGAATGGTTCCTCCTTTAGCCATCTTTGTTGCCACTCGTTTATTCAAAAACAAGTTCGAGAAAAGTCAAGTAGATGCAGGATTAACGAACATCGTGATGGGACTCTCATTTGTAACAGAAGGTGCCATTCCATTTGCAGCTGCCGATCCAATTCGTGTAATTCCAAGTTTCGTAGTTGGTTCAGCTTTAGCTGGCGGTTTAGTTGGTGCTGTTGGTATTAAGTTACTCGCTCCTCACGGTGGTATCTTTGTTGTTCTTTTACTAAGCCACCCACTACTTTATCTTTTGTTTATCATTATTGGGGCAATTGTTTCAGGCGTTATTTATGGTTTAGTTAAAAAACCAGTCACTAAATAAATAAAAAAGAATCCACTCTCAAAATTTCGAGAGTGGATTCTTTTCTACATCCAACGATCTTTTCTACGGGCCCTGACTGGCTGAGGTTTTGGCTTAATAGCAAAAAGGATCATTCCAATAAAGAGAACGATAATTGACAAAGGTATTTCTAGTGACGGAAGTGGCAACGCAAAAATTACTCCAACAATCAGTAAGCAACTACCCATAATCTTAATATACCTGTGATCCATAGATAACCTCTCCTTTTCGTATTCGTATGAATGAAATAATTTTCTTTAGCTACATACCAACCATCATTTTTTACCATAAAATTCAAGTTTTTCTATATTTCAAGTATGTCTAATTGATTTTTTGCTGAGACTTTCTTTTGGTCAATAAATGAAACAATTAGGTGCTTCGCTTCCTTTTCCAAAGAAAATGTCAATGAATCATTTTTACGACTAACTTGATGAATCGTCATATCTTTTAGTGCGGACTTCAACTCTTCTAAAGGAAAATCCAAAAAGGCTTTTTTCGGGATAAACAGTTGTAAAACAGCAGTATAATCCTTATAGCGCATATCCTGAATTTCAAACTCGATTGAATCACGAATATAATATTCAAAGGCTGCTAAGCCCTTGTCCAAGGTCAGCTCAGGATATAAAATATGATAATTCATCATTCGTTCACTCTCATCATCAATCCATGGAAAATAGGCCAGAGCATTTAGCCCACCTTTCATTCGATTTACGCGATATTGGTTCGTCAAAAAGTTATAAGTGCGTGTCACAAAATAGGACGCCTCACTCTTTTCTGTTGGTTGAAATTGTTCATTTTGATATTGAACAGTTTGAATCACGGTATCTTCAAAAGCAAACTCAATATAAGGCTGTTTCAATAAACCAACTCCATTAGTATAGGATAATTGTGAAATTCCTAATTGATCTCGAAATAATTGTTGAAACTTTAAGTTTGCCTCTTCTTGCCATTGAAATGGATCTTTGTATAGTTCAAAAAATACACCTGATCCTAACTCAGCTACCCGTTCAACTTGCTGAATCTCTAACAATAGTTGCTTAGCAAATAATTTTTTATAAGGAGCTCCTAAAAATAACCACCAACAAGCGGTTAAACACACTCCCTTGTAAAAAACATCGTAGCCCGGAAATGCATTACAGTCGATGACTATATCTCCATTAAGCCCTTTCATTTTTGGTAGAGCATTTGTTTCTTCCGCAGTTTCAAAAGAGCGACGTTTGGATAACTCGCTTGTATTATGATAAAGATACTCGTCGTAGGAACGAATATAGGCAAAAAATCCATGTTCTGTTAAGCGGTTTTTTAGGTAATCTAGATAGACTTTTTCCCAATAATAAAAATTCTTTTCATTGATGATATATTTTTCAAATAACGTATCGCTTAAAAGATGTAGTGTTGTTTCCTCTTCAGAATTTTTCAACTGCAGCCAGAAATCTTCCTTCATGCCAAAATTTGAAATCACCTGTTCCAATTGACTCTGATCAAATGACTGCTCTTTCCCATTAATCAACATCTTGTCTGGTTCCAGCAATAGGCGACTCATGACTAACCAATCACTTATCTTTGATTGGATGTCGGCTTGCTTCAAATCGTAAAGCTGGCTGACACTGTAAATCTTTTGATTTTTTTCCATTGCCTTCCCCTTTCTCATCACTCTATTATAATTATATCGTAAAGATTTAAAAAACCCTATGAAATTGATTACTAAGTTTTAAAAAATTGTATACTATAGTAGAATGTGATAAAACTAAAATGGAGGTGTTTAGATGGGCCTAAAATTTGAAAAAAACGATGACTTAGATAAGTTGTTTGAATCGTTCGCAGTAGATCCAGATAAGAAAGTTCAAAAAGATGAAGACATTCAAAAATTTCTAAAACCAAAAAATGAACAAACTGATAAAAAAAAGGATTAGGCTTCCTGTGCCTAATCCTTTTCTATTGCTGCTTCAATTGCTTCCCAAGCTTCTTCTTTTCCTTTTTTTGTCTCAGATGAGAAAAGAATGAATGTATCATCAGGATCAAAATCTAATTTTTTCTTGATCGCGCTAGTATGTTTATTCCATTTTCCGCGAGGAATCTTATCTGCTTTTGTCGCAACCACAATCACAGGAATATTATAGTATTTTAGAAATTCATACATTTGAATATCTTCTTTACTTGGATCATGACGAACATCTACTAAAGATACTACCGCACGCAACTGCTTGCGGCTGGTAATATAGGTTTCAATCATCTCGCCCCATTTTGCTCGTTCTGTTTTTGAAACCTTGGCATAGCCATACCCGGGTACATCAACAAAATGTAGTGCGTTTTCGATGAGATAAAAGTTTAAGGTTTGAGTTTTCCCAGGTTTCCCTGAAGTTCTCGCTAAATTCTTTCGATCAATCAAGGTATTGATAAAAGAGGATTTCCCAACATTTGATCGTCCTGCTAAAGCAATCTCTGGTAAATCAGTTTCAGGATACTGTTTTGGTGAGACCGCACTAATAACGATCTCTGCATTATGCACTTTCATTCTTTCACGCCTTTCAAAAAGGGTTCACAAATCACTTTGTGAACCCTACTTTACTAACCAGCTTTTTTCTTATTATTATGATATTCAATAATTGGTTTATCTGAGCCTTCAACAGAATCCTTCGTAACAATCACTTTTTCAATTGATTCATCAGAAGGAATATCGAACATCACATCCATCATGACATCCTCAATGATCGAGCGCAAGCCCCGAGCACCTGTATTACGTGCGATCGCTTTATCTGCAATTGCATTCAACGCATCGGCATCAAAGGACAAATCTGTATCATCATAAGAAAGCAACTTTTGATACTGCTTGACTAAAGCATTTTTCGGTTCTGTCAAAATTCGAACCAGATCCTCTGTCGTAAGTTTTTCTAACGCTGTAGTAACCGGTAAGCGTCCGATAAACTCTGGAATCAGACCGAACTTCAATAGATCCTCTGGAATAATCTGTTGCATGATACTTGCATCTTCATCAATTTTTTTATTGTTTTTACCAAAGCCAATGGTTTTTTCACCTAAACGATTTTTGACAATCGTTTCGATTCCATCGAAGGCCCCGCCAACAATAAACAAGATATTGGTTGTATCAATTTGAATAAATTCTTGATGTGGATGTTTACGTCCTCCCTGAGGCGGCACGCTAGCAACAGTTCCTTCAAGAATTTTAAGTAATGCTTGTTGAACCCCTTCTCCGGAAACATCACGAGTGATTGAAACATTTTCGCTCTTACGAGTAATCTTATCAATTTCATCGATGTAAATAATTCCTTTTTCAGCACGTTCAACATTATAATCAGCAGCCTGTAACAGCTTCAGCAAAATATTTTCAACATCTTCCCCAACATAACCAGCTTCAGTTAAGCTAGTTGCATCTGCAATAGCAAATGGAACATTTAAGGTTCTCGCCAAAGTTTGTGCTAAAAATGTTTTACCTGAACCAGTTGGTCCAATCAAACAGATATTGCTCTTTTGCAATTCAACTTCATCTAGTCCATCATTTTCAGTATTCACTCGTTTATAGTGATTGTACACCGCAACCGATAATGCTTTTTTCGCTCGATCTTGACCGATAACGTATTGGTTCAGAACATCCAACAATTCCTTCGGTTTTGGTACATCAATAAATTCACGAATAGCTTCTTCATGGAATTCTTCATCTATAATCTCTTTACAAAGGTCGATACACTCATTACAAATGTAAACTCCCGGACCCGCAACAACTTTTTTTACTTCTTCTTGGGTCTTTCCACAAAATGAACAGCGGACTGTTTCACCTGCGCCTGTGCTCTCATACATGGCTTTCACCTCTTGCTTCTTTCTCTACAAGTGTTTCCACGATTGCAGTCTTTATCTATAATAACATAAAGCATTAAAAAGACAAAGAATCCAAGTGGAAATAAAAAGGATTTCTAAAGAAAAAAAGTATGCGATAAAAAATTACCGCATACTTTAATATTTAGATAAAATAGTACACCATTAAACAAAAATCAATGTTGTTAAGGAATTATTTTTCAACAGCTGTTCCAGTCACTAACTCAACTGCTTTTTTCATCTTAATATCATGTTCTAACATATCTTCTGTTAAAACACGCTTGATTTGTTCTTCTGGCATTTGATACATTTCTGCTAAATCTTTGATCTCTTTAGCAATATCTTCTTCAGAAGCTTCAATTTTTTCTGATTCAACGATAGCTTCCATTACCAAGTTTGTTTTAACTCGGCCTTCTGCTTCGCCTTCAAATTGTGTATGAAGGTCTTCTTCAGTTGAGCCTGTTAATTGATAATACATTTCTGGAGAGATTCCTTGGCGTTGCATGTTGTTTAGGAATTCGTCCATTGAACGATGTACTTCATCATGAACCATCACGTGAGGAAGGTCAACGATTTCAGCATTTTCAACGGCTTGTTTAATAGCCGCTTCGTCTTTCGCTTCTTTCGCAGCTTCTTCTTTTTGTTTTGTTAATTCATCACGGTATTTTGCTTTTAGTTCATCTAAAGAATTCACTTCTTCATCAACATCTTTAGCAAAATCGTCGTCTAATTCAGGTAATTCCTTTGCTTTTACTTCGTGAATCGTTACTTTGAAGACTGCTTCTTTACCAGCAAGATCCTCTGCTTGATAATCTTCAGGGAAAGTAACTGTTACATCCAAACTCTCGCCTGCTTTGTGTCCAACTAATTGTTCTTCAAAGCCAGGAATAAATGAACCTGAACCCAATTCTAGAGAGTAGTTTTCACCTTTGCCGCCTTCAAATGCTTCATCTCCAACGAAACCTTCGAAATCGATAACAGTTGTGTCACCATTTTCAGCAGCTTCATCTTCTTTGATAACTAATTCAGCTTGTGCTTCTTGCTCTGATTTCAAACGTGCATCTACATCAGCTTCTGAAACTTCAACATCTTGTTTTGGCACTTCAAGTTCTTTGTAGTCGCCTAATTTCACTTCAGGTTTTACAGTAACTTCAGCTTTGATTACCCAAGCTTCACCTTTTTCCATGCTATCAACATCGATTTTTGGTTGAGAAACTGGATCAATACCGGCTTCTTTTACAGCTGCTTCATAAGCTGCTGGTAAAACGTCGTTCAATGCATCTTCGTATAACGCTTCTTCACCGTACATACGATTAAATACTTGGCGAGATACTTTTCCCTTACGGAAGCCAGGTACGTTAAGATTTTTTTTCACTTTGTTGAATGCATTTGTTAATCCTTTTTGAATCTCGGTTTGTTCAATTGAGAAAGTTAACACACCATCATTGGTGCCTGTTTTTTCAAAATTTGCAGTCAAATTTGTTCCCTCCGAATACTAATATACTTGCATTTTGCATACCATTAAATATTACACTACTGATTGTGAAATGTAAATATAAAGCTTTTACTCTAGGCATTTTTTAATGATAATCGAACATCAGTTGTTTTATCTTTTTACGCATTGTTTCAATACTATCATCAAGCAACTCAGAGCTTTCCCAGTATTCTGGACAATACTCAGATAAATAGCTATTAACCCAAGCTTGGGGTTTCATAAATGAGCCTTGCAATGGATATAAAAAGGCCATTTCCAAATTAACTTGCTCCAATATATTCGACAAAAGTATTGGATCCTCATCGCCTAAGCGCTCCTCCAGAAGAATTGAGATTTCATTTTGGAGGGTTTCATCTAACCCAGCAGTCTTTGGTGATAACTCTACTACTTCATCTAGAACTGTTAAATAACGAACTTTATCAGAAACACCTATTCGCGTTAAACTTTCAAATAAATAACTACGTACTAAGGGCGCTATTTTTGGTTCAAGCATGAACTTTTCAACTAACACTTGCAGACGTTCCTCGGGCAATTGTTTGATCTTTCTAACTGAGATCAGTTGTTCCATTGGCGACAATGACGGCAACTGACCAATCTCTGATTCAAGCTGTTTCATGACAGCCTGTTGCTGTTTTTGATAAAAAAGTTCTTGATCCTCAATACGAACCAACCAAAGATTTCTCTGTTCCTCTGTTAGCCTCTTTAGTTTTGTTGCCCGCCATAAAAATTCACGAGCTGCAAAAAAATTTTGAGAATACAATTGAATTTGCAAATAAATATCTATTGTCTCTGGCGTTTCAAGATAACTATCTGATTCCTCCTCGGAAAACTCTAAAGCCTCTGCAAAATTCCCTTGTTCCAAAGCAAGGCTGGCAATTAAGTGGTTAAGTTTAGACGAAGGATTCTCGCGATAGGCAAGTTTGTAATTTTCTAATGCTTGTAAATAGTTTCCTGCTGAAAAGGCTTCTTCAGCAAGTGTTAAATAGTAATGATCATTATTAGGAAATTCTATTGGGTTCATTCCTGTGTAAAATCCTCTCTAGCTGCAAGTAAATTTAATGTAACAACACTAGTATCTGAAAAGTAATCACCAATATGTTGTTTGTTTGGGGTAAAAATTGTTACAAGATAGCCTAACATAAAAAATGAGCCTCGCAGAATAAAACGACAAGCCCCCTCACGGACTAAAACAGTTTGCCAACTCAACTCTTCCTCTTTAAAGCAAACAACTTGAATACCAAAAATCATCTTCCCAATCGTTTGTCCGTTGTTTAATTTCGTTAACAACACAAAATACGCTATATAAATAGCAAGTGCTAGTAAACCGTAAATGCTAAATAATTCATCATTCTTTGTTAGTCCAATTAAATTTGCAGGTAATCCTAATAAGATGCCCGTAATAGCCGACACACACATTAAATCTATTAGGTATGCAAAAAAACGAATCCAAAAACCCGCATAAAAATAATCTGGATAATAATGGAATTTTGGCTTATGTTCTTTTTTCTGTTCAAGTAATCTCGTTACTGGCCCGACAGCAGGTCTCTGGTTTGTTTCTTCAACCATTCTTACTCACCTCCATAGAGGTACATTGCCTTCGGAGCTTGCGGAGTACCAACGCTTTCAACGATGTTTTTAACTAATTCTTCTTGAGATGGTTTGATTCCCTGTAGTTCTGCTAGACTATTGCCAAACCATGTATCCAAAAAATTTGTTGATCCGCTTGTATAAGAAACAACCTTCGCGTCGTTCAACCCGTTATCTTTGCGTAAGGCTTTCAATGCTTGATCTGGGTAACCGATAGCATCCACTAGTCCATTTTCAAGAGCTTGTGCTCCGTCGTAAATTCTTCCATCAGCTAATTTTCGAACATCCGCTTCATTCATATTACGCCCATCAGCGACAACTTTGACAAATCGGCCATACATACTATCCACAAAAGTTTGCAATACCTCTTTGTCCTCTTTTGTTTGCGGTCTTGATCCAGAACCGATATCCTTTAAAGCCCCACTCTTAATCGTGGCGTCACTAATTCCCAGCTTCTCCATTAGCCCTGAATAATTCATACTGGACATAATCACTCCAATAGAACCAGTCATAGTATCTTCAGTAGCAAATATTCGATCTGAATTTGCAGCAATATAGTACCCGCCACTAGCAGCTTGGCTTTCCATTGAGGCATAGATTGGAATTTTCTTCTCATTTTGCAATTCCTTTAATGCTCGAGTAATCTCGGCTGTCTCGTAAACTGAACCTCCAGGTGAATTAATCTCTAACAAAATACCCTTCACTGAAGAATCCTTTTTAATCGTAGCCAACTGCTTCATAAAAGACTCGTGATTATAACCACCAGTTGAAAACAATCCACTAGTGCCATCGTCAATAATCGTCCCTTCAACAACTAGTTTGACAATTTTTTTACTACCTGATCCAGTTTCCTCTACTTTTTCTTGAGGTTCACCAGTCCCATACAATAGTTCATTAACTTGACTAAGCTCTTTTTTACTGTCATTTTCCCGACTGATTGTTGTCGAAATCCCTGAGAATATCAGTAGCGCTACTGCAATACCAACTGCAACCCAACGTCGTTTATTCATGTATCTTCCTCCTTGACCATTGTAACGTAATAATTTTTCCAATAAAAATTAGTTCAACTCGAATGTCGTCTATCATTCATCTAAAATGTCTAGATAATAATTAACTATTTTATTATCTACCATTTTGGTGAAACATTTCATGAAAAATTGAAACGCAACACCCTTAAAACCTTTTTCAAAATGAAACGACTGAATTAGTATAGATTACGGATAATCATTACTTTTTCTGTTGGTCCTTCAGCGTTCATTTTTTCAGCTTTTTCCAATAAAGAATATCCGCCAAAAAATTCATGCGTTAAAGGATCCTCAATTTTAAAAGCCTGAGCTTCCTCAATGCTTAACGCATCTGGATTGATCTCTTGAATACTGTCCCAGCCGGTATCTAAGAAAATCTTCGTTTCATCATTAATTTCCGGATTATCAGCCAGTTGCGCTAAATATTTGCGTAACTCACCGACTGTTAGGCTTTCTGGTTGATTCATTCTATTTTCCTCCTAGTATCTTTTCTGTGAAAAGAGCTCTCACAAAAATATCGTTTTTCCAATCTAATAGTCATCACAGACAACAAAACATTTGTTGTTAAGACTACTCGATGAATAATACTTCTCTATTTTACCTTATTCTTCCTATAGATGAAACGGAGAAGATTATTTGCTTCACTTCATTATTTTTCACGAATTTCATATATACCAATTATTTTAAAATAAAAAAATGTTTGACTATACAGTGAGTTTGTATTATATTATTCATTGTTTCCGAGATTAAAACAAAAAAATCTTGAATGTACCAATAAGATAGCGCCAGACCTCTTTACAGGGGTGACGAGGAAGAAGCTAATCGAAGGATTCGGCGGGTGGCTTCAGGGTTGCTGTGCTCTACAGATCATTACAAAAACTTTATAAAAGAACAAAAAAATGGTCAGACAGCTCGGAAACATATAATGACAGGAAAGTAGGAAGACATTATGTGTGGAATCGTAGGTATTGTAGGTAATGAACAAGCAACAAGTATTTTAGTGAATGGTTTAGAGAAGCTGGAATATCGTGGGTATGACTCTGCGGGTATTTTTGTAGCTGATCAAAATGATGATTACTTAGTGAAGTCTCAAGGTCGAATTAAAGAATTGGCAGACAAAATCGGTGAGGACGTGCACGGTACAATCGGAATCGGTCATACACGCTGGGCAACTCACGGCGAACCAAGTGAAGAAAATGCCCATCCGCATACTTCACAAAGTAAACGTTTCGTGTTGGTTCATAATGGTGTGATTGAGAACTATGATGAGTTAAAACAAAAATATTTATCAGAAGACGTTTTTTATGGTGAAACGGACACTGAAATCGCTGTTCATTTGGTAGAATATTTCGCAGAACAAGGTCTTTCGACCAAAGAAGCGTTTCGCCAAGCTCTAAAAGAGATTCATGGATCTTATGCTTTCGGTTTAATCGACAAAAACGATCGTGAAACAATTTATGTTGGGAAAAATAAAAGTCCGTTATTGATCGGTCTAGGCGACGGTTTCAATGTTGTTTGCAGTGATGCAATGGCGATGCTGGAACAAACAAATCAATTTGTTGAAATCAATGATGGCGAAATGGTTATCGTCACAAAAAATCGTGTAGAAATTGAGGACGAATTTGGAAATGAAATCCAACGTGCTCCTTATGAAGCAAAAATTGATCTTTCTGATATGGAAAAAGGTACCTACCCTTACTATATGTTGAAAGAAATCGATGAGCAGCCTGCTACAATGCGTCGGATCATCAGTGAGTACACAGATGAAACAGGAACCGTCGTTATTGAAAATGAATTGCTGCAAACTTTATTAAACAGTGATCGTATTTATATTGTTGCCTGTGGTACAAGTAATAACGCTGGTTGGGCTAGTAAGCAAATTATTGAAGGCTTAGCCAACATTCCAGTTGAAATCCATTTATCAAGTGAATTTGGTTACAATATGCCTTTGCTTTCAGAGAAACCATTCTTTATTTACCTGACTCAAAGTGGTGAAACTGCGGATAGTCGTCAAGTGCTAGTTAAAACGAATGATTTGGGCTATCCTTCTTTAACGGTAACCAATGTTGCTGGATCAACTCTATCTAGAGAAGCAAGCTACACAATGCTGCTGCATGCAGGTCCAGAAATAGCTGTTGCTTCGACGAAGGCCTATACTGCTCAAATCGCAGCTTTAACCGTTTTAGCAAAAGCTGTAGGCGAGGCAAAAGAAATTACTGCTGCAAAAGAATTTGATTTAACAAAAGAACTTGGAATTGCAGCGAACGCAATGGATGTGATGATTGCAGAAAAAGCGATGATCGAGGAAATTGCAGCTGAATATTTAGCAACAACTCGAAATGCATTCTATATCGGACGTTCTGAAGATTACTATGTTTCGATGGAGGTCGCACTAAAACTAAAAGAAATTTCCTATATTCAGGCTGAAGGCTTTGCAGCTGGTGAGTTAAAGCACGGTACGATAGCATTAGTTGAAGATGGTACGCCAGTTATCGGAATTATTACTGAGGCTGTAACTGCTCCTCATACACGTGGAAATCTAAGAGAAGTGGAGAGTCGCGGAGCTCATACGTTAGTAATTTCATCTGAAGAATTAAGTAAAGATGGTGACCAAATCATTTTACCGATCGTTCATCAATTTTTACGTCCGCTTGTCTCTGTAATTCCAGGACAATTAATTGCCTATTATGCGACTTTATTGCGTGGATACGATGTTGATAAACCTCGTAACTTAGCTAAGTCTGTAACAGTTGAATAAAAAAAAAACAAGAGGGTGTGACAAAAGTAACAGTCACACCCTCTTTTACACATAAAAAGCGCCCGATTTCTTAAGTTCGGGCGCTTTTTTCTTTAGTCTAATCCGATTTCTTCACGAACCACTGCCGCGATTTTTTCGACATAGTAGTCGACTTTCTCGTCAGTCGGCGCTTCTGCCATAACTCGCAATAAAGGTTCTGTCCCTGAAGGACGAACTAAGATACGTCCGTCTCCGTTCATTTCTGCTTCTGCCTCTTCAATTGCTTGTTTGATGGCTGGTACATCCATGGCACCATACTTATCGCTGACACGAATATTCACTAATTTTTGTGGATAGATAGTTACCTCACCAGCAAGTTCTGAGAGCTTTTTGCCAGTTTGCTTCATGATGTTCAATAGTTGAACACCTGTCAGCATACCATCACCTGTTGTATTGTAGTCTAAGAACAATACGTGACCAGATTGCTCTCCGCCAAGATTGTAATCATTCTTACGCATTTCTTCAACTACATAACGGTCTCCAACCTGTGTAATTACGTCTTCCAAACCAATGTCCTCAATAGCCTTGTGGAAGCCTAAATTACTCATAACGGTTGTTACAACTGTATCTTTCTTCAATCGTTTTCGTTCGGCTAAATACTTCGCGCAGATAAACATAATACGATCTCCATCCACGATATTTCCAAGTTCATCTACCGCAATCACTCGATCGCCATCGCCATCAAAAGCCAAACCAGCATCTGCGCCCTTTTCAACAACCATTTTTGCTAAAGCTTCTGGATGTGTTGAACCAACACCCGCATTAATGTTGAGACCATTTGGAGAAGTTCCCATCGTGTAGAAATCAGTTTCCAAATCAGCAAATAAACGATTAACACTTGTTGAAGTTGCACCATTGGCAGCATCTACACAAACTGTTAAACCTGATAAATCTCCAGAAATTGTCTGCACTAAGAATTGAGAGTATTTTAACAAGCCCTCGTGGAATTCGTCTAGTGTCCCTAAACCTTCAGCAGACGGACGAGGCAATGTATCCTCTTCAGCATCAATCAACGCTTCAATCTCAGCCTCTTGTTCATCAACTAATTTAAAGCCGTCTCCGCCGAAAAATTTAATTCCGTTATCTTCCGCAGGATTGTGCGACGCAGAGATCATAACGCCTGCAGAGGCTTTTTGTAATCTTGTTAAGTAGGCAACTCCTGGCGTTGAGATAACACCAAGTTGGAAAACTTCGATACCAACAGATAATAACCCTGAAATCAAAGCTGTCTCTAATAATTCACCTGAGATACGAGTATCACGACCAACTAAGACACGTGGACGCCCTTCGCTCTCATGATGTTGACTTAAAACGTAACCGCCGCAACGGCCTAGTTTAAATGCTAATTCAGGTGTTAGCTCCTTGTTCGCGATTCCGCGTACTCCATCTGTTCCAAAATATTTACCCATTAAATTATATTTCCCTTCTTCATCTAGTTAGCTGATTGATTTGTCGACTCTTCTTGACTGCTAGTCGCTTGAGTTTCAGTGCTCGTTTCGGAAGATCTTGTATCACTTGAATCCCCCGCGGCTCCTGTTGTCGACGAACTAGAATGATTTGTACTACTTGTTTCTGAATCCTGTGATTTTTTAAATACTGGTGTTACTTGTGCGCTTACCGTTTTCGGAATAACTTGGTAATCTCCAGATATTGGGACATCAATGAATTTTTTTACCGTCCCTTGAATTTGACTTACGTTAACAGGGATACCAATACTGTCTATTTGATCAATTACTGACTGCACACCAGTAATTGTTGCCTTTGTTCGATTCAGATCAATTTTTACACTTTCAACCGATGAGGGTAAATCCCCTTCTTGAATCGGATAAAGCGAGACTTCTTTACTTGGTGTTTGAATTTCAAAATTGACCGTTACATTTTGAGGATCTGATTGAATCGGCAATACTTCACCGCTGGCATTTAAAGCCTGAACGGGAGCTTGGATACTCTCCTGATCCGAAGTAAGCTTACTACTATCTACTGAAGCGACAACACGATCGATTTCTTTCATCGTGTTTTCCCCAGTTGTGATTTCCACCTTTTCTGGTTGAGTTGATAGTTCACCAACCTTCAACCCATTATTACTGGTCGTACTGCTTAAGATCGGAGATACATCAAATTGCTTTTTAACCTTTTTCTCAATCGTAACTGAAATCTTTTCAGGTTCGATTGTTGCAAAGAGTGAACTGGATAAGTTTTTCGTTTTCAATCTAACTTCATGAGTTCCTGATCCAAGCTTGGTTAAATCAGCAACTACGCTGAAGTCGCGTGTATCAGGATCAATTTCTTTGTTCAATTGAATCCTGTTTGCACCACTTAATTTGACGGATACATTCGACGAAAATCCATGAACAAAATATTCATCAGAATCATAAACAACATTAATTGGCACATTTTGTATGGACTCTTCATAACTCGTTTCAGATGAAATCAATCTGCTGAAATTTGAACTATTCACGTTAAAAAACAAGATCAAACTAAAGAGCAAGGAGATCAACATATAAGGTATGTTGTCTTTTTTTAACTTAATTCTCATTTTTTGCCTCCTTTAGTCAAACCCTCCAAAAAGGTTTGCAAGAGACTTTTTCTCCCAACGTTTTTCTCATCTGGTAGTAATTCTCGCCGCATTACAGCCAAGTACTCTTCTTGTGACAAATCGTGTAGGAAGTCATTGCTTAACGTGATGCTGACACCACCTGTCTCTTCTGAAACGATAAAAGTCAAAGCATCGCTGACTTCACTAATACCAACTGCCGCTCGATGTCTGGTTCCAAATTCTTTTGGAATTAGCATACTGTCTGAAAGAGGCAGATAAGCAGAGGCAACTGCGATTTTTCCATCTTTGACGATAACAGCACCATCATGCAAGGGTGTATTAGGAATAAAAATATTGATCAATAACTCGCCAGTAATATCCGCATCCAAATCAATCCCGGTTTCAATATACTCATCTAGACCCGTTGAACGTTGAATTGTCACTAGAGCACCGATTTTCCGTTTTGACATGTACTGAATGGCTTTATCAAAAGCCAAAATCATCCGTTCATCATCCAGCTCTTCTTTTTTCGATGTTTTAAAGAAGGCGCTACGTCCTAAATGCTCCAAACCACGTCGAACTTCCGGCTGAAAAATAATGATTGCCGCAATAACACCATAAGTGATAATCTGGTTCATCAGCCACGATAACGTGTGCAGTCCGATCAACTCAGCAACAATCCGGATACCAATAAAGATTGCAACACCTTTAAGCAATTGAACCGCTTTTGTTCCGCGAACAAGCTCAAACAAACGATAAATCAGAAACCAAACGACAAATATATCTAAAAGGTTGACGATAATATCCCAAGTTGAAAGATTCTCAGAAAAAAAGCTAAGCCAATAATCTGGTTTGAATAATTCAATTAAACGATTAGGCATGAATAACCTCTCTTTCTATCCAAAATTCTCTACAATTATACCACAGTGGTACAGTTCTAGCATAAAATTTAAGAGAGAGTCTTAGCAAGCTAAGACTCTCGAAAATAACTATTTTTTACGTTTCTCAGCTCGTGCTGCTCGGCGTGCAGCACGTCTAGCTTCTGCTTCTGGATCAACTTTACGTTCACGTTTTTGCTTCACCTTGACTGTTTCATCAATATTTTCCAACTTAGTTCCAGCTAATTTCGCACGAATTTTTTCTTCTTGTCCGGCTAAACGTGCGTAATTATAAAAACGAGTTTGTGCATCGTTTACTGTCTTTTGGTACAGGCGTTGCGCATCATCAGGCTGCACTCTTTCCAACGCAGAAAAACGTGTTTGTTGTTTCATGAATCCGATCATTTCGTCAAAATTTGGTTTCTTATAGTCCAATGTCATCGGATTTTTGCCTTTTTCACGTTGCAGAGGATTATAACGATACAACGACCAGTATCCAGAATTAACCGCATCCTTCGCTTCTTGCAGCGTTTTACTCATTCCACCACGTAACCCGTGATTAATACATGGAGTATAGGCAATTATAAGCGAAGGCCCAGGGAATTTCTCCGCTTCTTCTAAGGCTTTGATAGTTTGCATTTGATTTGCTCCTGAAGCAATTTGAGCAACATAAACATTACCATACGTCATCGCCATCATACCTAAGTCTTTTTTAGACTGATATTTTCCACCCGCAGAAAATTTCGCAATAGCAGAAGCTGGGGTCGCTTTAGATGTTTGACCACCTGTATTAGAATAAACTTCATTATCCATTACCAAAATGTTCACGTCAACACCGCTGGCTAAAATATGATCGATCCCGCCGAAGCCGATATCATACGCCCAGCCATCGCCGCCAAACATCCACTGACTAGTTTTTACAAATAAGTCACGATTATCATAAATATCAGCAAGCTTTGGATCAGATAAATCGGCCGATTCAAGTGCCGCAGTTAGTTTTGTAGCTCTTTGCTGCGTACCTTCTGACTCAAACATGTGATCCATCCAGTCTTCCATCAGCTCGCGTAAGTCATCTGAAACATAGCCTAATACGTCATTGATTTTGTCAGCCAGTTCTTTACGCCGTGTTTGGTTCGCTAAAAACATACCATAACCATATTCCGCATTATCTTCAAACAATGAGTTCGACCAAGCAGGTCCTTGTCCTTTATCATTCGTAGTATATGGACTAACGGGAGCCGCAGCACCCCAAATAGATGAACATCCAGTTGCATTAGCGATCATCATACGATCACCAAACATTTGTGTCATTAATTTGACATAAGGCGTTTCTCCGCAGCCAGCACAAGCACCTGAGAATTCAAGCAATGGTTGATTAAATTGAGAGCCTAAAACAGAATTTGTTTTTGCAGGATTTGCCTTTTGTTTCAGAGTCATTGAGAATGCCCAGTTGATTGCTTGCTCTTTTTCCTCTTCGTAAGGCTTCATGACCAAGGCTTTACCTTTCGCCGGACAAGCCTCCACACACAAGCCGCAGCCTGTACAATCTTCAACGGAAACCTGAATACGGTATTTTTGTCCATCAGCACCACGCATCTCTCTTACAATGTACCCTTCAGGCGCTTCTTCCATTTCTTCCTCATCCGCTAAGAATGGACGAATTGCAGCGTGAGGACATACAAATGAGCATTCATTACACATGGTGCAACGATCGCTAATCCAATGAGGAACTTCTAAAGCAACACCGCGTTTTTCAAACTTTGTTGTCCCCGTTGGAATGGTTCCATCTGTCATACCATTTACAACTAAATCATTCACCGTCAAGTCATTTCCTTGTTGTGAATTTATTGGTTCAACGATTTGTTCTACATACTGAGTGACAGGTGTTTTTCGAATTTTTTCTGGAATTTCTACTTTACTCCAAGTTTCCGGTACTTGAACTTGATGTAAAAGTTCAACGGTTTGATCAATCGCAGCAATATTTTTTTCGACAATCTCTAATGATTTTCGACGATAGCTCTTATCTGCTTCCGCTTTTAAAATATCTAGTACTTCTTCAAAAGGGATGATCCCCGTTAAGCGGAAAAACGCTGTTTGCATCACTGTATTGATTCGTGAACCTAATCCAACATCCATCGCTAATTTTGCGGCATTGATGGTATAGAACTTAATATCATTTTCTGCAATATAACGTTTCATCTTAGCTGGCAGTAATCGATCAATCTGAGCATCATTCCACATTGTATTCATTAGGAAGACTCCGCCTGGCTTCAAACCTTTTAATAGATCATACGTGTGAATATAAGCTGGTGTATGACAAGCGATAAAATCTGCGCTCTCAACAAGATAAGTTGAACGGATCGGCGTATCACCAAATCGTAAATGAGAAACAGTTAACCCGCCCGATTTTTTTGAATCATAACTGAAATATCCCTGTGCGTATTTATCTGTGTGATCCCCGATAATCTTAATAGCCGATTTGTTCGCACCGACCGTTCCATCTGACCCAAATCCCCAGAATTTGGCTTGAAATGTCTTAGGATTTGTCAGGTCAATAATGCCCTTTGTTTCTAATGACATATTTGTTACATCATCAACGATACCAATCGTAAAACGTTTTTTTGCTTCTTTTTTATTCTTTGTCAATTCATTGTAAACAGCAATAATTTGATCTGGAGTCACATCCTTAGAACCTAAACCAAAACGACCGCCAATGATTTTGGGACGAACGTCCGCTTCATACATTACACCTTGAACGTCTAATAAAAGTGGTTCACCATCTGCCCCCGGCTCTTTTGAGCGATCCAATACGGCAATTGATTTAACAGTATCCGGTAGTTTTTCCAAAAAATTTTCAGTCGGGAACGGACGATATAGATGAATGTTTAGAAAGCCAACTTTACGTCCATTTGCATTTAAGTAGTCCACCGTCTGTTCAATAGTTTGCGCAACAGACCCCATAGCTACAATAACCTCTTCGGCATCTTCAGCACCATAATAGGTTACTAAGTCGTAGTTTGTTCCACGTAATTTATTAATTTCAAACATATATTTTTGGACAATTGCTGGTAACTCATCATAATGGCGATTGACTGTTTCCCGTTGTTGAAAATGTATATCTGGATTTTGATTGGTTCCGCTGATGCTAGGATGATTAGGATTCATACTACGTTTACGGAAAGCTCTTAATTTTTCTTTATCAATCAACGGTGCCAACTCTTCGTAATCGAGCACCTCGACTTTTTGAATCTCATGACTCGTTCGGAAGCCATCAAAAAAATTCATGAAAGGCAGACTACCTTCTATTGCGGCCAAATGTGCGACAGCAGATAAATCCATTACTTCTTGCACACTACTTTCTTGTAGCATCGCGAAGCCTGTTTGACGAGCTGCCATTACATCTCCGTGATCACCAAAAATATTCAACGCATTTGTCGTAACGGCACGACTAGCAACATGAAAAACGCCTGGTAATAATTCACCGGCGATTTTATACATGTTGGGAATCATCAAGAGCAATCCCTGAGAGGCAGTATAAGTTGTAGTTAAGGCACCGGTTTTCAGCGCACCATGTACGACACCCGCGGCACCGGCCTCTGATTGCATTTCCGTAATTGATACGGGTTGACCAAATATATTTTTCTTTCCTTGTGAAGCCCATTGGTCTACAAGTTCGGCCATTGTTGAGCTAGGAGTGATTGGATAAATTGCAGCTAACTCTGTGAATGCGTATGAAATATAAGCAGCAGCTGTATTTCCATCCATCGTTTTTTTCTTACGCATGTGTCTCCTCCTTTTTCAATTAACTGTTGTCACTTCTAATGTAGAAAAACAACCTATATTTCTGTAATATCTCTAAAAGATACTTTAACTCTTGAGATAATAACTTTAGAATTTTTACAACAACGGATTTATTATAAACTAACATATCTTATTTTCAAATAAGTCTTGTAGACTTTTTAACGTAATCATATGAAAAGTATTTGTTTTCTTATGAATATTCTGTACACTAATAGATGAAAGGAAGTGTTTTTTGGATGGATATTTCAGTTATTAAAGGAAAGCTGGTCAACGATTTTAATGGAATTAAAATTGGATCTGATAAAGCACCAAAACGCTTGATTGAATTTATCAATCTTCGTTGTCCCTACTGTAAACAATGGTTCGAAGAATCTTATGACGTCTTAACTCAAGCTGTAGCAGAGGGAAAAGTTCAACGCATCATCAAATTACTAGACAAGGACAAAATTAGTTTACAACGCGGCAACATTATGCATGAATATATTGATACTGATCCCAAAAAAGCATTGACTCAAATTCAATTGGCGTTCGAAACTCAATCAGTTTGGCATGACTTCGAACTCGAAGCTGTAGCGGAGTACGCTGAAAAAACACTGGGTTTCAACCAACAGGCAAACCAGATCTTGCAAAGCGAGATACGTAATGAAGCTGAGCAAGCCAATATCAAATTTGTGCCCACAATTGTTTTAGGTGAACACATATTTGACGAATCGATTGATGAGGCTACACTAAAATCATATATTGCTGAGTAAACAAAAAACCGTTTGAAACTTCAAACGGTTTTTTTACGTAAATTATCTGCAAAGTCATTGATTTTACGAATTCGATGATTAATTCCCGATTTTGAAATTGCCCCTGATGGAATCATTTCTCCTAATTCTTTTAAACTAATCTCCGGATTTTGAATTCTTAATTCTGCAATTTCCTGCAGTTTCTCAGGTAAAGACTGCAGACCGACGGTAGCTTCAATAAAATGAATATTCTCAATCTGCTTTGAAGCAGCATCAATCGTTTTATTCATATTCGCTGTCTCACAATTGACTAACCGATTGACCGAATTACGCATATCACGTACAATCCGAACATCTTCAAATTTCAACATGGAGTTTGTTGCACCAATCAACGTTAAAAAGTCGGCGATTTTCTCCGCCCCTTTTAAATACGTGATGTACCCATTTCTGCGCTCCAACGTCCGCGCATTTAGGTCGAATTGATTGAGCAAGTCACAAATATCTTGGTTATGCTCCTCATAGATCGACGAAATCTCTAAATGATAGCGACTAGTTTCTGGATTGTTAACAGAACCAGAAGCTAAAAAAGCCCCTCTTAAATATGCGCGAGTTTTTTTCTCTGATTGCTTGATCTCATTAGAAATGTGCGATTGAAACATCGCGCCATCCATAATGTCCAAATCCAATAATATTTTTTGCGTTTCTTGTTTAAGCCGTACGATATAAACATTATTTTTCTTCAGTTTCATTTTACGCCGTACCAGCAATTCGCTGCGGACACCGTAATGTTCTTTCAACAACGTAAAAATTCGACGAGCGATTGCGGCATTTTCCGTTTGAACATTCAAAACGAATTGATGATTGTTCAAGCTGAGTGACCCATTCATTCGTATCAAAGCGGCTAATTCAGCTTGCGCAAGATTTTTTTGGACCGCCAGACCCGTTAATTCCTTTTTTACCTCTGCTGCAAAAGACATGGCGAGCCCTCCTTACTTCTACTTTAATTAAATTTTCGCTCCAAAAACAATTCGGAACAATTCGTCAACAACCTTATCACCATCATGGAAAACACCGCCATCACGTAATTTCAAGAAATCAGTGGAAACGACTCGACAGCCTTGTTCTCTTAAGCCGTTAAAATCGTGAGTCACTTGTACTAAATACTCATCATAGATTTCAGGATCCATATACCCCTCTGGTACATGCTCCGTGTTAACTAAGACGGTATCAATAAAATTGCTCTCAAGATGTTTGTGCAAAACACGAATATGATCTGCATCACTAAAGTGTTCAGTCTCACCTTTTTGAGTCATGATATTGCAGATGTAGACCACTTCCGCGTTTGTCGTACGAACGGCCTCACCTAATTCTTCAATCATCAGATTAGGTAAAATACTCGTAAATAATGACCCTGGACCTAGCACGACCATATCCGCTTCATTGATCGCATTGACAACTTTACGAGCCGCGTGAACAGCCTTTTCTCCGCTTTTATCAGTGACGTAAACCTTTTCGATATTCTTGCGATCAATCGCGATTTTTGACTCTCCCACTGCACTGGTTCCATCGTCAAAATCAGCGTGCAACACTAGCGGCATCTCTGATGAAGGATAAATATGTCCATCAACATGCATCATCATAGAAAGTAATTGAATCGCCTCATAAGTACTATTGCGCATTTCTGACAACGCAGCAATTAATAGATTGCCAATTGTATGATTAGCTAGAAATTTATCACTTTCATGGAAGCGATATTGAAATAGATCTTCATACAGTTTCGGCATGTCAGATAACGCTGCTAGTACATTTCGTAGGTCTCCAGGAGGTGCCATGTCAATCGAATCGCGCAGTTCACCGCTGCTTCCTCCATCATCGGCCACCGTGACAACCGCTGTGATATCCGCACTTTGATTGCGCAAGCTTTTCAAAATAACTGGAAGGCCCGTTCCGCCGCCTATTACGACGATCTTAGGTTTGCGGATACGATATGTTTTCATTTTCATGAACGATTCACCGTCTCTTTCCGCTTGTCCTTATCGCGATGGGTAATATTGACTTTATAATCAGCATCCTTAATCGCCTTACCTACCCGTTCAGTCAATGCAACCGAACGATGTTGTCCCCCCGTACAGCCAATCGCAATTGTTAAAGAGCTTTTTCCTTCTTTGATGTAGCCTGGTAAAATATCCATGATTAATCGTACAAAATTCGAATAAAAGCTTTCTGTTTCGGGAAACGACATGACATAATCATAAACAGGCTTATCTAATCCAGTTTGCGGTCGTAATTCTGGGATATAGTGCGGATTTGGTAAGAAGCGAACATCCATCACGATATCCGCATCAATCGGCAACCCATACTTGAAGCCAAATGAAACAACCTCCACATGGAAGCCTAAATCATCCTGCTGTTTAAACGATTGATTAATTTTTTCACGTAATTGACGCGGAGTTAAATCAGTCGTGTCGATCATTAATGTTGCACGATTTTTTAAATCTTCCAAGATTGCTCGTTCCTTACGAATTCCCTCAGTGATCATGCCTTCCATCGCAAGTGGATGTGCACGACGGGTCTCCTTGTATCGAGAGACTAATTCCTCATCAGAACAATCTAAAAATAAAATACTGGTATCAATAAAGCCTGTATTCTCAATTTCTACCAGCATATTTTGAATATCTTCGAAAAATGACCGTGAACGCAAATCAACCACTAGGGCGATTTTTGTTACCTTTCCCGATTCACGGATCAACTCCCAAAATTTCGGAATCAAACCTGGAGGCATGTTATCAACGCAAAAATACCCCATGTCTTCAAAGCTTTGAATTGCTACGGTTTTCCCCGCTCCGCTCATACCAGTAATAACAACTAAATGTAAACTCTCAGTCATTTGTGCCGCTCCTTTCTTGTTTAAGGAAATTATTTCAATATGATCTATCAGGCTGCATAACTAAATAGATCTACAAATGAATACTCTTATTTTTATATGTGCGTTAAAAAAAGGCAAAAATCCCTTTGCCTTCTCAAAAATTATAACATTCCTGGCGTGTCTTTGCTACTTTTTTGTAATTCTTTAACTTTTCGTAATACACTTAATTAGGAAAAAAGTAAGGTCATAGTCAATAAATTTTGTTTCCAATTCAAATTGAAATAAATAAAAAACTGTTCCAGTCTCGAATTGCGAGCTTAGAACAGATTTTTTCAACAGTTTCAGTGCTTCCTATTTGGAAGATCTGTTTTTTAATGCTAGTTCAATTGTTCGATCTGCTAAAATTGATTGAGCATCTATGACAGAATATGGCACGTCTTTTGTCAATTCTTGAACTAAAGAAAGTTCTGTACAGCCTAAAATAGCATTTTGACATCCATGTTTTTCAAAGACGTCCGAAAGAATTTCCAAGTATAATTCACTATTAATAAAGTCATTTTCCTTCACATCATGATAAATCAGATGATTGACCTTGTCTTGCAACTCTTTTTCAGGGACCAGAACCTCATATCCCTTAACTTCCAGTTCGCTTTGATAAACTTTAGCGGACATAGTTCCAGCAGTAGCCAGAACAGCAATTTTATCCCCTTTTCGATGATTCTTCGTTACTTCATTGACAGCTTCTCGCGGCATATGCAATAGGGGAATCTTCGTTGCACCTTGCAATTGCTCGAAAAAATAATGAGCAGTGTTACAGGTCAAGACGATAAAATCTGGCTGTAATAAATTTTGTTTCTCGATATCATCTAGCAGAAAAGGTAGGGGATTGGCTGCCTTATTATCTAAAATGTAAGCAGTTCGGTCGGGAACTGTCGCATGATTGAACATGACGTAATTTAGATATTCTTGATCGTTATGAGCCTGAGTCCGTTGATTAAGAATTCGAATGAAACTCTCCGTTGCCATCGTTCCCATACCGCCAAGTATACTAAAGAAATTTTCCATGTTTATCCTTCTTTCTCTTTAAAGAATAAATCAAAACGGCCTTTATATTGGCTAAACATATATTTCATTAATACCCATCGCATCAAGGACATATCTTTCTTGTAAAAGACAGTGGTCCCCCATTGATCTTTTTTAATCATTTCTAGGGCTTTCTCTTTATCAGCATTGTTGCGAGCATATTTTTCAAAAACACTCTTAGGGACACCCATCCATAATTTTGAATTAGCTGGTTCAGCTTTGCCGTAAATTGTTTCGTCAAAAGGTTTTTCAAAAACACGATCCTCTGTTACATATTGGGCTAAGTTGAAGCCGTTTAATGTCACAAAGAAACTGCTACGCCCTTGACGTAAGTTGATTTCGAATAACTTATACTCACCATCTCGCGGATCATATTTCATATCGAAGTTAGCAAATCCAGTATAATCGATTTTTTCTAAAAAGCTCTTGATGGTTTGATAGATTTTTTCATTGTATTCAGGCATGATCGCAACGTAATTTCCGATTGCTTCAGGAGAAGGATCTTCTAGCAATGGATGCCCCAAACACATCATTCGAACTTGATGATTTTGATCCACATAGGCGTTCAATACTCGCATATTGCTATCGTCACCTGGGATGAAATCTTGGGCAATCATCTCACTTGTGTAGCCTGCTTGATAAATTCGTTCAATAATCGTATCGAATTCGTCACGTGTATCTAGGATAAAGGCCTTTTTACGTCCTTCAAAATCAATTGATAACCACTCGACACTATTAGCAGGTTTCAAGGCTACTGGAAAGTCAAACGGCAAATCTTGTTTCAATTTTCCCGCTTCAAGCATATCCTCTGTAATAATGAAGGTTTTTGGATAAGGTAAATCATACTTTTCACAGATTTCATAGAAGCTAACTTTACTGATTAAACGTTGCAACAAGTCAAAATCAATATAAGGGCAAATAAACCATTCAGAAAGCTCTTCTTTGTGTTGTGAAACCAATTCTGCATACCCATCCCCACAGGCAATCAGCAAATATTTTGTTTCGGGATCATTATAGGTGGTTTTTCCTAATTCGCGCATTTTATCCATGAACACAGGATCTTTATCAAATCCCGGTACGACATGAACATTCACGATTTTACTATATTTTGTCGGCGCCAACTGTAAGCCAGCATATGCCTCAGAAACGATTCCATACGCTTCATGGAAAGAACGAGACATTCCATATACATTGATGTCGCTCCCTAATAAGATTGGTACAAATTTTTGTTTTTCATTCATATTCTCTTACACCTTCTCATTCTAAATCAACGATAATCATACCATAAAGAAAAATGCAAGCAAAGGAGAATCCTTTACCTGCATTAAGCTTTATCAGTTACTTATTTTTTAAGAACGCGTTTTAAATAATGTCCGGTGTAACTCTCCGGTACTTCTGCAATTTCTTCCGGTGTACCTGTAGCTAAAACAGTACCACCACCATCGCCGCCTTCTGGTCCCAGATCAATGACATAGTCGGCCGACTTAATCACATCTAAGTTATGTTCAATTACCAGAACTGTGTTACCAGCGTCAACGAAGCGTTCAAGCACCTTCAATAAACGTGCAATATCATCTGTATGCAACCCAGTAGTAGGCTCATCTAGGATATAAAAATTCTTCCCATTCGAATTCTTGTGCAGTTCGCTGGCAAGCTTCATCCGTTGCGCTTCACCACCAGATAGTGTTGTTGCTGGTTGACCCATGGTGACATAACCTAAACCAACATCAACAATTGTTTGCAATTTGCGATGAATTTTAGGTATATGCTTGAAGAACTCAACCGCATCTTCGACAGTCATTTCTAAAATATCTGCAATATTCTTACCTTTGTAGTGAACTTCCAGCGTTTCTGAGTTGTAGCGTTTGCCATGACAAACTTCACAAGGGACATACACATCTGGTAAAAAATGCATTTCAATCTTGATAATTCCATCCCCACGACAAGCTTCACAACGGCCTCCCTTAACATTAAAACTGAACCGTCCCTTTTTATAGCCGCGAATCTTTGCTTCATTTGTTTGAGCAAACAGATCACGAATGTCATCAAACACACTCGTATAGGTTGCCGGATTACTTCTTGGCGTCCGCCCAATCGGACTTTGATCAATATCAACTAATTTTTCAATATTATTGTAACCAGTAATTTTCTTGAATTTACCTGGTTTATTGGAGTTACGATTGAGTTTTTGCGCTAGTGCTTTCTTTAATATTTGATTAACCAGAGTTGATTTTCCCGAACCAGAAACGCCTGTAACTGCGACAAATTTGCCTAGCGGAAACTCTGCATCAATATTTTTCAAATTGTTCTCAGCAGCACCAGTAACTTTGATCTTTTTACCATTCCCTTTTCGGCGTTCTTTAGGCACAGCAATTTCTCGTTTGCCGGATAGGTATTGTCCAGTTAAAGATTTTGGATTCTCTTCAACTTCTTTGGGCGTGCCGGCAGCTACGATTTCTCCACCTTGATCACCTGCACCTGGTCCCACATCGATTAGATAATCCGCAGCTCGCATGGTGTCTTCGTCATGTTCCACAACAATCAACGTATTTCCAAGATCACGCATTTTCTTCAACGATTCAATTAGACGGTCATTATCTCGCTGATGCAAACCAATTGAAGGCTCATCTAAAATATAAAGCACACCAGATAAATTTGAACCAATTTGAGTGGCCAATCGAATTCGTTGCGCTTCTCCTCCAGACAATGTTCCAGAAGCACGACTTAAGGTCAGATAATCCAGACCAACGTTTCGCAAAAAGCTTAGCCGATCCTTGATTTCTTTCAAAATGGGTTTAGCGATAACTTTTTCTTGTTCGCTCAAAGCAACTGTTTCGAAAAAGTCTAGTGCGCTATTAATTGAATCTTCACTCACCTGTCCAATATTCGTTTCATTGATCTGAACTGACAAGGCTTGAGGGTTCAAACGATAACCATGACAAGTTTGACAGGTCAACTCAGTCATATACAAACGCATTTGATCTCTAGTGAAATCACTATTTGTTTCAGCGTATCGACGATTAATATTGTTGATAATTCCTTCAAATGGCACCTCTACGTCACGAACACCGCCAAAATCATTTTCATAATGGAAATGGAAGTTCTCACCGTTGGAGCCATTCAAAATAATATCCTGATGTTCCTTCGGTAAATCTTCAAAAGGTGTATCCATGTCGATGCCAAAGCTCAAGCAGGCCTGTTCCAACATTTGTGGATAGTATTGCGAGCTGATTGGATTCCAAGGGATCAAGGCGCCTTGACGTAATGTCTTACTTTGATCAGGAATCACTAGATCCATATCGACTTCTAGTTTAACTCCTAAACCATCACAATCTGGACAAGCGCCAAATGGTGCGTTGAATGAAAACAGACGAGGTTCAAGCTCGCCAACAGTAAAGCCACAATAAGGACAAGCGTAATGTTCACTGAACAGCATTTCTTTTTCACCGATCACATCAACAATCGCATAACCCTCTGCTAAACGTAAAGCCGCTTCAAAAGAATCAAACAAGCGCGAGCGGATGCCATCTTTTACGACGATCCGGTCGACGATAATTTCGATATCATGCTTTTTATTTTTGGTTAGTTCAGGAGCTTCGGTTACATCATATAATTCACCATCAACACGCATGCGGACGTAACCTTCCCGTTGAATCATTTCAAAAACTTTTTTATGCTGCCCTTTTTTCTTAGCAACTACGGGAGCCAGAATTTGAATTTTCGTCCGTTCGGGTAATTCTAAAACTTTATCAACCATTTGCTCCACTGACTGTGAAGTGATTTCAATATGATCATTAGGACAAATTGGATGACCTACACGGGCATAAAGCAATCGTAAATAATCATTGATTTCAGTTACAGTACCAACAGTCGATCGAGGATTCTTACTTGTTGTCTTTTGATCGATAGAAATCGCTGGGCTTAAGCCATCAATACTATCAACATCCGGCTTATCCATTTGTCCTAAGAATTGACGGGCGTATGCAGATAGACTCTCTACATAGCGACGTTGACCTTCGGCGTATAACGTATCGAAAGCCAATGAACTCTTCCCAGAACCAGATAAACCAGTAACAACCACCATTTTGTCACGAGGAATCGTGACATCTACGTTTTTCAAATTATGAGCACGCGCTCCGTGAATAACTATCTTATCATTTGCCATTTATATCTCCTATTTCATTGTTATACTGTAATCAATTTCTCTAAACATTTATTTTCACGCTTATGCTCTCCTGCTAATTAAACTGGAACAAGATTAGCAGAGTCAGCAAAGCGGAATCAGAATACTCTTACAAACTAGATTTGTCTATTCTGCTGCTTTTAACTCTAGAATCGTATCTCGTAAGGTTGCAGCAGTTTCGAAGTCTAGTGTCTTAGCGGCTTCACGCATTTCGTCTTCCATTTTAGCGATAAGTTCTTTTCGTTCTGATTTAGAAAGATCTTCAAATGAAGTAGCGTCATATGTCTCAGTATCATCTGCGACTTTACTGATCGAGATCAGATCACGGATCTCTTTAATGATCGTCTTCGGTTCGATTCCATGTTCTTCATTATACTGTTCCTGAATACTGCGTCGACGTGAGGTCTCGTCCATCGCTCGCTGCATCGAATCCGTCACTTTATCAGCATACATAATAACTTTACCTTCTGAGTTACGGGCAGCACGACCTATCGTTTGGACGAGCGACCGCTCACTTCGCAAGAATCCTTCTTTATCCGCATCCAAAATCGCGACTAAGGATACTTCTGGTACATCTAGACCTTCTCGCAGCAAATTGATTCCCACAAGAACATCAAATTTACCTAACCGTAAATCACGAATAATTTCAGTCCGCTCCAGCGTCTTAATATCACTATGAAGATACTTAACTTTAATTCCTAATTCTTTGAAGTAATCCGTCAAATCCTCTGACATTTTCTTCGTTAAGGTCGTGACAAAGACACGCTCATTTCGTTCAGAACGCTCATTAATTTCACCAACAAGATCATCGATTTGCCCCATAATCGGTCGTACTTCAATGACTGGGTCTAATAGACCAGTTGGACGAATAATTTGCTCAATCACTGTATCCGTTTCTTCATGTTCATAAGGACCTGGTGTTGCTGAGACATAAACGATTTGATTGACACGTTCTTCAAACTCATTTAATTGCAGCGGCCGATTATCTAAAGCGGATGGTAAGCGAAAGCCATAATCAACGAGCATTTGCTTTCGAGCGCGGTCACCATTATACATCCCGCGAACCTGAGGCATTGTCACATGAGATTCATCAACTACAAGTAAAAAATCCTCAGGGAAGAAGTCAATTAATGTATAAGGTGGCTCTCCTTCTTTACGTCCATCCATATGACGAGAATAATTTTCGATTCCTGAGGTATAACCCATTTCTCGCAACATTTCGATATCATAATTTGTTCGTTGTTCTAAACGCTGAGCTTCTAGTAATTTATTATCATTACGTAAAACTTCCAAACGCTCCTCTAATTCCTTCTGAATATTGCTGATGGCTACTTCCATATGCCCCTCATTCGTTAAGAAATGGGTAGCTGGGAAAATTGCGACATGCTCAGTTTCTCCAGTAATCTCTCCAGTTAGTGCGTCGACTTCACGGATGCGCTCGATTTCATCACCGAAAAACTCCACACGTAAAGCACGCTCGTCACGTGATGCGGGGAATATTTCCACAACATCACCACGAACGCGAAAACGACCACGCTGAAAATCGATATCGTTTCGTTCGAATTGAATATCGATCAAATTTCGCAACAGTTGATTTCGATCCATTTCCATTCCCACTCGCAGCGAAACCACTTGCTCTAAATATTCCTTCGGCGAACCTAAACCAAAGATACAAGAAACCGACGCGACTACAATCACATCATTTCGTTCTAACAAAGCACTAGTTGCCGAGTGACGCAGCTTATCGATTTCATCATTAATACTCGAATCCTTTTCAATATAAGTATCACTAGAAGGTACATATGCCTCTGGTTGATAGTAATCGTAATAGCTGACAAAATACTCCACCGCGTTGTTAGGAAAGAATTCCTTAAACTCACCATATAATTGTCCCGCCAATGTCTTGTTGTGGGCAATAATCAAGGTTGGTTTATTGACTTCTTTAATGACATTAGAAATTGTATATGTTTTCCCAGTACCGGTAGCTCCTAAAAGTATTTGTGCTTTTTTTCCATCGACGATTCCTTCGGCTAATTGTTTGATGGCCTCAGGCTGATCGCCAGCAGGCTGATATTTTGAATGAAGATCGAACGTGTTGTCCGTTACTCTTTCAATCATACAAAAATCCCCCTTTTTCTATTAAATAAACAAAGATTTTCCATTTCAAAATTATAGCATACCGAACATATTTTCGCCATTTTTTATTCTTGCCATAAAAAGTTCTTAAGAACTCTAATGTCAGATTTCCTTACATTTCATGTTATAAAAATTTTGCTTTTTTTCTATCCAACAATGAACCCTCTTGTGTTTTATCCTTAAACTAACATATAATAAACAAATGATAAGTATATAGGAGGATTATTATGAGAAAAAACAAATTAATTCCATTCGTCGTTTTTTTGATGGCAAGTATTTTTACACTTGGCTTTGCCAATAAGAGTGACGCCGCGGAAAAGACATATAAAATCGGAACGGACTTAACATTCGCGCCTTTCGAATTTCAAAATTCCGATGGCGAATACATAGGAATTGACGTGGATTTAATCAATCAAATCGCCAAAGATCAAAATTTCAAAGTGGATTTACGTCCCTTAGGATTTGACAGCTCAATTCAAGGAGTACAATCAGATCAGTTAGATGGTATGATTGCTGGAATGAGCATCACAGATGAACGTAAGAAGACCTTTGATTTTTCTGAACCGTATTTTGACAGTGGAATCCAAATGGCTGTCAAGAATGACAACAAAGATATCAAGGATTACAAAGACTTAAAAGGAAAGACCGTTTCTGCAAAAATTGGAACAGAAAGTGCGACTTTCTTAGAGCAGAATAAAGACAAATATGGTTATGAAATTAAACTATATGAAGCGGCTGACGCAATGTATAATGCTTTGACAAATGGAAATTCTGTAGCAATTTTCGACGACTACCCCGTGTTAGGTTACGCTGTAACTAACGGACAGCCATTTAAGTTAGTTGGCGATCCTGAAAAAGGCAGTTCTTATGGTTTCGCTGTGAAAAAAGGCGAGAACAAGGAACTACTGAAGAAATTTAACCAAGGACTGAAAGATTTAAAGAAAGATGGCAGCTATGATAAAATCGTTGCTAAGTATATTTCGACTGGATCTGGTGATCAAGCCGCTGCTTCGGAAGAAATGAAAAAAGTCGAACCGAAAAAAGATGTCTACGTGGTCGCAAGCGATTCTGCTTTCGCCCCCTTTGAGTACAAAGACAGTGATGGTGAATATAAGGGTATCGATGTCGATTTGCTGAAACGGGCAGCTGAACTGCAAGGCTTTAAATTAGATATGAAATTTATCGGCTTCTCTTCTGCTATGCAGGCTTTAGAATCTGGTCAAGCTGATGGCATGATTGCTGGGATGACTATTACAGATGAACGTAAGGCCAACTATGATTTCTCCGATCCTTACTTCCAAAGCGGCATTCAATTAGCTGTCGCAAAAGACAACAAGGATATCAAGTCTTATAAAGATTTAAAGGATAAAACTGTTGGCGCTAAAGTTGGAACCGAAAGCGCTGATTTTTTAGAAGCACACAAGAAAGAATATGGATACAAAGTCAAGAGCTTCGATGCTGCCGATCAATTATATGATGCATTGAAGGTGGGATCAATCGATGCCATGATGGATGACTACCCTGTAATTGGTTATGCCGTGAATCAAGGACAAAACTTAAAAACACCGATCAAACGTGAAATTGGCGGAGAATACGGTTTTGCTGTTAAAAAGGGGCAAAACGCTGAGCTTCGTGAAATGTTCACTGAGGCTTTGAAAGAAATGAAGCGTACTGGTGAATACGATGAAATTGTGAATAAATACATTGGTGCTGAAAAGGAAGAGAAAAAAGATGCTGTGGATGAATCAACAATCACCGGCTTATTAAAAAACAACTATAAATCATTGTTGGATGGTTTATGGAAGACGATCGTTTTAGCTTTAGTCTCATTTGCTCTCGCATTGGTATTAGGAGTAATCTTCGGATTGTTCCGTGTCTCACCTGTTCGTGGGCTACGCACTTTTGCAGGTATTTATATCGACATTATTCGTGGTATTCCAATGATGGTATTAGCCTTCTTTATTTTCTTTGGCTTACCTGGGATTACAGGCATCAAAATTCCTGATTTCGCAGCTGGGATTATTACTTTAACCTTGAACGCAAGTGCATACATCGCGGAAATCGTTCGTGGTGGTATCAATGCTGTTCCAGTTGGGCAAATGGAGGCTTCACGAAGCTTGGGTCTATCCTACAATCGAACCATGCAAAAAATTATTTTACCGCAGGCTGTGAAAATTATGATTCCTTCTTTCATCAATCAGTTTGTCATCAGTTTGAAAGATACAACAATCATTTCTGCAATCGGTGTGGTAGAATTACTGCAAACTGGTAAGATCATTGTAGCTCGAACCACACAAAGTTCTTACGTTTACTTGATTATTGCGATTATGTACTTGATCTTAATCACGATCTTGACTAAGTTAGCGAACCGTTTAGAAAAGAAGGTGAAATAGATGGAAAAAACGATGGATAACAAAATTGTCGTCAATCATTTAGTTAAAAAGTTCGGTGAGAATACCGTTTTAAATGACTTAAACATTACTATCAGCGAGGGTGAAGTGGTCTGCATCATCGGACCATCTGGCTCTGGGAAAAGTACTTTCTTGCGTTGCATGAATCACTTAGAGGAACCCACTTCTGGTGAAATTATTATTGACGGACAAGATTTGACAGATAAACATACAGATATCAATTTGGTACGCCAACATATTGGAATGGTATTTCAACATTTCAACTTGTTCCCTCACCTGACTGTTTTAGAAAATATCACTTTAGCCCCTCTTGATTTAAAGGGAGAAACGAAAGAATCTGCTGAAAAGCGCGGCGTTGAATTATTAACACAAGTTGGATTGGAAGAAAAGAAAAATGATTATCCAGACAGCCTTTCAGGTGGACAAAAACAGCGTGTGGCAATTGCTCGCGCATTAGCAATGAATCCTGACGTCATGCTGTTTGATGAACCTACTTCGGCTCTTGACCCGGAAATGGTTGGTGACGTACTAAAAGTTATGAAGGATTTAGCCTTACAAGGGATGACCATGGTGATCGTTACCCACGAAATGGGCTTCGCCAAAGAAGTGGCTGACCGTGTGATCTTTACAGATGGCGGGAAAATATTAGAAGATGGTACTCCAGAACAAGTCTTTAATAATCCTCACAACCCAAGAACGCAAGATTTCTTGAATAAAGTCTTGAATATCTAATACAAAACCCGTGAAATCATTAGATTTCACGGGTTTTTCTAAATGTCAGTAAATTTTTGTAAACATCCGTTTGTGTGGCTGGTGATTGACTGCGAATGATTCCATCTTCTGGTGAAAAAGCAAGTTCAGTAACTTTTTTTAACTCTTCAGCTGCTGGGAAAATTGACAGATCCTCATAAAAAATCGGCAGTGCTAATTTTCCAAATAACGTTTGATAGCGTGCAAGCTCTTCTTCTCGTCCCTCAATCCGCAATTGCTGCAAAGTAGTCAATGCGATGATTTGACCATGGCTTCCCTTTATCTCTCTTCCCCACAGACTGACCACCGCATTATGCAGTGCATGAGCAATACTTAATCCACCTGATTCAAATCCGATTCCGCTCAGTAATGTATTCGCTTCAACTACAGCTTCGAAGGCTGGTGTGATCGTATGTTTTTCATTTGCCTCCACTGCCTCTTCAGCAAATTCAAGCAATACCTCACGACATTTTTCCGCAATTGCTTCAGCTGCCAATGTTGGCGCAGCACCTAATGTATTCACACCAAAATTTTCACGAACTGTTCGTGCTTCAATGGAAGTCGATAACCCATCGGCGATACCTGCGGTCAAAAAATGAACCGGACTATTGATCAAAATTGCTGTGTCGACCAATACAAGATCTGGGCCTTTAGTATAATAAGAATACTTTTCAAAATAACCGTCACGATAGTTGACCGAGATGCGTGATGTTGGCGCATCTGTTGAAGCAGACGTAGGAATGACAATACAAGGATAATTGGATTCAAAAGCGAGAGCTTTTCCTAAATCAATTGCCCGACCGCCGCCTAAAGCAATAATGTAATCGAACGCTTCACTTGGTCGCTCTTCTTCTACTAACCACACGGAAATTTTTCCACCTAGCTTCATTAGCTTTTGACATAACTGCTCTCCCAGCAATTGATAAACAAAACCATCGGTCACGATTAAGCCTTTTTGACCAAAAGCTAGAATATCTTCTAAATGATTCCACAGAACATTTTCTCCCTGACGATAGGTCATGGGACTAACAAACACTTTTTCCATAGCTTCTCCTTCTTATTCCATTTAGAAATATCATAGCAATCTAATAAAACAGGTGCAAGTTGAGTTTTAAAGAACACAAAAAACACGTAACGACAAGCGCTACGTGTTAGTCAAATCTAATTATGCTTCGATTTCAGTTACGATACCTGAACCAACGGTACGTCCACCTTCACGAATAGAGAAAGTTGTTCCTTTTTCTACCGCAATTGGGTGAATCAATTCAACATCGATTGTAACGTTATCACCAGGCATAACCATTTCAGTTCCTTCTGGCAAAGCGATGTTTCCGGTAACGTCAGTTGTACGGAAGTAGAATTGAGGACGATAGTTGTTGAAGAATGGCGTATGACGTCCACCTTCTTCTTTCGTCAATACATAAACTTCTGCACTGAATTTTGTATGTGGTGTGATTGAACCTGGTTTAGCTAAGACTTGACCACGCTCGATTTCATCACGTGTAATCCCACGTAATAGAACCCCAACGTTATCGCCAGCTTCCCCATAATCCAATGTTTTACGGAACATCTCAAGTCCAGTTACGACTGCTTTTTGAACTTCAGGTTTGATCCCGATGATTTCAACTTCGTCGCCGACTTTGACTTCACCACGGTCGATACGACCAGACGCTACAGTCCCACGACCAGTGATAGAAAATACATCTTCGACTGGTAGCAAGAATGGTTTGTCAGTATCACGTTCTGGAGTTGGGATGTATTCGTCAACTGTATCCATTAAATCAAGGATTACTTGTTCTTGTTCAGGATCGCCTTCTAATGCTTTCAAAGCCGAACCTTTAAGAACTGGAATATCATCACCAGGGAAACCATATTCAGAAAGTAATTCACGTACTTCCATTTCTACTAAATCAATCAATTCCTCATCGTCGACTAAGTCAACTTTGTTTAAGAATACGATTAAATGTTTAACACCCACTTGGCGTGATAACAAAATGTGTTCACGTGTTTGCGGCATTGGACCATCAGTAGCTGATACTACTAGGATTGCACCATCCATTTGAGCAGCACCGGTGATCATGTTTTTGACATAGTCCGCGTGTCCTGGAGCATCAATATGAGCATAGTGGCGTTTTTCAGTTTCATATTCAACGTGCGCAGTGTTAATGGTAATTCCACGTTCACGTTCTTCGGGTGCAGCATCGATACTAGCATAGTCTTGAGGGTTTGCTAGACCTTTCTTACCTAATACCGTTGTGATTGCTGCCGTTAAAGTTGTTTTCCCATGGTCGACGTGACCGATGGTACCAATATTAACGTGTGGTTTACTTCTATCGTAATGTTCTTTTGCCATAATAAACAAACCTCCTAATAAGTGTAAAAATTCTTACGAATATAGTGTAAAACATTTTGGGTTAAATGAAAAAGATTTACACTTATTTACTTTTTGTAAGTAACTATCCGAGATCATAATACATCAGAATTGGTCAAACTCCAAATAATATGTTTCGACATTTATCTAAAAATGAGAATTACTAGAAAATATCCAGAAAAACAAAGAGTTTCAATAAGGTCTACTTTCAAGAAAATTGTTAAGTTATAATTAGGTTGAATAAATGTACAGAAGTAAAAAAGACTGGTTTAATAGAATTGGCTTTTTTGATGAGAGGACTTTGAAGAGAAATAATGAATGGAGGATATTCATGGAAAATTTTCAAGAAAAACTAGCTCAACTTCCAACTGAAATAAAAAGAGCTTGGAGTGTTGGCTTTGTTTTTGTTAAGGAAAATGATCACTACTGGCATTTTCCAGCAAGACAATGGAGCGAACAACAGATTCAAGACTATTTTTTTAATCGTTACGGAAAAACGAGTACTTTTAAACTTTATCCTGAACTGAAGCTAAAACACTTAGCCGTAGATGGTCTGCCCGCACTTTTGGTGGTCATTCCTTATGAACCTGGAAAGGAAAATAATTGATATGGTTTTATTAAAACTGAATTCTGTCAGTTATCAAAGTGACCAACGAATCATTTTAGATCAGATTTCTTTGATAGTAGAACAAGGAGCTTTCTTAACGATTTCGGGCCCTTCAGGTGGAGGAAAAAGTACATTACTTCGATTGATCGCTTCATTGTTAACTCCAACCAGTGGCGAAATTCTTTTTCAGGGAAAGCCTCAGCAACAATATGACTATACCGAATATCGGCAACAAGTCTCCTATTGTTTTCAGCAGCCCGCATTATTTGGTGAAACGGTATTGGACAATTTAACTCTGCCTTATACAATTAGAGACCTCACTCCTGATCAAACGCAAATGCTTGAACATCTCCAAATGGTAGATCTGCCAAAAGAATATTTGACAAAAAATATCTCTGAATTATCAGGCGGTGAGCGGCAACGAGTAGCTCTGATTCGGAATATTTTATTTTTACCACAGATTTTGCTGTTAGATGAGGTGACAACGGGACTTGATGAACAAACAAAAACGGTTATTCATCGATTGATCAAAGATATTCAACAAAAAGGCTGTACTATCTTACAGGTAACTCATGATGAAGCAGAGATTCAAGCAGCAGAAAAATTACTGATTATCCAAGGAGGGAAACTCAAACAATGAATCAATTAGCCGTGAATGACCTTTCTTTAGTTTTGGCTTTTGCACTGGTACTGATTGCTGTTGCTATTAGTGCTAAAGAAAAACTGAATCTTTCCAAAGACATTTTTTTTAGTATTATTCGTGCCATTATTCAACTAGTTATTGTCGGGTATTTGTTGAAATATATTTTCCAGGTCAATAACAATTTTTTAACGATTGCAATGAGTCTCTTTATTGTGTTTAACGCTGCTTGGAATGCGCATAAGAGAAATCCCAGTCTTCGTAAAAAATATCTTCATTCACTAGCAGCAATTTTTATTAGTACTTATATCACTCTTGGTGTATTGATTTTCGCTGGAGCTATTAAGTTTATTCCTTCTCAAATCGTTCCTATCACTGGAATGATCGCGAGTAATTCAATGGTAGCAATCGGGTTATGCTACAGAGCTTTGAATACTCAGTTTCATGACTTGAGACAACAGGTATTAGAGAAATTGGCTCTCGGAGCTTCAATCAAATTAGCCTCCAAGCCAATCCTGCAACAAAGTATCAAAACCGCCATGCAGCCTACCATCGATTCCGCAAAAACAGTTGGTCTTGTTAGTTTACCAGGAATGATGTCCGGTTTGATTTTCGCTGGTTTAGATCCCGTGCATGCCATCAAATATCAAATTATGGTTACCTTCATGTTATTATCGGCGACTAGTCTCGGATCAATCATCGGTGGTTATACGGCTTATAAGAACTATTTCAATTCCAATCATCAATTAACCCTATAAAAAAAGGAACTCCGAAAATTATCTGGTTCTTTCTCAAGTTTGGTTAAAGCCACAAAAAAGCAAGTACATTCGTACCTGCTTTTTTGTGGCTATTTGTACTGTTTAGATATTTCTCGTCTTATACTATAGTTAGAAAGAGGGTCTTTAGAATGAACTACACCGAACTAACCCAGTGCTCTTTTTTGTTGGATGAAGACCATTTTATCTATGATACCTCGGAAGATTCTGAAACAGTCCATTTGTTCATTAAGTCAAAACCTCATGAATGTTCCTGTCCTACTTGTGGCACGTTGTGTCGAACCTTAACTGCGACATATCAACGAACACTTCAAGATACGCCAATCCATGGTAAACAAACATTTCTTCACGCCAACCTTTACAAATATAGTTGCTCAAATCCTGAGTGCTCCAGACAGGTCTTTACTGAAGCTCTTCCTTTTGCCCGTTCTTCTCAAGTTCGAACCGATGCCCTCAATACCTTTATTTTAGGTGTGGCAATCTTTTTGAGCAATGAATGTGCTAGTAAAGTATTAGCTCTCTTAGGTGTCTCAGTGAGCAATGATACCATTCAACGACTGTATGATCGATTGGTATTCGAAGATCGACCAAACGTCGAAGCAATAGGGATCGATGATGTAGCCATAAGAAAAGGGCAGACTTATGCCACAGCTATCTACGATATGCAAGACCATCAGCTGCTTGCCCTCCTTGAGGGGCGGACAGCCGCTACATTAAAAGAATGGTTAGCCCACCATAAAAAAATTCAATTCGTAGCCCGCGATCGCGCCAACGCCTACGCTAAAGCCATTACTGACATCCTTCCCGATTGTGTACAAGTGGCTGATCGCTTTCATTTACTTCAAAATTTGATCACGCATCTAAAAGAAATCTTTTCCTCCCAGCTCCCCAAGACCCTTTTCTTCCACGAAGGCCGCTTATTAGATCGAGACCCCAAGAAGGTTTACGTTGAAAGAACACCGGATTCAGTCTACTTAGCCAAGTTGTCTTACGATAATTCTGTTCCAAGAGAGCCAGATGGTTCAGAGATTGTTTTTGATAATAAAAAACGCGATCTAAGTAGCTCACAATACCAAAAACAGGCGGAAAGTCGCCGAGAAAAACAACAGTTGATTCGTACCATTCAAAGGTATTGGGCAAAAACAAAGAAAAAGGTTCCTTTTCATTTAGCCCATCAATTTAACATTCATCCAATCACACTAAAGAAATATCTTCAAATGACAGAAGAAGACCTCTGTCAGATGGATCAGCCGAGAAACTATAAAAAACGAAAAACAGTTATGGATGATTACTTAAATATTATTTTCAAAATGATGCAAGATGGTCACCCGGATGACATTATTTACTTTTATCTCCGATACAGCG
>NZ_JAHLOS010000010.1 GCF_018917525.1 Enterococcus raffinosus | reverse complement strand
AAGTAAGATCCCTGAGAGATGATCAGGTAGATAGGTCAGGAGTGGAAGTGCAGTGATGTACGGAGCGGACTGATACTAATCGATCGAGGACTTAACCAAAAATTGATTCACGGTTGTTAAAATGTTTCTGATCCAGTTTTGAGTGAACGACGTTTACTCAATTGAATACTAGTGTGGTGGCGATAGCGAGAAGGATACACCTGTTCCCATGTCGAACACAGAAGTTAAGCTTCTTAGCGCCGATTGTAGTGAGGGGTTGCCCCTTGTGAGATTAGGACGTCGCCGCGCAGTTAGGACTATTCTTATTAGGATAGTCTTTTTTTGTGTCATGTCATTTTCCTATTTAACACAGAGTTTATGTAGTATTTCCCATAGGACCCTTTCCTTGATTTCCTCTTGATCCATTTTAATGATCGTCTATTTCTTCGTTCAATTATTCTTAAATTCACTTGGTTGTAAAGCATAATGCCATTCTAAAATTCCTAGATTACTCGAAGCCCTTCCCTAAATGAAAACATGAATCTATTATTCAGTCTATGTCATAAATTGAGAGTTTTATCACTATAGAATTTTAAGACTTAAGAAAAAATGGAATTCAAAAGTCCGTTGGTTTATATATCATTTTTAGCAGTTCGATTAAATACAGGCCTTTTTATTCGCAATACTTTTTGTTCTTACTTTTACTGGTGGAGGTGATAAAAAGAGATTAGTCTTTATTTGTAATTTCTAGGATTTATCAAAACATTGTAGTAACTTTTTTTATTATTCGCTTTCAATGTCTGTATAACAGGGTATTATTTTTAGTTGAAAAATGTTCATGTTATACTAAAATTATGAATATTATTGGAGGAATGTGATGAGTAAGCGAGCATTTAAAGGTGGAATCGATCTACACCAGGATAAAGCCTTGCATTTAAGAGGCATCGATAATTATAAAAATGTCGAGAACATACATCCTAAAAAGGTTTATATTCCTGTTCAGCAGCACATTGGTGAGCCCGCGGAGGTTATTGTTTCCGTGGGAGAAAAGGTATTTTTAGGGCAGACAATTGCAAAAATGGATGAGGGATTGGGAGCAAATGTTCATTCAAGTATTTCTGGGAAGATTATCGGAATAAAAGAGATCGATCAGGGGCAGGGAGATGAGATGACCTGCGTAATCATTGAAAATGATTTTAGAGACGAACTTCAAGAAATACACCACGAAACAATTGATGTATTGACGCCGGAAATGATTGTCGAGCGTGTTGAAGTTGCTGGGGTGGTTGGCCTAGGCGGGGCGACTTTTCCCAGTCATGTAAAATTAAATCCTAAAGAGGAGATTCATACTTGTATTTTTAATGGGGCTGAATGCGAGCCTTTATTAATGTCTGATGCTGCATTAATGGCCACTCAAGGGGAAAAGCTGATCAAGGGCTGTGAATTAGTATTGAAAGCTGTAGCAGCAAAGGAAGGGATTATTGCAATTGAGGATGATAAGCAAGAAGCAATTGAAGCTATGAGGAATTTGTGTCATGCAACCCCAAATCTTTCGGTTGTGGAGGTTCCTTCAATTTATCCTCAAGGAAGTACTGAGATGCTTTTTAAAGCAATCACAGGAAAGGAAGCTCCAGCGGATGGATCGACACGCGACTTAGGCTATTTGATCATCAACGTAGCTACGACGGTTGCGGTTTATGAAGCGATTGATCCCGGAGTTCCTTTGAGTCATCGAATCTGTTCGGTCGTAGGTGATGTCAAAAAGCAGAAAAATGTCTATTTTCCGTTAGGGACTTCCATTGAGGATATGATTGCCTTTTGCGGAGGCTTTGATGGACAGCCATCAAAGATTATCACAGGTGGCTTTATGATGGGGAAAACAGTGGACACGATGGCCGCTTCCTTAACAAAATCAGCAAATGGGTTAATTGTGATTAATGAGCATCATGATAAAGATAGCACACCGTCTCCTTGTATCATGTGCGCTAGGTGTGTGGATGTTTGTCCAATCGGTCTTTTGCCGCATCAGCTTGAAAAAAGCTATCTGAAGGAAAATTGGAAACGTTTGGAGAAGCTTTATGTAGATAGCTGTATTAACTGTGGGTGTTGTACCTATATTTGCCCGGCGCGTCGACATTTGGCTGAACATATTGTCGCCGGACAAAAAGCACTCAAAGAAAGGCAGGCGTAGATATGGGGAATAGAAATTCGTTTGAGCAGCTTCGCAGTACACGTTATCCTTTAATGGAAGCCTCGCCGCATTTGTTGTTTCACGAAAAAACTGATCGAATTATGCGATTGGTTTTATTGGCTCTGTTGCCTAGCGTGATTGCTTCCATTATCTTTTTTGGACTGCGTTCGTTACTTCTATATGTGATTGCTATTGGGACGTGTCTGATTGCTGAATTTCTATGGTTTAAATTTCGTAAAAATACCTTGCCTAAGGATTATTCGGCTGCTGTAACTGGCGTTCTGTTGGCAATGAGCTTGCCCGCTAGTGTTCCGTTGTGGTATCCCGCTTTAGGAGGAGTTATTGGAATTATTATCGCAAAAGAACTTTTTGGAGGAATTGGTAGGAATTTGTTAAATCCTGCCTTAACGGGGCGAGCTGTTTTAAGATTGGTCTTTGTAAAGGAAATGTCAGCCAATGTACAACCTCACCCCTTTTTCTCGCCAAATGGTTTAGATATAGTCTCTTCTGCGACCCCTTTGATGAATGCCAAAGCGGGAGAAGGTTTAAGCTCTGGTCAGATGATAGATAGCTTGACTGGATTGATTGCTGGTAAAAATGCTGAAACAACGGCGATACTTCTCTTTTTAGGAGGGATATTTCTGCTGTATAAAAAAGTAATTACTTGGCACATTCCGATTTGTATGCTTAGTACAATAGTTATTATTGCGCTATTTTTAGGGAAAGGTGATCTGACGATTGTTTTTGCTCATATCTTTGGGGGCGCAACTATGCTGGGTGCTTTCTTCATGGCAACAGATTATAGTACATCACCTACAACGCCCAAAGGTGAGATCATATATGGAATTTGTTGTGGCATACTACTAATGGCTTGGCGTTCATTTAGTTCCATACCAGAGGGAATGACCTTTATTTTATTAATTATGAATTGTTTTGTACCACTGATTGATCACCTCATTATTCCAAGAGCTTACGGAGTGAAAAACTAACAGATATTTTCAGTAAATATATAGACGTTCTTTCATTCTAATGATAAAGTAGTAAAGAAACTGGCTACTACCAGCGTTTTTATGAATGCTTATTTTGAAAATCCTAGGATCATTTTCGTAGGATTTTCAATTCTTTTGATAGAGAGGACTGTTGTATTTGCTTTATGTAGCTAGACACGGGGAGACAGATTGGAACAAGAAAGGAATCATTTCAGGGCGAAGCGATGTTGCTTTATCTGAGGTAGGTTATCACCAAGCAGCTTTATTAGCAGAAGAAGTGGCTAACCTTGACGCGCCTATTACCAGAATCATCCATTCTCCCTTAAAACGTGCGGGAGAAACAGCACGAATAGTGAGTGAAGCCAATCATTTACCCATGAGTGTCGATGACCGGTTGATCGAGCTGGATTATGGAGACTATGATGGAAAGAGTGATGAACTGGATGGGTACTTAAAAATTCGTACTCAATTTGCTGTACGCTATCCCAATGGGGAATCTTTGATGGATGTCTATGCTCGAATTGTTCCATTATTAGCAGAATTAGAACAAGATTCTGAGAATACGTATCTATTGGTCTGTCATAATTCGGTGATTCGTGCGATTAAGAACTATTTTGAGCCATTAGAAAATGAAAAGGTCTTTAACTATCGCACACCTAACGCTAAGTTGATCGGGTTTGAGTGGAGGAAAGCTCTCTCGATTGTCAAAAGTGCCTGAAATACTTTTGATTATACAGAGAATACAAGACGAACGACTGTGAGGCTATCATATTGATAGTTTCACAATCGTTCGTTTTTTCAATGAGCAAGTGTTGCTGCTCAACAGTATTTTTCTTTAGATCGTTGCATGCATTGAATGAATCGTCTGGATGGTTTGACGCCATTTTTCTTGTTCTGCATCAGAAAGCTTTAATGGAAGGCTTTCACTGATCCCTTGTCTTGAGATCTTTGCAGGAGAGCCTGCGTAGCAATTCTCAGCTTGGTGATAATGACTGACTGGTACAACAAGCTGATTGTCGTTTAAAATCGCTTCAGCAATCCGTGCGGCTTGAATGGCAATACCATAGGAAGTATAGCCTTTTCCTCTAAAGGTGACCCAACCACCATCACGAGCGGCATTATCCAAACTTTCAAGCCTATCAGCAGTCAACGTTTCGCTGATAGGAACACCGCCGATTCGGACACTAGACCACGCGACAAATTGACTTTCACCATGCTCTCCAATGACATAACCGTCAATAGCTGAAGGATGGACCTTCATACTTTTGCTGACAGCATGCTTCATTCGGCCCGTATCTAGTGAAGTCCCCGTACCAATAACTCGCTCTTGAGGAAATCCTGTCAATTCCTGCAAATACTGGGTAATGACATCACAAGGATTTGTAATATTCAATATAATTCCCTTAAAACCTGAATCTCTGATGACTGGTGCCCATTCTTCCACGATTGTTTTGGTTAAATTCAGTTCAGCAAAGCGATCAGGATTTCCTTCAAAAATCGAAATGTCACCAGCAGAAAAAATAATCACATCTGTATCGGCAAGTTCAGCGATATCTGGACCAATCAGCCGAACTTGATTCGTTTGTTCCATTTGCCCATCCATCAGATCATTTAGTTCAGCCTTTAGAATCGTATCTTTCGAGTCGAAAAGAACGAGCTCATCGACGATATTTTTTGAAATCAAAGTGTAAGCAGTTGTGCTTCCTACATGTCCTACACCAATAATTGCGACTTTTCTCAATTGCAACACGCCTCTCTCATAGATTTATCTATTTTAAAAAGAATGCCTCTAACATGAGAAAAAGTCAATAGAATAATTAGTAAACGATTAATTTAAACTGCTTTCTTTTAAAATACGATACACACGCTCACAATCAGCAGAGGTTCCACGTAGCTCGTAATCTGCTAGGAATGGAAAATTGAAGGCTTCGCTATATTGTTTTGCGGTCAGGCAATATTGATAATTGAAATTTTTGTTCCCGCTGCCGACGACTCCCAGACATTGTTTAAAATTATCTTCATATTCGAGGTATTCGCGCATCACTTCTGTCAAAATCTCGGTATCTCCGCTATCGACGCCATTTCCTCCTTCTAAGTAGGTAGGGACAAAGGTAAAGAAGGGAGCTGACTCAATTTCAAAAGGACTATTTTCAGAAATTTCCTTTGAGCTGATTAAAGGATTTTGTGGATCTAATTGATGCTGCTCTATTGCGTAGGCCTCCAGACGCTTAATAAATGCCCGGGTATTTCCTGAGATAGAAATATATAATATATTCATAAAAAATGATTCCTCCTAATTTAGTTAATCGCCGATTTATTTTGAAAAAAACCGAGTCTTAATTGTAGTCTTAACGTTAAGATTATAACATGAAAAAGGACAAGTAGATAAAGTGTAAACGGTTGCAAAAAAGTGTAAAATATGGTATAAATATAGATGTAAGGGGTAGGTCCCTAAGGTTGTAAAATGATACAACAGGAATGGACGGAAGCAGTGTTCATTTCAAAGAGAATGCCAAAAATGGCAGAAAGGAAGTAGGGATTTGAAGTCTCCTTACCAAGTTATTCTAATCTAGCGGGGAAAAGAAATGTAGACAGTGGAACCATTTCTTCACTTAATGGTGAGGCTTAAACGAAATTCAATTATAAAAAACGTTTAAGACCTAGAGAAGAGTGTAAATATTCCAGAAAACTGGAATGAAGAACAAACACTTAGCCATTAGACCTGCTAGATTATTTTTGTGCCTAAAAAAGGCCAGTTGACTGATCAGTCGACTGGCCTTTTCCTATTGAGCACTACTTATTGTAATAACGAATATCACCACTGATTTTATGAATGGCAAACTCAGTTGAATCAGAGAAGGTATACGTTTCTCCATCAGTTGGGAGTTTTTCGTTAAACATTTTTTCATAGTCATCGATTGATAGTTGCTTACGCTCGGAAAGCAATGCCTGGTTCTCTTGGCTAGTTAAATGATTTTTGTACCCATCCATCAATGTCATTGAGAAGAACTCGCTAACGGCACCAGAACCATAGCTGAATAATCCGATTCGATCACCGGCAGCTAGATTGCCATTATCTAACAAGGATATCAAACCTAGATATAACGATCCGGTGTAGAGATTACCGACTGTACGGCTATACACCACTGCTTCATCATAACGAGCTTCTAAACGTTGTTGTTCTGATTCAGGCATTTCTGGAAAGATTGCCCGCAAAGCTTTACGCCCCATCTTTGTATAAGGTAGATGGAAGGTGATTGCGGCATAATCCGTACTATCGGTTTGATTGACTTTTTTATTTTGCTCCCAGATCCGAGTAAAAGAATCAATATAGATTTGGTTAGACATGTGTCCATCGACTAATGGATAATCATGTCCTGCAGGTCGCCAAAAATCATAAACGTCCTCTGAATAGAAGACACTATCGTTATTGAAGGCTAATAAATCTGGTTCCTTGGTTATTAGCATAGCGACAGCACCACAGCCTTGTGTAGGTTCGCCACCAGTTGCTAAACCATATTTTGCAATATCAGCAGCGATCACTAAAACTTTACGATCGGGATGTAGGGCAACATAATCATGAGCCTGCTGCAGGGCGGCGGTTCCGCCATAACAAGCATGCTTTATTTCAAATGAACGAGCGAATGGTTGAATATTCAACAGGTCATGAATAATTACCGCGGCAGATTTTGAGAAGTCGGTACTTGATTCTGTTCCGACGATCACCATGTCGATGTCCTTTTTGTCCTCATCTGTAAGAATTTTGGCAGCAGCACTTGCCCCTAAAGTGACGATGTCTTGTGTCTCGGGAATAATTGCCATCTGATCTTGTCCAAGACCAATGTGAAATTTGTTGGGGTCAGTCTCACGAGCGTTTGCTAAGTCCGTCATATCAAGATAATAATTTGGTACGTGAAAACTGATTTTATCAATCCCTATATTCATATTGCTCCTCCTAGTTCTTATTGATTCATCCATTCCTTAATAAAAATGAATAAACCACACATATCTTTCCACTAAATTACTAAAATATTAAGTGGAACAGACATCTTTTCTTCCAAAGGTAAATATATCACAGAAAGGTCATAATTAGTTGAGTTTGAATCTTAAGAAATTATAAAACTATCTGTGATATACTTACCTCTGATTTTTAATGAAAACATTGGAGGTGCACCCTTGGAAGAAGTAGTTATTTTAAGCGCTGTACGAACACCAATTGGCAGATATAAAGGCAAATTAACAACTGTTTCAGCTGTTGAACTCGGTGCGATTGCGGTGAAAGAAGCAATCAAACGTGCGGAGATCGAGGCAGATCAAATCGATCAGGTATTTATGGGCAATGTGTTACAGGCGGGCAATGGTCAAAACGTGGCTCGGCAATCGGCAGTTAAAGCAGGGATACCCTATGCTGTTCCGGCAACTACGATCAATGAAGTGTGCGGATCTGGTATGAAATCGATCATTTTTGGGATGCAGCAGATTTTGTTGGGCGAGGCGGACGTTGTGATTGCTGGGGGAACAGAGAATATGTCTCAGGCTCCAAAGGTTACAAGCTTTGATTACGCTACGCAAGAATGGCAAGAGCCCAAATCAAGTATGATTTATGATGGTTTAACAGATGCGTTTAGTGGAAAGCATATGGGGTTGACAGCAGAAAAGGTGGCTGAAGACTATCATGTTACCCGTGAAATGCAGGATCAATATGCCTATGATTCGCAAATGAAGGCAGCGAAAGCCAGTAAGGATGGCAAGTTTGAATCAGAAATCGTTCCGATTGCACTATCAGACGGTAGTACCATGTGGGAAGATGAAGGGATTCGCTTTGATTCAACTTTGGAGAAAATTGGCTCCTTAAAACCAGCTTTTAAGGAGAATGGGGTCGTCACAGCGGCTAACGCTTCAACGCTAAACGATGGTGCGTCAGCTGTCGTATTGGCAGCGAAATCCTATGCAATTGAACATGGACTAGCTTATCTGGCTGTTATTAATAACTACAGTGAAGTGGGGATTGATCCAAGTATTATGGGGATGGCTCCAGTATCCGCAATTAATAAATTATTAAAAAAAGCGAATCGTACAATTGATGAAATTGATACCTTCCAAATCAATGAAGCATTTGCGGCAGCTTCTGTTGCAGTGCAAAAAGAATTAAAACTATCTGATCAAAAAATTAACAGTTACGGCGGCGCAATCGCTTTAGGACACCCAATTGGTGCCAGTGGGACGCGAATTGTGACCACCCTAATTTCAGAGCTGATTCAAGAGGAGAAGCAGCGTGGTGTAGCAAGTCTTTGTATTGGCGGCGGGTTAGGTCTAGCGTTGTTAATCACCAAAGCAGAGGATCAAGAAATCGCAAAAAAAAAATTCTATCAGATGACCCAAGCTGAACGTTTAGCTAAACTGGTGAAAGAAAAAAAGTTATCAGCTAAAGAAGCGGCACAATTAGCGACTGAAACGGTGCTGCCAGAAAAAATCGCGAACAATCTGATTGAAAACCAAATCAGTGAATGCTCGATTCCTTTAGGTGTTGCTCAAAATTTTGTTATTAATGGTAAAAAAAAACTAATTCCAATGGCTACCGAAGAACCCTCCGTGATTGCGGCAGCTAGCAATGCAGGGAAAATCATTGCAAAAGCGGGCGGGATTCAGACGCGAGTGATTAATCAAGGGATGGTTGGACAGATCGTTTTACGAAAGGTCACTGATTTCGATGCAGTAATTAAAACGATTAACGAAAATAAAAAAGCTCTTTTTGCAGCAGCAGAGAAAAGTTATCCTTCAATCTATCAGCGTGGCGGTGGATTGCAATCCATTCATGCACGCACCTTTGAAGAAGGCTACATTTCGATCGATGTAGTTGTCGATACAAAAGATGCGATGGGCGCCAATATCTTGAATACGATGCTGGAAGCAGTCGCGCAAGAGCTGCGACAACTGATTCCAATGGCGGATATCTTGTTCAGCATTTTAAGCAACTATGCAACTGAATCATTGATCGAGGCACGATGCGAGCTTCCACTGACGCAGCTAACGCCAGAAGTCGCGGAAAAGATTGCTGCTGCAAGTGAGTTTAGCAAGCTGGACCCATACCGTGCGGCAACTCATAACAAAGGGATTATGAACGGGATTGACGCGGTCGTACTGGCTACTGGCAATGATACACGTGCGGTGGCGGCAGCTTGTCACGCCTATGCTGCACGAAACGGACGTTATGAAGGTTTGACGGATTGGGTCATAAAAGAAGAAAAACTCGTTGGACAATTAACCTTACCAATGAAAGTCGGTATTGTCGGTGGGGCAACGAAGGTTTTACCGAAGGCTCAGCTAAGTTTGAAATTATTAGAAGTTTCCACGGCGGCTGAATTAGGCGAAATGATTGTTGCTGTTGGATTGGCGCAAAATTTGGCAGCCATTCGGGCACTAGTGACAGACGGCATTCAAAAAGGACACATGGCGATGCAGAGCCGCTCATTGGCCATCACTGCTGGCGCGACCGAAAAAGAGATCGCTCAGGTTTCAAGCCAATTGCGTCGAGCAGATCAAATGAATCTTTCGACAGCGGAAACAATTATCAAACAGCTGCGGCAAGCATAAGTTCATAAAGAAAAGTGATAAGATCATGAAGTTGATCTTATCACTTTTTTTATGTTACTCGTTATTGACGTCTGCCCGCAGGTAAACCATATCAACCAATTGGACTCCTTGATCAATGATTGGTTCGTGGTAATTATCGGTGAAAAAATTCTTCACGCGATGCGATTCGCGGAATCCGCTTTTTTTATAAAAGTCCAATATTCCAGGCTCATCACCAGTTCCGACATACATCGTTTGATAATGACCTAGAAATTCATGGAATAAAAACTGGATCATGGCTCTGCCATAGCCTTGTCCATGTACAGCTGGGACAGTCGCTATGTTTTTCAGCTCACATTCCTGCTTATTCAACTCTGTGACAACGGCTGCGCACTTCAAAGCATCATCATCATATAAAACAAACATGCGGCCGTCATCAAGGTAACGATCAATCATGTCTTCCTGCGGATCAGCTAAAAGCAGCAAGTCTAAATAGTTTTTCTTATCCGTGACAACTTCTTTAATCTGCATTTTTTTTAAATGCAAAATTGGGAATGGATTGCCTTGCTCATCTAGTTCTGATCGAGTGATGACATGAAAGCCCATATGCTGATAAAAACCGAAGGCCTGCTGATTCTGCTCATTCACGTCTACATAGTGTATGTTTAGCGAATCAAGCGCAAATTGCAGTAATTTTTTTCCAATCCCGTTTCCTCGAGCTTCGTTTGCAACGAAAAGCATTTCAACCTTATCTTGTTGGACACCGATAAATCCTAAAAGCTCAGGATCGTAATAGCCATAAAGCTGATCAATCAGCTGAAATGCTTTTTTTACCTCTGGCTTTAAGGCTTCAATATCATTCTTTGTCAAAAAGGTGTGGGTAGCAATAACCGCTGATTCCCAAATGGCCATCAGTGTATCTAGTTCGTTTTTATTTTTTCGTTCAACTTGTTTAATTGTCAACATTCTATTTTTCCTCCAATTTTGTCTATAAAAAGAGGTTTCAAGCCGCAACAAATAAACGTGCGTTAATCCGCGTTTAAATTAGGGCGATGAAACAACTCTTATCGTATCTCCAAACAATGTTTCATCTACAGTAGTTTGCTTGTTTGGAGTAGAGTAATGGTGCGTATATTGAAGGTGAACTTCCACATTACACTTAGTCCTTTTCTATAATTTCCTTCATTTTATCAAGGCGAGTGAAAAAACGCAATTTATCTTGAAGTTAACCCCAAAGCTAACCTACATGTGTGTAAAACGAAAAAGACAAAACCTTCTTAATTAGAAGATTTTGCCTTTTTAGCAGGACTAATCATTCGAGAAAAATGAATCATTTAAAAGTGAAATCTAAATATACTGGATTATGATCAGAATATTTAAATTGCATATCCTTGACGTGAACAGCTTCAACATTGATATTATCTGAAACAAGAAACCCATCAATCAAAGTCGTGTAGGTCTTGCCCTGTTTATAGGGTTCGTTTAATGCTCGAGCAGAGGGCGTTTTCTCTTCTGCTAGCTTACCAGTAGGCAGGTGAAAGCCCGCAGGTAAATCTTCTTTTGGAAATGGATGTGTCCAGGTTTCGCGTTTTTTACTTGTACCAAATACGTCTGGACTGTTTCCCAACACATCATGATTATAATCTCCGGCGACCATCACATAATTGCCTTTTTTATATTCGCTTTCCATGACATCAAAAATTTTCTTCAATTGAGCCGCTTGAATAGAACGATCCTTCGTAAAAGCAGACAAGTGAGTATTAATCGCAATAAATTCGTGACCACCTTTGACTGGAATACGACTGACAGTGAAGGCACGATCCAAATCAAAAAATTTGTTGAAATTTGTTTCGATCGGTAAAGAATAGCGTTTACTGCTGGTGATCTCAGCTTTGCTCAGGGTGACAAGGCCTGATTTAGCTTGGCCGATTGGGTCCGTAAAGGGATAGAACAAGTATGAAGAGTCGTAATTTTGTCCATACAAGCTGTTGTAGTCAGATAAATGGTCTTTCAGAAAAGCCACTTCGTCTACATGCTGTGAACGATCGCCATCTTGGTCGACTTCTTGATAAAAGGCAAAAGTAGGTTCTAATTCTTTTGTCGTGGTGACAATTCCCTGCATATTTTTTTCTACCGTTTTTTTATCATATGCTCGTGAGTATTTCCCACCGTCCATAAAGAAGCTATAGCTTGGGGGATAGGCTCCGTAGCCAATATTATGACTCATGGCCCGATAGGTTTTATTAGTTTCCAAAACCTGATTGTGTTGATTGTCAGGTTTTAAAGTAAGGTTGTCAGGTAATCGGTCATAGCTGGCGAATAAATAAATCAAATAACCGCCTAGAACCACAATGATGGCTGCGATGATTCCTAAAAGAATCTTTCCTATTTTTTTCATGTTGCGCCTCCTAGTATTCTTTTCAAGTTTATCATAGCAGAATTTTAACTATTCACAAAGTTCCTGACTTTCGAAAAAAATTCCCTCGTGTTACACTAAGAAATAGGGAATATACGTTATTAAAAGAGAGGTTTTAAAATGATTCGATTTGCCAAAAAAGAAGATGGTGCAGCAGTTGCAAAATTAATACTGGTTATTTTAAAAGATATGGAGCTAGATTTTTTAGATGAGTTTGGTGAAGAGAAGGCTTTAGAGATTATCGCGGCCTGCTTTGAAGATCCGACTTATCGTTTCGGCTATGCTCGAGGTCTAGTTGAAGAAATTGATGGCGAAATCGCAGGTGCTGTTTTTGGTTATCCTGCAAATAAAGAGGAGATTATCGATTTGCCTTTAGAAAATTATTTGCGTTCGCAAGGAATTACCGATGAGGTCAAGATGTTTATTGATCCTGAAGCTTTTCCAGGTGAATGGTATTTGGATTCAATCGCAGTGGATGAAAAATTTCGTGGACAGGGAATTGGTTCGAGATTATTAACAGCAGTAGATCGGCTAGCGACCCATGAGGGCGAAAAAGTTATCGGACTAAATGTCGACAAGGCTAATCCAAATGCTAAACGTTTATATTTACGTGATGGCTTCAAAGACGTTGGAGAAATTGTGATTAGCGGTCATTTATACGACCATATGCAACGAGAGGTTAAAGGCTTTGATCGCATCAAGCGTCACAAATAAGCATGTAAGATAAGAAAACGGCTGATACGTTTACTTTGCGTAGTAAACATATTAGCCGTTTTAACAATTTTGAGAGAAGGTTACTTCTAACAAAGTTTCTGGTTCTTTATTTCTATTACGATTATACAACCAATAGTCCATGATGGCTGCCACACAAATACAGACTGGCGCATCAGCCGGATCTGTGACATCTAAGACATAGTAATCACCGGTCAATAAGGTGGCTTTATCCATCGTCATGATTGGCTGGTTGAAGTGATTGATTTTATATTTATGGTTATAGATATCGCCATAGACGGCCCAATGAAGCTGCTGTATGTAATAAAAATCTCCGGGCCAATGGAAGATTTTGTGAAGCACGCCAACTTTTGTATGGTCACAGTAAATCTCAAACTTGCGCCCGAAAATCACGCTGGCCTGTTTGATATATGCTACGATCTGACCGTCCATTGCGTAGAGTGAGAGCACGTTTCCTTTGCGCCCCCAATGTCCTACCATTAAATAAAGTGGAACCCCTTTGTTGTCTTTGACGATCGTTCGTGTCGTGGAACTTAATTGTTTTTCTTGAATAAAAAATTCAGTCATGTTGCTCACACCTTTTGATTTTTATTATTCAGAAAGGATTCGATCGATTGCCGTTGCTACTCCGTTTTCTTCGTTTGTGTCAGTTACATGCTTTGCGATTTTCTTGATAGCCTCTGCCGCATTTCCCATCGCAACACTCGTACCAGCGTATGTCAGCATACTAACGTCATTAAAGTTATCACCAAGAGCCATGACCTCATCTGCAGTAAAGCCGCGTTCTTCAGCAAACTGCTTCAAGGCGATTCCTTTTTGTGCGTTAACGTGGTTGATCTCGATGTTTGTCAGTTCAGAGGCTGCAATAGCGAGGTCCCCGATTTTTTCTAATTCTCCCGTTACCGCTTTAAGCTGTTCTGGACCATTCTTATCAAATGCGATAATTTTCAGAACATCTTCCTCTTTATCGATCAGCGTTTGTCGCATATCTTCAACAAAAGTGATCGGTGTAAGTGATAAATGTCGCGAAGAGGCAGCAATGGCCATTTTTTTAGAAATACCAGGTATTTTATCAATGATATGCTCTGAGAAAAATTCAATCCGCTTCGGTTGATTTGAAGAATAGACATGTTCGGCGGTAAAAATTTCATAATAAAGGCCAGCTTCTTCAATGGCATCCATCACTTCAAATGTCTTTTCCTTGCCGATCGGAATGGTAAAAATGGTTTCGCGTTTGGCGTTCACCACATGAGCGCCGTTTAATAAAATCATCGGTACGTGAATGTCCGCTTCATCCAAAGAGATTTTGGCGTGGCTCATTCCGCGTCCGGTCGCTGTAATAAATTCAATTCCTTGTGCTTGAGCTTTCTGAATGGCTGCGATATTTGCTGTTGGGACTTGCATTTGATCGTTTAACAGTGTACCGTCCATATCAGAGGCAATGAGTTTTATCAAAATTATTCACCTAGCTTTCCTGTCATACACCGATAGTGTACCATAATCCTAAAGAGGATAGCCATGTCGAGAGAATTCTTTAAAAAGAATTATTTGGGTAGTAAATGGTCTTCTTGACGCATAGGCTAGTTCGTTCCATGTAAAATGGAGAGTTTTTACTAAGAATAGAAGTAGGAGTGTAGAGCATGAAAGAAATTATCCATAATGATTGGCAGACGGTTTTAGCAGATCAATTTCAAGCGCCGTACTATTTGAAACTGCGAGAATTCTTGAAGCAGGAATACAGCACTCAAAGAATTCATCCAGATATGTATCATATCTTTGAAGCGTTGGAATTGACGCCTTACAGCAAAGTCGAAGTTGTAATCTTAGGACAAGATCCTTATCATGGCGTAAATCAAGCGCACGGCTTATCCTTTTCCGTACAGCCGGGAGTAAAAATACCACCTTCACTACGAAATATTTATCAAGAATTGCAAAATGATTTAGGGATTCCGCCAGTTCAGCATGGCAATCTCGTAAGCTGGGCCAAGCAAGGGGTTCTGATGCTCAACACGGTGCTGACTGTACGCGAAGGGCAAGCCTATTCACATCGCGGTCAAGGTTGGGAACAATTGACTGATGCAATTATCCAACGCTTAAATGAGCGAGAAAAGCCAATCGTCTTCATTCTATGGGGCAAGCCCGCTCAAGAAAAGATCAAAATGATTGATACCAATAAGCATGCGATCATAAAGTCTGTTCATCCGTCTCCTTTATCCGCTCATCGAGGCTTCTTTGGATCAAAACCATTTTCCAAAACAAACCAAATCCTAAAAGAGTGGGGCGAATCACCAATCGATTGGCAGCTGCCTGAAACAGTGTAGTATGACAACGGTTTCTGTTATAGAGACAGTTTGTGAAAAACCTCTTAATTCATGTTTACTAGATTCTAATGAGTAGTACAGAGGTTTTATTCTGTCCTTTTCTTTTCATGTGAAGTGTTGTATGATTAGAAGGAAATAAATATCTGGAGGTTTTATCGTGGATCTATTTGATAGTTTGAAATTTAAGATTATTCGTCGCAACATTAAAGTGGCATTTCCTGAAGCAACGGACGCACGTATTCTTGGTGCTGCATCTCGTTTGAAAGCTGAAGAATTAATTGAACCGATTTTGATTGGGAATTTAGCTGAAATCGAAAAAGCTGCGGGTGCTCGTGGAATCGCTTTAGAGAACTTCACGATCATTGACCCTGATCACTTTGATCGCTGGGATGAAATGGTTGAAGCGTTTGTTGAACGTCGTAAAGGAAAAGTCAGCAAAGAAGACGCAGAAAAAATTCTTAAAGATGAAAACTACTTTGGTACAATGTTGACTTATATGGGAATCACTGAAGGAATGGTTTCCGGAGCGATTCATTCAACGGGTGATACTGTACGCCCAGCGCTACAAATCATTAAAACAAAACCAGGCGTTAGCCGTACAAGTGGAGCATTCTTGATGGTTCGTGGACGTGACCAAGAGAAATATCTGTTCTCTGATTGTGCCATCAATGTAAATCCGACTGCTCAAGAACTGGCTGAAATCGCTGTCGAATCTGCTAAAACAGCTGAACTATTCGATATCGAGCCTAAAGTTGCGATGATGAGCTTCTCAACAAAAGGGTCTGCTAAATCTCCTGAGGTTGAAAAAGTTGCAGAAGCTACGAAGATTGCTCAAGAATTGGCACCAGACTATTTGATAGATGGTGAATTACAATTTGATGCTGCTTATATTCCAGGTGTCGCACAATTGAAAGCCCCTGATTCTCAAGTAGCTGGACAAGCGACTGTTTTTGTCTTCCCTGAATTACAATCAGGAAATATTGGCTACAAGATCGCCCAACGTTTTGGTGGTTTCGAAGCGATTGGTCCGGTATTACAAGGCTTGAACAAGCCAGTTTCTGACTTATCACGCGGCTGTAACGAAGAGGATGTTTATAAACTTTCTATTATTACAGCAGCACAATCATTGATGAGCTAAATTATTTCATTTAGATTAATTAAGATAAAAAGCGAGAATTCGTGTATCATACGAATTTTCGCTTTTTTTGCTCTTTTTGAGAGATCGTTGGGAAATTTCCCAGCGTTAGACACTTAAGTTCAATCATGGAACATTATTCCCAGTGTTTTCCCATAGTATTGTAAACGCTTTTTACTGTCTGTATAGTCAGACGTGTAAACAGGAAAAAGAATTTATTGGAAGGAGATGTGTTTTTGTCATGATGGAAAAGATTCAGCGCTTTGGGGGGGCGATGTTTACCCCGGTCCTACTATTTTCGTTCTCGGGGATAATGGTCGCACTTTGTATCATTTTCAAAAATCCAATGCTTGTAGGCAACATCGCAAGTGAAGGAACGACGTGGTATTCCATTTGGAGTATTGTAGAAAATGGTGCGTGGACAGTTTTCAATCAAATGGAATTGTTGTTCGTTATCGGCTTGTCGATCGGGTTAGCCAAAAAAGCGAATGCACGAGCAGCGATGGAAGCGTTTGTTGTTTATACAACTTGCAACTATTTTATTTCATCCATGCTTGAATATTTTGGCAAATTTTTCGGTGTAAACTTTGCCGCTGAACCTGGGGGAGAAAGCGGACTTAAATTAATCGGTGGAATCAAGACACTAGATACCGGCATTATTGGAGCAATCTTTATTTCAGCAATTGTTATTTTTCTGCACAATCGTTATTTCGAAAAGAAACTGCCTGACTTCTTAGGAATCTTTCAAGGGTCGTCATTCATTGTTATCTTGGGTTTCTTCGCAATGCTGCCGATTGCCTTTTTAATTTGCTTGATCTGGCCAAAGGTTCAGCAAGGGATCGGCTCACTACAAGGCTTTCTGGCAAGTGCAGGGATCTTCGGAGTTTGGCTTTATACTTTCTTGGAACGAATCTTGATACCAACAGGACTGCATCATTTTATCTATACTCCCTTTGTTTATGGTCCGGCTGTTGTCGAAGATGGAATTACCAAATATTGGATGGGACATTTACAGGAATTCGCACAAACAACGACACCGTTGAAACAATTATTCCCAGAAGGTGGTTTTGCCTTACATGGGAACTCAAAAATCTTTGCATCGCCTGGGATTGCCGCCGCCTTCTACTTTACAGCGAAGCCTGAAAATAGAAAAAAAGTGCTGGCAATTCTGATTCCAGCAACTTTAACAGCAGTCTTGGCAGGAATTACTGAACCATTAGAATTCACCTTCCTATTTGTCTCACCGCCACTATTTGCTGTACATGCTCTTTTAGCGGCGACAATGGCTGCAACGATGTATGGTTTTGGAGTCGTAGGGGATATGGGTGGAGGTCTAATCGATCTATTGGCGAAGGTTTGGATTCCATTGTTCCAAAACCATAAAAGTATGATAGTCACCCAATTGATTATTGGACTTGCCTTTATCGTGATTTATTTCTTCGTGTTCCGCTTTTTGATACTGAAGTTTAATTTGGCAACACCAGGGCGGGAGGAAAATTCGCAAGATATTAAGCTATATTCGAAAAAAGATTATAAAGTCAAACAAGGTGGTAACGTGCCAGTAATGGAAGGTGCGAATCAATATACGGAACAAGCAGCTGTTTATTTAGATGGCTTTGGGGGCGCTGAGAATATTGAAAAGGTTAATAATTGTGCCACTCGCTTAAGAATTACGGTCAAAGATGAAGCGCTTGTTCAGCCAGATGATGTTTTTCGATCTGGTGGAGCCCATGGAGTGGTCAGGAATGGTAATGCGTTCCAAGTGATTGTTGGTCTCGACGTGCCGCAAGTGAGAGAACAGTTTGAAACACTGATGAATGTCGAAAATTAGAAATTAAAGGGGAGAATTAAGATGAAGAAATTTTCAATTGTTATTGCAGGCGGAGGAAGCACATTTACGCCGGGGATCGTATTGATGCTACTAGATAACTTGGACAAGTTCCCAATCAGACAAATCAAGTTTTACGATAACCTAGAGGAGCGCCAGAACCATGTTGCAAGCGCCTGTGAAATCCTGTTGAAGGAACGTGCGCCAGAAATAGAGTTTGTAGCTACGACTGATCCAGAAACAGCCTTTACGGATGTCGATTTTGTGATGGCACATATTCGTGTCGGATTGTACGCAATGCGTGAACAGGATGAAAAAATCCCATTAAAATATGGAGTGGTAGGTCAGGAAACCTGCGGACCTGGTGGAATCGCTTATGGGATGCGTTCAATTGGCGGCGTATTAGAATTAGTAGATTACATGGAAAAATATTCACCGAATGCATGGATGTTGAACTATTCAAATCCTGCGGCCATTGTAGCTGAGGCAACCAGAAAACTAAGACCAGAGTCAAAAATCATCAATATTTGCGATATGCCAGTAGGAATCGAGGAACGGATGGCTCATTCAATTGGTTTGAAATCACGGAAAGAAATGGTTGTTCGTTATTACGGATTGAATCATTTTGGCTGGTGGACAGATATCCGTGATAAGGAAGGCAATGATTTGATGCCACAGATTAAAGCACATGTCAAAGATCACGGTTATTCATTACCAGAAGAGATTGAAGAATCTCAACATACTGATGCTAGCTGGATGCATACATTTGCCAAGGCAAAAGAAGTTTACGCATTGGACCCAGATACATTACCAAACACGTATTTAAAATATTACTTCTATCCACAAGATGAGGTCGCTCATGCAAATCCAGAATATACACGGGCAAATGAAGTCATGGCTGGACGTGAACAGCATGTATTTAGCGAATGTGACCGGATTGCAGAAGCAGGAACGGCTGAAGGAACATCATTAGAAGTGGACGAGCACGCAAGCTATATTGTTGATTTAGCACGAGCGATTGCTTATAACACCCACGAAAGAATGCTGCTGATCGTGCCAAATGAAGGTGCCATCGTCAACTTCGACGAAACAGCAATGGTAGAAGTTCCATGTGTGGTGGGTAGCAATGGTCCAGAGCCATTAACTCAAGGGAAAATTCCGCGTTTCCAAAAAGGATTGATGGAGCAGCAAGTAGCGGTTGAAAAATTAGTTGTTGAAGCTTGGGCAGAACAATCCTATCAAAAATTATACCAAGCGTTAGCATTATCTAGAATTGTACCGAATGCACGGATTGCCAAAGAATTGTTAGATGATTTGATTGAGGCGAACAAAGAATTTTGGCCGGAATTAAAATAATTGATAAGAAAAAAATCATTTTTCCCTCCTCCATCACGTATAATAGTGTAGGAGGGGGAAAATTATGACATTAGAACAGTTGATCCACCAGCATTTAGATGAGCTAAGTGAACTGGATAAAGATATTTTACAATTTATGCTTGCAAATCCTGATAAGGTTCAGTCTTTAGGAATCATGGAGCTTGCTGAAATGGTTCATGCCTCCAAATCTTCTGTGTTAAGGACAACTAAAAAGCTTGGTTTTTCAGGGTATTCAGAATTAAAGTATTTTCTGCGACACACTAAAATTAGCCAGCAGCAAGAAACTAGCGATAAGGATATTTTTGAGAAGCAACTAGATGATATCAAAAAGACGCTTGAGTATATGCAATCAGTGAACTTGGAGCCAATCAATGAGATGTTCGACAAAAGTCAAACGATTTATTGTTATGCAACTGGTTTTTCTCAAAAAAACATTATCGATGAATTCTATAAAATGTTATTAAACGTCGATAAACGTGCATTGGTTTTGCCGAACAAAACAGAGTTGGATATGGTCATGCCGATGATTACTCAAAATGACTGTGTAGTAATTGCTTCCTTAAGTGGAGAAACAGATGATATCAAAGAGAATCTAACAGCATTTGAAGTTCGGAAAATTCCAGTACTGGCGGTTACGGCAGTCGGAGATAACTATTTTGCTAGACACAGTACGCATCATTTGAATTTTTATTGTGACTTTTTCGTTATTGGCAGAAGAAGACTTCAATCACAATCCTTGATTGGACTAAGCTGTTTAATGGACTACTTGCTTCGCTCTTATGGCATTTACACACTTGATAAAAGTACTGATTCAACAACGTAAGATTTATTTACTTTTTGTTATGAAAGGAAGAGCTTAAATGATAGCGCTTAAATCGATGAATGTTAAAAGAAATCTGTTACTTGGTTATTGGATTGTGCTGCCGGTGCTCTTTTATTTTTATTTATTTTTGGTAAGCTTTAATCAGCAGGTAACGATTCAACAGCTTATTCTTCAAATTCCGGGATTGATGCTAGCATTTCTGCTATCTTTTTTAATGCTTTTTCAGGCCGCTTGTCTTTATCTGATTGGCGCTCAAAATGAAAAGAAGTCGTTGATTGAAAAACGCTTTTTGACCTTCAGCTTGTTTCAACAGATTTTGACAGGAAATATCATTGGAGCGGCTTTATGCTATTTCTATAGTAGAAACATGTTTGCTGAAAAACAGACTGCTTCACGGAATGAGAAATTTATCTTCTGCTTTGCGATTGGATTTATAAGTTTGATCAGTGTGATCGTCATAGTTATTGCTACGCGGTTGAAAGGGGTATAAGAATGTTTTCTATTTTTAAGAAGAAGAACCAAGCCAGCATCTTCAGTCCAGTGGATGGCGAATTGATCCCGCTATCTGGGGTAAGTGATCCGGTCTTTTCTCAAGGAATGATGGGACCAGGTTTTGCGATTGAACCTGCATCAAATGAGATTTTTTCTCCTATTACGGGAATAGTAACCAGTGTCTTTCCAACTAAACATGCGATTGGTCTGGAAATGAGTGACGGAAAAGAGGTTCTGATCCATATTGGCATCGATACAGTCGAGCTAAATGGTGAAGGCTTCGATGTACTTGTAGGTGAAGCCAATAAAGTAACACCTGAAACGAAGCTGGCGATTGTTGATCGCGCGTATTTAGCAGAACAAGGAAAAGAAAGTACGATCATGGTGTTGTTTCCCGGCAGTTCGGATACCTATTCGATTGAGGCGAAAACAGTAAATGCTGGTGATGAGATCATTTGATGTAGAAATCGCTTGAGCATTTTTAAGTAAGGGCAAGTATGGTGAAGAGATCATCATGCTTGCTTTTTTGTGTCCAGAAAAAGGAAGCATCTTTTTCTTTTCTCTCTAAGCGTAAATCGTTATACTAAATTGGTAGCAGAAAAGAGGGATACAGCGTGATAACATTAGTAGATACAACAGCAACAGAAAAATTAGGAAAAATAATTGGCACAGTGGCAGAGCCTAGCGATAATTTAGTATTAACGGGTGATCTAGGAGCGGGGAAGACAACGCTAACAAAAGGAATTGCTTTGGGTTTAGGAATTGATCAAATGATTAAGAGCCCGACTTACACCATCATTCGGGAATACCAGCAGGGACGCATACCGCTTTATCATATGGATGTCTATCGCATTGAGGCTGGGGCGGATGACTTAGGCTTAGATGATTATTTTGAAGGCGACGGTCTTTCCGTAATCGAATGGGGCCAGCAATTAGGCGAGTATATGCCGGAGGATTATTTGGAGTTGATTTTATCTAAAGATGATCAGGATGAAAATCTGCGTAAAGTCGAGTTGCATGCAAAGGGGATGCAGGCTGAAAAATTTCAGAGTCGCATTTTGAAAGCGTGGGAAGCGGAATGAGTGAGGTCGAGATCACGCTAAGAGAAGCAATCCCGGACGACGCTGCAGCTTTATTGCAAGTGAGTCAGAAAATTGCCGAGGAGACAGATTTTTTAATCATGGATGAAGTTGGTTTAGGCTTGAGTGAAGAAATGTTAAGCCTACAATTGGCTGATTTATACGAAAGTGAGAACAATTTATTACTGTTAGCTTTGGCAGATGAAAAGATCGTTGGGATGGCTTCAGTCAAGGCGGCACCAGAATTCACTGTCGCGCATATTGGCGAGGTTGGTATCAGTGTGTTAAAAGAATTCTGGGGGATTGGTTTAGGTTCTGCTTTATTAGATGAGGTCATTTACTGGAGCGAAAATGCTTCACCGTTGCGGCGATTGGAGCTAACCGTCCAGAAACGCAATGAACGGGCGATTCATTTGTATCAAAAATTTGGATTTGAAACAGAGGCGTTAATGAAGCGTGGGGCACGAGATGCACAGGGAGAATTTTTAGATGTTTTGCTGATGAGTAAATTGATCAATTAAAAAAGCGAAGCAGAGCGCTTCGCTTTCAGTCGACCTACATTGGTAAGACTAATTTTTTCAAAGGATCTACACCAAAATGATCCTCTTGATAAAGCAATATTTTTGCACAGGCTCGACTGTCTTCTAGGGCATCATGGTGATGCTCTAGTGGGATCGCTAATTCTTCACAGACAGTGTTCAGTCGATGATTTCGCATTTCAGGAAATAGGCGGCGACTGGTTCTTACAGTACAAAGTGACAAATAAGAAGGCTGCTCTAAATGATAATAATCCAGACAACCGGCTAATATCTTTGTATCAAAGCCGGCATTGTGAGCGACAATCAAACGATTCTCCTGATAGTAGTGTTGGATTTCTTGCCATACTTCAGGAAATTTTGGTGCATCCTCCACGTCCTCTGGATGAATCCCATGGATCTGAATGTTTTTCCAGAAGAATTCTGTTTCTGGTTTGATTAAGGAATAATACTCACCCACGATTTGGCTGTTTTTAACCATTACGAGTGCTAATGAACAAGCACTATGGGTTTGGTAATTGGCTGTTTCAAAGTCCATTGCAATAAAATTCAACAGGGTCACCTCTTCGCCATTGTTTTAACATATTTTTTTCAGCGGCGAAAGGCTTGCGGTAAAAATTTCAAACATTTTAAAGATTGATATCCAATTCTACCGGGCAATGATCGCTGCCGAAAATCTCAGTGTGAATTTTAGCATCTTGCAGTTTTTCTTTTAGGTCATCAGAAACGACAAAGTAATCAATCCGCCATCCAGCATTATTTTTACGAGCATTGAAGCGATAGCTCCACCAAGAGTAAATGCCTTCTTGATCTGGATAGAAATGACGGAAGGTATCAATATAGCCGTTCTCTAATAAGATACTAAATTTTTCCCGTTCTTGTGGCGTGAACCCAGCATTTTTTTGATTGGTTTTCCAATTTTTTAAGTCGATGTTTTCGTGAGCGACGTTTAAATCACCGCAGAAGATGACCGGTTTCTTTTCTTTTAACGCATTTAGGTAGTTTAGGAAGGCTTCTTCCCAAGTCATGCGGTAATCCAGACGCTTCAATTCATTTTGCGAATTAGGCGTATAGCAGGTGATCACGTAATATTCAGGATATTCCAGCGTGATAACGCGGCCTTCTTGATCGTGCTCCTCAATGCCAAGCCCATAAGTCACGTTCATAGGTTCGTGTTTTGTAAAAATGGCGGTACCTGAATAGCCCTTTTTCTCTGCATAATTCCAATACTCATAATAGCCGGGCAGATCCATTTCGATTTGACCAGCTTGCAGTTTGGTTTCCTGCAGACAGAAAAAATCGGCGTCTAATTCATTAAAGACGTCCATAAAGTTCTTTTTCATCACAGCTCGCAAGCCATTGACGTTCCAAGAAATTAATTTCACAATACATTCCTCCATAGTAAATTTAGTGATTACTCATGGACTCATTGTAACGAAAATTAGTTAGAAAGCAAAGGATGCCAGATCGGCAATCCATAATTTTGTAGATAAGAGATATTTAATGAGATGTAAAAAACTTACAGAGAAGAAGGAGAATGAAAAATGAAAATCGGAGTTATCGGCATTGGGGGAATCGCCCAAAAAGCTTATTTACCAACCTATGCAAAAATGCGCAAGGAAGCGACATTCGTTTTCGCGACGCGTAACGATGAAACCAGGGATAAGATTTCTCGCGAATACAATTTCGCCAACACGGTTGCAACCATCGATGAACTGTTAGCTGAAAAAATCGACACCTGCTTCATCCATGTAGCTACAAAGGTCCATTTTGAGATCGCCAAGAAATGCCTAGAGGCTGGTGTCTCAGTATTTATTGATAAGCCTGTTAGTGAAAATCTACAAGAAGTACGTGAATTGCAGGAACTGGCGAAGGAGAACAAGCTGTTGTTTATGGTGGGCTTTAATCGTCGCTTTGCACCGATGGTGGATCAGTTAAAGCAGCTTCCGAAAAAGCATGTCATTCATTTGGAAAAAAATGAGCCGAATCATGCGATGAATATGCAATATGGTATCTATGACTTATTCATTCATTTAGTGGATACCGCTGTTTATTTGCTGGATGATGAAATTATGGCGGTGCATTCAAAAATCCGTGAAGAAAAAGGGAAAATGACCTATGCACAACTGCTGCTTTCAACGGCTACAACAGAATGTATTCTGTCGATGGACCTGATGAGTGGTGGGAAAATGGAGCGTTACCAAGTCAGCTCGCCTGAACAAACGATGATTTTAAATCAATTGACCGATTTGACGATCAAAAAGGGAACAGTTGAAGAAGTTCAACGTTTCGGGGATTGGACGACCACGTTAGAAAAACGCGGATTTGAGCAGTTAGTTGTCAGCTTTATTACCGCATTAAAAGGCGAGGCTGTTGATTTGCGCCAAGAAAATGTTTCATTAAGTCATGAGCTGTGTGAGAAAATGCTCCAGCAGCACATTCGTCATCAGCTATAAGGGGTGGTAAGTTTTTTTCTCGCGTGCTAAAATAGCAAAGATGTTTGAAAAATTTACCCGTAATGAACGAGAAAGGCTTATCAAAGTGAAAATTACTGAATTATCGAGCGCACTACCAAATGTGAAAGTCCTTTTGGATGAACCTTTAATGAATTATACCTTTACAAAAACTGGCGGACCTGTGGACGCTCTAGCATTTCCCAAAGACAACGAAGAAGTGAAAGCATTAGTTGATTACTGCCGTTCAAATGACATTCCTTGGATTGTTTTAGGCAATGCCAGCAATTTAATTGTCCGTGACGGAGGTATTCGCGGATTAGTGATCATGCTGACGGATATGACAACGATCCGTGCTGAAGAAGATACGATTACTGCTCAGGCTGGTGTTAAGTTAATCGACACAACATACGTTGCGTTGGATCATTCGTTGACCGGATTCGAATTTGCTTGTGGTATTCCTGGGAGTATTGGTGGAGCGGTCTTCATGAATGCTGGTGCATATGATGGGCAGCTGGAAGATGTTTTTGAATCAGTGGATGTATTATTAGCTGATGGTACATTTGAAACATGGTATAAGGATCAAATGAATTTTTCTTACCGTCACTCAGCGATTCAAGATCAACCAGCAATTGTTTTGAGTGCGACCTTTAAATTAACACCAGGTGATCACGACCAAATCGAAAAACGGATGAAGGAACTTACAGAATTGCGTGAATTGAAGCAGCCGCTAGAATACCCTTCATGCGGAAGTGTCTTCAAACGCCCGATTGGTCATTTCACGGGGAAATTAATTCAGGACGCTGGCTTGCAAGGGTTAGTATGGGGTGGCGCGCAAATCTCTGAAAAGCACGCTGGTTTTATCGTTAATATCAACAACGCGACAGCGACAGATTACATTGAGTTGATTGCTCATATTCAAAAAACGATTAAAGAAAAATTTGGTGTGACCTTAGAAACAGAGGTCCGAATTCTAGGTGAAGAACCGAAATAAAAAATGCTTGGAGGAAAACCGTGATGGCTTTCTTCCAAGCATTTTTCTATTTTTTCATTAAGCGCAATAGAACAGCACAAACGGCCATCGTTGCGATACCGGCAACCGCTGCTTCAACTAAACCGCTGCCGAAGATAATTCCCAGGATGACACCATAGACGGCATCTGCTGTGACTTGCAATACATTTGCGTAGCTGTCTTTAAAGAAGAAAAAGATCAAGTTCATGACTAAAATTGTATTTGTCATTGAGCCTGCTAGTCCAGCAATGAATAGACTAACTGGCAGGGCCTTTTGCTTCATTAGGGCATGTAATCCTTTGTAAACGAAGTAGGGCACCACACCAATTAAAATACGAGGAATAATTGCTACGATAATCGCACGCCAATCGCCTTGATTCGTTAATGGATTTGCGATAAAAGGCGAAAAGACAAATGACATTGGTGTGATGATGATTGTTGCTCTGACCAAACTAATGACACCGAAGACGGCTCCTAGTCCAGCCCCAATTCGCGGTCCCAAGACAATCGAAGCAATAATCACTGGGATATGCATTGTTGTCGCATAGATCGGGCCGATTGGAATGAATCCCAGGGGTGTGACCGCTAAAATAATCATGATGGCTAAAAACATCGCGGTCAAAGTGAAACTTCTAACATTTTTCTCTTTCATTTGTTACTCCTTCAATTTTGAATTTACGATATGCACAATTTCAGCAATATCTGCTAAAGCACCACGGCCATAATCGCCGCAAGCTAACAAGGCCTCTCTGGGTTCGATTTCTTGATAGCCGACTTCTTTTAGTGTCGCCAAATTTCGTTGGACGATCGGATTTTGATACATATAAGTATTCATAGCTGGCGCGATAACTTTTGGTGTATCCGGCAGCAATGCTAAAGCTACGGTTGATAGTAAATCATCAGCGATGCCGTTGGCTAATTTGCCGATAATATTGGCTGAAGCAGGGGCAACCAGAAAGAGATCGGCTGCCTTAGCCAAAGCAATATGATTGATCAATGCGGCATCGGGTTCATCCATTACATCCAGATGGACAAGGCGATGCGACAAGGATTGGATCGTTAAGGGCGTGATGAATTCCGTACTGCTCTTGGTCATCACAACATCTAAGTTATAGCCTAATTTGGTCAATTGGTTGGTAATGTCGGCTGCTTTATAGGCAGAGATGCTGCCGCTGACTCCTAGTAAGATGTTTTTCATTTTGCTTCCTCCAGTTTCATAACTTCTTGTTTGATCAGTTCAGCAATTTCAGTCTTTGTCTGTGCTTCTTTTACTTTATGCTGCCTGTTGATCAGATAGCCATGATGTTTTTCACCGCGAATTTCCGTTAAATCATTTGCCAAGATAAAATCAGCTTGATTTTTTTCAAGACTGGCCTTTGCTACATTTAATAATTCAATCATCGGTACGTCAACTAATAATTTAAAGCCAACCAAAATCGTTTGCGGCTGCAATTTTTTGATCAAAGAAATGATTTTTGGTGTTTTCTTCAGAACAACGACTAGATGATCGGTATCAGAAGAGATTTTTTTCTCTGTTCGCTCATTGGCAACTTCTACTAAGGCTTTTGGTAAGTCTACTGGTTTTGCTGCCATTGTTGCTTCAAGATCTTCAAGAGTGACCGAACTTTCTGGTGTGAAATCACTGACCGCCATGCTATGGATGACTGCATCATACGTATTTTCTGTCATTAAATCCTTCAATGTTTTTTCAAGGTCTGCGGTAGAGTCGATTAAGTGATGATGAATCATTTTCCCTTCAGGTTTTACCGCGTGACGTGTAGTAATCATATCAATTGTCGCGTTCTCTTTCGCAAAGCTTTCCGCAATCGCTTTGCCTAGCTTTCCGCTGGAGTGATTCGTTATCGCGCGGACATCATCAATTTTTTCTGAAGTACCGCCTGAAGTTATTAGAATTCTCACTGGTTTGTTCCCCCTAAAGCAACGATTGTACGTCCTACATGTTTTCCTTCTAACAGGGCATTTGCCGTTTCCAATACTTGCTCTAATTCAATTTGTTGGACTTGGAAATGATCAGGCAAAGCCCATTCATTCGCCATTTTTTGCCAAAGCTTTTGACGTTGCTCCATAGAGGCTTCGACTGAATCGATGCCTAATAAGTTAACACCTCGTAAAATAAAAGGCAAGACAGTTGTACTCAGTTTGATGCCGCCAGCATTTCCGCATAAAGCAGCACTGCCGCCATAGTTAATAAAAGGCAGAACCTGAGCAAGCGTATCGCCGCCGACCGTGTCAATGACAAAATCAAAGAGCTGCTTATTCAACGGACGGGCTTTTTCTGGAAACAGTTCAGCAGGAGAGAGAACCGAGGTTGCTCCTAACTGCTGCAAGTAACTCTGTTGATCCTCTTTTCGACTTAGCGCAGTGATCTCTTTACAGCCGATTTGTTTTAGAAAATGCAGAGCAAAACCGCCAACACCACCGGTCGCCCCAGTAACTAATACCCGACTCTCAGCAGTTAATCCATGAGTTTGCAGTGCATCCACCGCTAGTGCAGCCGTAAATCCAGCTGTCCCAAAGGTCATCGCCTGTTTTGCAGACAAGCCTTCAGGCAATGCAACAATCCACGAAGCGGGAACAGCTTGTACATCGCTTAAGCCGCCATCGTGCTTGACACCTAGGCCGTAGCCAGTGACTAATACTTCGTCACCAGCATGAAATTTTTCATCTTTACTTTCAATGATGGTACCAGCTAAATCAATCCCCGGTGTCATTGGATACTCGCGCAATACACCAGTATTGGCTTTGGTTGCTAAGGCGTCCTTATAGTTGATACCAGAATAATCCACCTTAATCAATACTTCATTTTCTTTTATCTCAGGTTTGGTAAAGCTCTCAATCTCTGTGTGAAGGGTTTCATCATTCATTACACGTAAACGGCGATAAGTCACTATTGGTTCTCCTCCTTGTTCCTGTTAGGATTTTTTTATTGGGATAAATCCCATGATTTTTGATAAATATTGGGTAATCATATTTGAGCCGAAAAAGGACTCGCAGCTACCTCATAGTAAGGAAGTATTTTTCGAAAAGCGTGAAAAATACCGGGATCTTCGTACGCATACGATCCAACTAAACATCATGTCTAATGCTTGGATCGGACAGCTCTATAACCTTCTCAGCCAAAGCAAACTGCGAAAAGTTGGACTCGCAGCTAGCTCATGGTAAAGGAAGCATTTTTCTAAAAGCGCGAAAAATACTGGGATCTTCGTACGCATACGATCCAACTAAACATCATGTCTAATACTTGGATCGAATAAGTTTATAACCATCTCAGTCAAAGCAAACTGCGAAAAGTTGGACTCGCAAAATCGGTTACTATTATCTTAGCGGAAATGAAAGAAAAAGCAAATTTATTTTCTTATTAATTTCCATTAAAATCGTGAAAGAATTTCATTCAGATCGCTTGATTTTTAGGAAAAAGTTCGTATACTGGAATGGTGCTATTAAACAAGAAGTTTACTATTAGCAAACAAGGAATGGAGGACTGAGAGTATGGAGATTGGTGAGAAGCTGCGAAATCTTAGAATCCAAAAAAATTTAACGCAAGAAGAGTTAGGTGAACGAACCGATTTATCCAAGGGATACATCTCTCAGTTGGAACGTGACCTAAGTTCTCCTTCTATGGAGACTTTTTTTGATATTTTAGAAGTTCTAGGTGTGACACCAGCTGAATTTTTCAAGCAAAAGACCGGTGATCAGAAAATCGTCTATAAGGATGAAGACACTACTTTTTACAGTGATGAGGAACACGGCTATCATATTAAGTGGCTGATTCCTGAATCGAATGAGAAGGAAATGGAACCAATTCTATTAACGCTAGATAAAGAGGGACAATATAAACAGTTTACACCTTCCTTATCAGAAACGTTTATCTATGTACTAAAAGGCAAGGTGGCGCTGCAATTTGGCGAAACCTTATATGAGGCGGAAAAAGGCGAGAGTATCTATTACGAAGCGAGTAAACCGCATCGGCTGCAAAACCAAGCGAATGGAGTCAGCAAAGTGTTGATCGTCGCTACAGAATCTTACTTATAGAAAAAGGACGTGAAGTCATGACAAACACAATTATTTCCTTTAAAGATGTGATCAAACAATACGATGATGATGATCCCGTATTGAAGAAAATAAATTTTGATATCGAGGAGGGACGTTTTTATACCTTATTAGGACCTTCTGGCTGCGGAAAAACAACGATTTTACGAATTATCGCCGGTTTCACAGACGTTAGTGAAGGCGATATTTTTTTTGAGGGAAAACGGATGAACGATATTCCGGCTAATAAACGTCAGGTCAATACAGTCTTTCAAGATTATGCCTTGTTTCCTCACATGAATGTTTTTGATAATGTTGCCTTTGGCTTGAAGATCAAAAAGCTGTCTAAAAAGGAGATTGAGAAAAAAGTTTTAGAGGCATTGAAGCTGGTTCAGCTACCTGGTTATGAGAATCGTGAAATCACCGAAATGTCTGGTGGTCAACGTCAGCGGGTGGCGATTGCGCGGGCGATTGTCAACGAACCGAAGATTTTATTATTAGATGAACCATTGTCAGCTTTGGATTTGAAATTACGAACTGATATGCAGTATGAATTGCGTGCGTTGCAAAAACGTTTAGGCATTACCTTTATTTTCGTGACCCATGACCAAGAAGAAGCGTTGGCTATGAGTGATGAGATTTTTGTGATGAATAAAGGCAAGATCGTACAAAGCGGTACACCAGTTGATATCTATGATGAACCAATCAATCATTTTGTCGCGGATTTTGTCGGAGAAAGTAATATTGTTGCTGGTGAAATGGTGGAGGATAACCTGGTCAAATTTGTCGGCAAAACCTTTGAATGTGTCGATGGTGGGATGCGTCCTAATGAACCGGTTGAAGTGGTTTTGCGTCCGGAAGACTTAACGCTGACCACGCCTGAACAAGGCAAGCTGGTGGTTACGGTGGACACGCAGCTGTTTCGTGGGGTTCATTACGAAATGAACTGTATTGATGCGGACGGAAACGAATGGATGGTTCATTCGACGAAGAAAGCCAAAAAAGGCAGCAAAGTTGGACTGTACTTTGAACCAGAGGACATTCACGTCATGCGCTTCAACGAAAGTGAAGAAGACTTCGAAGCTCGTTTGGAAAGCTATGAAGATTAGGGAGGGATCACTATGAAAAATATGCGTCGTTTATACTCGATTCCTTACTTTTTTTGGCTGCTGTTTTTTGTCATTGCGCCAGTGATTTTGATCGTCTATCAGTCTTTCTTTGATATGAATGGTAATTTTACGTTAACCAATTATCACACGTACTTAACCTCAAAAACTTACTTGATGATGACCGTCAATTCAGTCTTGTTTGCGTTTTTGATTACGTTGATGACGCTGTTGATCAGCTATCCGACGGCGTACTTTTTATCAAAATTGAAGCATCGCCAACTATTACTGCTGCTGGTTGTTTTGCCGACATGGATTAATTTATTGCTGAAGGCATATGCCTTTATCGGTATTTTTAGTGCGAACGGATCGGTCAATGATTTCTTGAGTTTTATCGGGATCGGACAGAAGCAACTGCTCTTCACGGATTTTAGTTTTATGTTTGTGGCGGCTTATATCGAACTGCCGTTTATGATCATGCCGATTTTCAATGCATTAGAGGAAATCAATCCTTCGTTGATCAGTGCTAGTCGCGATCTAGGCGCAAATAACTTTGATACATTTCGTCGAGTAATTTTTCCGCTTTCCTTGAATGGCGTAAAAAGCGGTGTTCAGGCTGTCTTTATCCCGTCGCTCTCACTCTTCATGCTGACGCGCTTAATTGGTGGAAACCGCGTGATCACGCTAGGTACAGCAATCGAAGAACATTTCTTGGTGACACAGAATTGGGGCATGGGGTCTACGATCGGTGTGATTCTGATCGTGGCTATGTTTATTGTGATGATGCTAACCGGTGAAAAGCGTAAGGGAGGTCGGGTGAAATGAGAAGAAGAAAATTTTCCTGGTCCACTGTTTATTTGATCTTTGTGTTTATTCTATTGTACATTCCGATCTTTTATTTGATTTTTTATTCCTTTAATCAGGGCGGTAATATGAGCAGCTTTACAGGATTTACATGGGAACATTATCAAAGCCTGTTTTCAGATAGTCGCTTGATTAGTATTGTCGTTCAGACCTTTGTGCTGGCATTTTTGTCCGCATTGTTGGCGACGATTATTGGGACTTTTGGTGCGATGGGGATTTATTATACACGCAAGCGCAATTCGAGAAATGTCCTATTGGGGTTGAATAATATCTTGATGGTTTCGCCAGACGTTATCATTGGCGCCAGCTTTTTGATTCTTTTTACCATGCTTGGCGGGGTCTTGAAGAACTTCCAGCTGGGCTTTGTCAGTGTGCTGCTTTCTCATATCGCCTTTAGTATTCCCATCGTTGTTTTAATGGTGTTACCGAAGCTGAAGGAAATGAATGATTCCATGATCGATGCGGCACGAGATTTAGGGGCGAACAATTTTCAAGTGTTATCCAATATTATTTTGCCGTTTTTGACACCGGGAATCATTGCCGGATATTTTATGGCTTTCACCTATTCATTGGATGATTTTGCCGTAACCTTCTTTGTTACCGGAAATGGCTTTACGACACTTTCAGTCGAAATCTATTCACGGGCTCGACAAGGGATCAGTTTAGAAATCAACGCCTTATCGACCCTCGTCTTTATTTTCTCTCTACTATTAGTCGTGGGTTATTACTTTATTAGTCGCGATACCTCAAAGAAAGCGCGGAAACGCAAACGTGATTTTGAGGAGGTGGCAGTACTGAAATGAGAAAATTACAATCACTTTTTATCGGTGTCGTCGTCATCATTCTCTTACTGACATTTTTGGTCATTCGCTTAAATCATTCTTCTAATGCCAGTTCAAAAGTTTTGAACATTTATAATTGGGGCGATTACATCGATCCAGAGTTAATCAAGCAGTTTGAAAAAGAATATGGCTATAAGGTCAACTACGAAACCTTCGATTCAAATGAAGCCATGGAGGCCAAAATCAAACAAGGCGGAACAGCCTATGATATCGCGATTCCTAGCGAATACATGATCCAAAAAATGAAAAAAGAGAAATTACTATTGCCATTGGATCATTCAAAAATTCAGGGCTTAGAACATATTGATCCGCGCTTTTTGGATTTAGATTTTGATAAGGACAATAAGTATTCGATTCCGTATTTCTGGGGAACCTTAGGAATTGTCTATAATGATAAATTTGTCGCTGGAGACAAAATCAAACACTGGAATGATCTATGGCGTCCAGAATTAAAGAACAATATCATGCTAATCGATGGTGCCCGAGAGGTCATGGGCTTATCATTAACTACCTTAGGCTATTCCATCAATAGTAAGGATATGACACAGCTAAATCAGGCTATCAAGAAATTAAGCAGCTTGACGCCTAATGTCAAAGCGATCGTTGCTGATGAGATCAAAATGTATATGGCCAATGAAGAAAGTGCCGTTGCGGTGACCTTTTCTGGGGAAGCAGCGGATATGATGTCGGAAAACGAACATCTCCATTACGTGATCCCACCCGAAGGTTCAAATCTGTGGTTTGATAATATCGTCATTCCCAAGACTTCTAAAAATCAAGAAGGCGCCTATGACTTTATCAACTTTATGCTGAAACCAGAATCAGCCAAGCGAAACGCCGAATATATCGGTTATTCAACACCGAATAAAAAAGCGTTGGCGATGCTGCCAAAAAGTATTTCTGGTGACAAGCAATTTTATCCAGACGATGAGACCATTAGTCATTTGGAAGTTTATAAAGATTTAGGTCCTAAGTATCTGGGGATTTATAATGATTTGTATTTGGAGTTTAAGATGTATCGGAAATAATATCAGAGACAATAAAATCAACTTTAAAATAGTGGAGAAATCCGCATTTTATTGCCAGTTTTCAATAAAAAAAACGGTGATTATGCCGTTTTTTTATCGCGAGTAGTTATGATCGGAGTTTTGATCATTCAACTACTCGCTTTTTTTCATCTATTCTCATATTAACGGAAATAAACTATTCGGAAAAATTAACTCTTGAATACAGCATAAATGTAAAATAATGCTTTCAAAGAGAGATATCCAATCAAGACAAAGAACTAATCTTTTAACAATAGTTGAGGTTCTTTTTTAGCAATATAGCTTTCTAGTGTCGTTCGATCAACGAGAGCAGTTGTAATACCGTCGCGCGAGACAAGGAATCCTGCTGCATAAATAGCGATTTGGATAGCTTTTTCTAAACAATATTCTCGTAACAAATATGCAGACAATGCACTAATAAACGCGTCACTTGCTCCAGTGCTATCGATTGCGGAGAAGTTGGCAGCTGGGAAATATTTTTCTTGCTTAGAATTCTTTAAGAAACAGCCATTTTTACCTAACGTAACAATAACATTTCCGACACCTTTTGAAATCAAAAAATTGGCCTTTTCTTCGATCGTTTCATAATCTGGGCATAATGAAGTTAATTCTTCCTCATTTGGAATGAGGTAATCTACTTTGGCCAAAAGAGAATTAGGAATTTTTTTTGAAGCAGAAGGTTTCAATATTGTTTTAACGTCATTTTCTGTAGCTAATGTACAAGTGATTTCTACTGCATCAATTGGAATCTCTGTTTGTACAAGGCAATATTTCACATTTGAGAATAGCTCATGTTTATTTTTGATAAATGTAGGTGATAATTCTGCATTTGCTCCTGGTAGAATCGAAATCATTGAATCACCACTAGATTCCACAGAAATATAAGCCTGACCTGTTTCTGTATCATTTGAGCGTATGATGCCCTCAGTATCCACACTATTTTTTTTGAGCTCTTGAAACATTGTATTTGAGTCACTATCTGTTCCTATACAACCGATCAAACGAACTTGATGCCCAAGTTTTGCTGTTCCAATTGCTTGGTTTAGTCCTTTTCCACCTGGACGTTTGCTTAGATTAGACAAAAAATTTGTCGCACCGTTATGAGGAAGCTTTGAAGAATAGAGATAAGTATCCATATTTATACTTCCAACTACCAGAATTTTTTGGCGGTCATTTTCTGCTGGAATTCCAATTGAGTTTGTATTGTCCAAAACCATTTTTTCATAAAATGGTTCTGGCTCTTCCGCATTGGTAATCAAGTTAATGAGTGCTTGGCATATATGAGCACCAAAATTTGTCTGGTTGATAGTGATAGTAGAAAGGGAATTTTGATAATTCTTAAATTCTATATCTGTATCGTTACGAATAGAAAGTAATGAATAATCTTTAGGTGCTTTAAGACCACCTTGCATGGTCAAATTGTAGAGTTCAATTGATTTATAAAAATCAGCAGATACGAACCCAGAAATTTGTTTTTCAATAATAAAATCATTGATTGAAAAATCTAATGTATTGATGATCATTGAATCATTGAACTTCAAATTGTACTTAAAGAGAGCTTTTTTATACCCATTAATAAAATGTTCTTTACTTTTATCATCTCGGACAATACAGGCGATTCTTTTGTGTTTTTTCTCGATCAATTGTTTTGTTAGAAAGTAGGAATTCTCTTCATATGGAATAAAATAGGATAGTCCATCTTTCCATTTTCCCAATAACACACGCGGAATATTCAAGGATTCAATATGTTTTAAGTTTTTTAAACTGCTTTCATTTATCGGGTCCCAAATTATTCCGTCCACCTGTTTTGTACATAAGGAGGTAATATTTCTGAGTTCTTGTTTGTGATCTCCAAGACTATTAAGAATTATTGGACTATAACCCCTTTGCTGCGCGTACTCAATCATTCCGTTTAAGGCATTATCCACATATTTATCTGAGTTAACCAATATACCAATAGAGCCAGTAGTTGTTGTGGAGTTAATAGTAGATGAATAGGGAGTGTAATTGTATTCATGAACTATTTTTAAAACCCTTTCACGAGTTTCGTTACTAATACTGGCGTCCTTTTTATTTACGATTTTTGAAACCGTAGATACAGATACTCCAGCCAATTTTGCAATATCTCTTATATTCATACAGTTCTCCTTTGTCCTCGTTATCTTCCTTCTCATCATACTCAACCAATTCAAAAAGGGTCAAGTGAGTTTGATTAAAAAGAACAAAAATTTTTTAGTACTCAAAAAATTGTATTGACAAACCTTTTACGTGATGATAAATTCTAATCAAGGAAAACGTTTTCCGAAAATGTTTTCTTAAATTGATTTTATCATACTTTAAAAAGGGGAACTACAATGAAAAAATACTTTCAAGCATTTCTCCATAAGAATTTTTCGACAAAGGTACTTGTATTGATACCAATCGCTGTTGGAATCAACTTGATTGGTGGCACACTCTGTTCAGCGTTAAAGTTACCACTATTTCTAGATATGATTGGTACCGTTTTAGTAGCATGTTTGGCCGGCCCTTGGGTAGCAGCGCTTTGCGGTCTGATCACTAATCTATTTTTGGCAATTGTGACAAATCCAGTTTTTTTCCCTTATGCACTTGTCAGTATCTTATGTGGATTAGTAACAGGATATTTAGTAATGGCTGGATTTTTTAAGAACATTGGTGGAGCGATATTCACTTGGTTAGCCTGTACGTTGACGAATTCTTTCACTTCATCTTTAATTACTATCTTTGTATATGGTGGAGCAACAGGAATTAACACGAGTTCACTTGCAACAGCAGCATTGATAGCGGCTACAAAAGAAATCGTTTTTTCTGTATTTTCAACATCATTAATAGAGAATTTAATTGATAAGGGATTAGTTTTTCTAATCGTCTATTGGTTGGTAAAAAAAATACCTAAACGTTTTTCTAGCCAATATGCGCCACTAGACAATGCTTCGCTGACCAATGTAAAAACGAAAAACTGAAGGTGAAATTTTGTGAAGACGAATAATAAAATATATGGATTTATTAGAGAGTTGAATCCGATCACTAAATTATTACTAGTCCTAAGTTTAGGAATAGGTTGTATGATCTATCCCAGTTCTTTTTTAGGATACTATCTGTTAGCAGTTATTCTAATTCTTTCTTTTTTCATGGGAACAGGTAGAAAAGTTAGTTTATTGATACTGGGCTTCGGAATTCCAGTTACGTTGATGTTACTTTTTATCCAAGGATTATATAGTCCTAAAAATACGATAATCATAGCTGATTTAGGGTTTGCTAGCCTCGGTTTAGAAGGAACTTTGTATGCGTTAAAAATTTCTTCTACCTTATTAGTTTTTTTGACGACTTTCTATCTTTTTTTAAATACAACTAAAAATTCAGAAACAGTTGCTGCATTAACTCAATCGGGGCTAAATATGAAAATCGGCTATCTTATTTTGGCTAGCCTCAATGTTGTTCCACAAATGCAAAGAAAAGTGAAAATTATTCAAGAAGCACAAGAATCTCGCGGGGTTGAAGTAACAGGGTCTTTCTTACAACGAGCGAAAGCGTTTCTACCGCTAATAGGACCGGTTGTTCTATCTTCTTTGACAGATGCTCAAGAGAGAGGGATGACCCTTGAGACAAGGGGTTTTAGTATTAAAGGAATCAAACCAACAACATTGATTGAAGTGAAACATAGACCTAGTGATTCCTTTCTAAAAGGGTTTTCCTTTTTTTTCTTATTACTATGTTTGATTGTTCGATTTTGGAAATAGTGAGGTGAGTAGATGAATAACTTAGTTGAATCAATAAATTTTTCTTATCGCTACAATGAAGCTCCAAAAGCAGCTCTAAGGAACATAAGTTTTAAAGTACAATCAGGAGATTTTGTTGCAGTAATAGGAGCAAACGGGGCTGGAAAATCAACTTTGTGTAATGCATTATCAGGATTAATTCCAAATTATTTTATAGGTCATACAGATGGAGAAATAAGAGTTAAGGGGAAAAGTATCTCGGACATTGGAGTTGGTGAGTTATCACAAACAGTTGGTCTAGTTTTTCAAAATCCGTTTAATCAACTATCCTATACAGCTGATACTGTAAGTGAGGAATTAGCTTTTGGCTTAGGAAATAGAGGGTTAACCAAAGAAACTATGATCGAAAAAATCAATAGAGTAGCTGAAATAGTGCAGATTACCGACTTATTAAACAGAAATCCATTGGAGCTTTCAGGAGGACAAGTACAAAGAGTAGCTCTTGCTGCTGCAATTATTTTAGAGCCTCAGATTTTGATTTTAGATGAATGCACTACTCAACTAGATCCTGTGGGTAGCCATCAAATTATGAAAACGGTTAAAACGTTGAATGAAAATGGCATGACAATCATAATGGTGGATCATGACATGGAGAAAATAGCTAGTTTGGCAAATAGAATTCTTGTGATGAAAGAAGGAAAATTAGTCCTAAATGATACCCCAGAAGGAGTTTTTAGTAATCCACGACTAATGGAATATGGCGTGAGTGCTCCTGATTTTTATGAAATAACAAAAGACTATTTTTTAAATACGACTATTTTGACTGAGGAACAGGCTGTCAAAAGGTTGCAGGAGGTGTTGATGAATGAGGATTGAAATAAAAAATCTCATACATAAATATCCTTCTGGAGATATTGCCCTAAATGGACTTAATACGATATTTGAAGGAATAGAACCAATCGCGATTATTGGTCAAAATGGTGCTGGAAAAACAACTTTTGTTAAGCATTTAAACGGTCTGTTGAGACCGACTGAGGGAGAGGTACTAATCAATGGTGAAAACATCGAGAAACATACGACGGCTTTTTGGTCTCGAAAAATCGGTTATGTCTTTCAAAACCCAGATAATCAATTGTTTTTGGAAAGTGTAAAAAAAGAATTTGAATTTGGTCCAAAACAACAAGGCGTATCGAAAAAAGAAATCAATAAAAGATTAGAAAAGATTGCTGATTTAGTAGGTTTAACTGATAAACTTTCCGTCCATCCATTCGATTTAAATGCGACAGAGAAAAAATTCTGTACGATCGGATCTATTCTCATGATGAATCCTGAGGTAATCATATTAGATGAACCTACTTGCGGGCAAGATATCATAGGAAATCAGCGTTTAACTAGGATTATTGAAGCATTGAAATTAAATCATCAACTCTGTCTAACGATTACTCATGATATGAAATTTGTTGTAAAAAATTTTGATCAAATCGTCGTTATGTCGCAAGGGAAAATATTAAAAAGAGAAACAAAAGAAGTAATATTTTCTTCGCCAGAAGTATTAGAAGCTAGTTATGTAAGTCCTCCACCAATTACAAGAGTGGGACAAAAATTAGGATTTTCAGAACCTGTTTTTAATAAGAATGAATTCCAGCAGGTTTTTGAGAAAAAGAGACTTCAATAAAGATAAATGGGTGAAGTCACCCTTTATATAGATATATTAAGAAAGCGGGGATAAAAATATGGATGCAACAAAAGAAAATGAGAGAATTATAGGTGTTCCGATACCAGAAGAGGGAAGTAAAGAGTTTGAAAAAATGAATCGAATGGCTAAAAAAGCTATACCATTGATTTTATTGATATTTACATTTGGTATTTTGGAGCAACAGGCTTTTGGTATGATTTTTGTCAATATTGGACAACAATTGGGAGCCACCAACTTAGCTCCTTTAATCACTTCAATTCCAGGAATTATTTTAGGAATTGTCTGCGTGGTTTATGGAGCGTTGGGTGACTTTGTTTCATTGAAAAAAATGACATTATTTGGAGTAATTATTTTTGTTTTGGGTTCCATCATTGGCTTTGGGTTTGGACCTAGTAGTATTTGGGCAGTCGTTATTGCTCGAGTTTTACAATCTGCTGGTGGACAAGTGGCCGGTTCTGTCTTTTTAGTTCTAGTTTCAAAGTATATTGCAAAAGAAAATCGCGTAATCTATTATGGTATTTTTGTGGCTGTCTTTCGTTTTTCAGCAGCTTTAGGAGTTGTTGCCGCTGGCTACATTACAAAAATTGATTGGCGTTGGCTATTCGCTGTTCCGATTATTTCTGTTCTATTTATTCCTTCGTTGGCAAAAAATTTACCTGATGAACGTGCAGAAGGAGCAAATATTGATTGGATTGGCTTCATCTTGATTGGTGCATTCGCTGGTGCGATGACGATGTTTTTCACTGATATGAATGCGTTTTGGGCTATCTCATCTGTTGTAACGTTAGTACTATTTATTGTTTATATTAATAAAGCAAAAAATCCTTTTATCACACCAGAATTTTTGAAAAATCCTGCATTGATAGCAACAATGTCAGTTATATTCATTGGATACTTCTTTAGCTACACATTAAATGCGGGTGTTAATGCCATCGGACTAAATGTTTTTGGGATTGATTCAGCAGAAGTATCACTGTTGTTGGTTGGTTCAATTTTATTGGCAGCGGTTTTAGGATTCGTTTGTGGGCCGGTTGTTAAAAAAATTGGTCGTTCAGCTGCTATTATCATGGCACTATCTTTTATGGGTCTAGGTTTGTTAGCTATTGCTTTTGCTATTCCTCACGGTAAAGTTTGGGCGTTAGCATTTGCACCATGTATTTATTATTTTGGAACCTCATTCTTTTACTCACCAATTGTTGATACAGCAACCTTGACAGTTGCTCCTGAGGAATCTGGGCGTGTATTAGGTGTCAATGACTTGGTACAAGCTATCACTGGGTCAGTTGGTGTTGCCGTATTTGGAGGGATGATGTCTTCTGGTGTTATGTCTGGTAGTAGTGTTGTCGGTTCAGCAGCAGGAGCGGCTTCAACATATGCAAATATTTTCTTAATTGGCGGTGTAATAGTTCTAGCAGCGCTTGTGATATTCATTGTCACTAAAAAAATGATTTACACTCACGGTGAAAAAATTCAACAAAATAAATAGGAATAATAAAGCATTGGAGGATTCAAAATGGCAAAAAAAGTGATTTTAGATTGTGATCCAGGTCATGATGACGCATTAGCGTTATTGATGGCTATTGCTTCAGAGAAGATTGATTTATTAGCAGTTACTACATCAGCTGGGAATCAACTTCCAGAAAAAACATACATTAATGCGAAGAGATTATTAACACTGGCAAAAAGTGAAGGGATACCTGTTGCTAGAGGTGCGAAAAAGCCGTTGCGTCGTGAATTGATAATTGCAGATGATGTTCATGGTGAATCTGGTATAGATGGTGCTGAACTACCAGAATCCACAATTGCTGATTTGGATATTTCAGCGAACGATCTAATAGCAAAAATTTTAAGAGAATCAGAAGAAAAGATCACTCTGATCGCTACTGGTCCATTAACAAACATTGCGATTTTCTTGTTATCGCATCCTGAACTAAAAGAAAAAATCGAACTAATTTCCTTTATGGGAGGCGCTTGTTTTGGCGGAAATATGACGCCACATGCAGAATTTAACATCTATGTGGACCCTGAAGCGGCAGATATCGTAGTTAAATCAGGAGTTCCAGTTGCTATGTTTGGTTTAGATGTGACATTAAAAGCTCAATTATTTGAAGACGATATCAAAGAAATTCGTAATATTGGGAATCAAGTAGCCACAACAATGGCTGATCTATTAGATTTTTTCAATTTAACAACTACACGACCATTCTGGGCTGATGAAACGCACACCGAGGGTATCCATATGCATGATCCATGTGCTGTCGCTTATGTTATTGATCCGGATATGTTTACTGTATATCCAATGAATGTACAGGTAGAGACCAGTGATACATTAGCATTAGGCAGTACCGTAGTTGATTATGATGATGTCTATAAGAAAGAAAAAAATGTTCAGGTTGCTTTTAATCTTGATTTAGAAAAATTCAGAAAATTGACGATGGATACGATCAAGTATTTTTCATAAGATAATTTAGTATCGAATACATGTAAGTGAAGACAATTGGAGAGAAGTGCAGAGATGAATAAGATTACAGTAGTAGGAAGTGTTAATTTAGATACAACGATTCGTACAGAGCATTTTCCAAAACCAGGTGAAACAATTCATTCAAAAGAAGTATTTACGAATGGTGGGGGAAAAGGCGCAAATCAAGCAATTGCTGCTGCTAGAAGTGGTGCTCATGTGAATTTTATAGGAGCTGTAGGAAATGATGATGGTGGAAAAACTCTTGTAGATTTGCTTGAACAAGATGGAATCAATACATCAGGAATTGCTCATTTGGATAGCGTAAGAACAGGAAGTGCCTATGTTACTGTTGATGATAGCGGGGAGAACAGTATTGTAATCTACGGAGGGGCCAACCAAGAAATTTCTAATGAACATGTTTTAATGAATCAAGAAATGATTTTTTCGAGTGACTATGTAATTGCTCAATTAGAGACCAATCTTGAGAGTATTGAAAGAAGTTTTGAAATTGCTCGAAAAGGCTCTGCTTCCACAATTTTAAACCCTGCTCCTGCACCTGAAATGTTACCTGAAAAAATTATTCGCGCGACAGATATTTTAATACCAAATGAAATAGAATTAGAGACAATTATTGGTGTTAAAATTACTAGTGAAAGTGATTTAGTTAGTGCAGCAAATAAAATTCACGAATTGGGAGTTAAGGTTCTCATAGTCACATTAGGAAATAAAGGAGCATTCTACTCTATCGCAGAAGGTAAATCAGGATTGGTACCTGCTTTTGAAGTTCATGCAGTGGATACAACTGCTGCAGGAGATACATTCATCGGTGCGTTTGCATCAAAATTATCTCATGATTTACAAAATATCGAAGAAGCAATCACTTATGGAAGCAAAGCGGCCTCTTTGACAGTTCAACGATATGGTGCTCAACCTTCTATACCCTATGAAGCAGAGTTAGCTATAGAAATATAAAAAAGTAGCGAAAGAATGCAAAACACTTCCCATGTTTTTTGGGAAGTGTTTTGCATGATCTTAAAAGGATTTTTCAAACTATCTAAAAAACTGTTAGTTCTAAAGAAAAAGTGTTGAAATATCTATCAATAATCATTCACTTTGCTATTGGTAGAATTTAAAATTAGAAAACAAATAAATAAAAAAAGCGTTGACAGCGCTTTTTTTATTTGCTATATTGAGCGTGTAAACAGATAGGGTGCAACTATTAAATTAGGCACGACCTAGGAAAGACACTTTCCTTGGGTCGTTTTTTTGTTTTTCAAATAAAATTTGAATGTTTTTAGAGAGGATCGGTGCAACTAATGAAGGTTGTTAAAAAGATCAGTCATAATGTGATTTTAATTGATGATGAGGGAATCGAAAAAATCGCTATGGGTAAGGGAATTGGATTTTCTGCTTTCGTTGATCAGGTGTTTGATCCAGCACTGGCGGATAAGTTTTTTACTTTGGATTCCAAAGAGAAAACCAAGATGTTTAGTGAGATGGCGGCTCAAATTCCGATCGAATTTATTAATTTTTCCGAGGAGATCATTCAATTTATCTCGAAAAGAATCTCTACACCGTTAGATTCAAACATTTACATTGCCTTGACGGATCACATTTATTTTGCGATTCAACGTAAGAAAGAAGACAGTCAGGTGACAGCGATCATGCTGCCAGAAATGAAATTGCTCTATCCGGAAGAGTATGAAACGGCGAATGAAGTCGTGGCGTTAATCAATCAACGCTATAACACAGAGTTGGGAGCAAATGAAATTGGTTTTATTACCATGCATATTATCAATGCGGAATTAGGCGAAAGAAATAGTTTAAACAGCTTAAAGATATTAGAAATGACAAAGACAATTCTTGAGGATTTGGAGAAATCTTATGGCTATCATTTTGACAAAAATTCATTGACCTACCATCGTATGATGATTCATATCAAATTTTTAGTGAAACGTCTGATTTATCAAGAAGAGTCACCAACTGAAAATATTGGATTTTTCACCAGTACCTTTAAAGAAAGTGAACCATATCAAACCGCAACAGCGATCAAAAAAATGATCGAAGAGAAATTTCAGTTGGATGTGCAGGAAAACGAAGTCGTTTATCTGGCCATTCATTTAGCAAGAATTCAATAATCAAGGGCGTAACTATTCGGTAGGCGCAACCTTTTGATGCAGAGCGAGTATTCGTTTTGGCGATCATTAGGTTGCGTCTATTTTTAGTATAAAAAAGAAAGGATGGAAAGAATGGGAAAAGTAATCTTTAACTCAGATGATTTTGGCTACAGCCATGGTGTGAATTACGGCATAGTTGATGCTTATCAACGAGGAATATTAACTTCAACAACTTTGATGGCAAATATGCCGGGATTTGAACATGCGGTGAAGCTGAAAAAAGAATTACCAGATTTAGGTGTGGGTGTTCATCTGACACTAACCTGTGGGAAACCTTTATTGGAAAATGTCGATAGTTTGGTGGAGGGCGATCAATTTAAGCAATTATCTTTTTATACAAAGCCTTTTGAAATAGACAACGATCAGCTATATCAAGAGTGGAATGCTCAAATTCAAAAGGTTTATCGAGCCGGAATTATCCCAACCCACTTAGATAGTCACCATCATACGCACACCTTTAGGAATAATCAGGAAGTTGTCATTGCATTGGCTAAAAAATATGATCTGCCAGTTCGCGGGAATTTCGAGAGAAAAGCAGAGGTTCAGCACGTCGATTATTTTGAACCGTATTTTGATGATGTTGGCGAAACAATTAAAGAAAAAAGGCAAATTGATTGTTCGATTGAAGACTATTTAGAACAGCTGCTGACGCTTTTACGCGAAAATAAAACCATCGAAATTATGTGTCACACAGCATATCTTGATCAGCAATTATTAGAGGGCTCAAGTTTTGTTTATCCAAGGGTTAATCAGGTGGAATTTCTGATCCATTCAGAGTTTGCATTGCAGGTTAAAAGGGATTGTTTGATTGAGTTAGTAACTTACAAAGATATTTAAAATGAGGAGGAGTTTAAAATGTCGAGTTTAAAAGCAAACGTACAAAAATTAGGGAGAGCGATGCTGCTTCCAGTGGCAGCGATGCCATTGGCCGGATTGATTATGCGTCTTTCAGCAGATGATATGTTGAATATCCCTGTTATTGGGGCTGCGGGAAATGCGGTATTTGGGAATTTGGATATCTTGTTTGCCATCGGAGTAACGATTGGTTTTGCTAAGACCAAGGATAAAGGGATTCCTGCACTAACAGGATTTCTAGCGATCGCAACATTGAAAAAGGGCTTAGAAATTATGAATCCAGCTGTCAACATGGGAATCTTCGGCGGGATACTCTCGGGGCTTATCGCAGCTTGGACGTACAATCGTTTCAAAGAACAAAAATTACCGATGGTGTTCTCTTACTTTGCAGGTGAGAAGTTTCCGTTGACGATGGTGATGATATTACAGACAGTCACCTCAGTCGTATTCGGCTTCTTATGGCCCTTCGCACAGGCCGGAATCGACAACTTCGCACGCTTGTTAGTTAATATGGGAGCTTTAGGAGTGGGAATTTTTATGTTTCTTAATCGGCTGCTGATTCCTTTTGGACTCCATCATGTACTGAACACCTATGTTTACTATGACCTTGGGAGCTACACCTCGCCAAGTGGCGAAGTATTCCGTGGTGAGATGACACGCTTTATCAACGGTGATCCACAAGCAGGATTATTCTTATCAGGCTTCTTCGTTATCATGATGTTTGGCGTCCCTGCAATTTGTTTTGCTATCTATCGTGCGGCTTTCAAAGAAAACAAAGAAATGGTTAAAGGGATCATGGGTAGTGGTGCGGCAACGTCATTTATTTCCAACATCACTGAACCAGTCGAATTCAGCTTTATGTTCCTTTCTCCTATGCTTTATGTCGTACATGCGCTATTTGCCGGGCTTGCCGGAATCGTGTGTTACTTGTTGAATATTCGGATTGGCTTTACATTTGGCGCTTGTATCGTAGATTATTTAATTAATTTTAGAATTGCGACCAATGCCATTCTTATCATCCCAGTCGGAATCGTATTTTTTGCCTTGTACTATTTTACTTTCTACTACCTTATCAAGAAACGCAGTATTCAAACGCTAGGCAGAGAAGTAGCTACAGAATACGGAATTGAAGCGGTAGAAGACGAAAAAGAACTTGGATTGGCCAGTAAGAATTATGAATATATGGCAAAGAAAATGCTGCAGGCCTTTGGCGGAAAAGAGAATGTTTCAGATGCCTTCAGTTGTAATACCCGTTTGAGAGTTGAGGTTGAAAACCCAACGATTGTTGATGAACAACGAATCAAACAGTTAGGTGTCAGCGGTGTGATCAAACCAACAGAAAAAAATTATCAAATCATTATTGGGTTAGAGGTCACTTATGTAATGGCGGAATTCAATAAATTATTGGAACAATAGGAAGGAAGAGAATAATGACAAAGAAACAAATTATTACGATTGCCGGCGGAGGCAGTACTTATACACCAGGAATCATTCAAGCGGTGCTGAATAATGCGGATCGTTTACCACTTTCAGAGATTCGCTTATACGATATTGATGCTCAGAGAAATGCCGATATGTATTTGATTATTCAATACATGTTAAAGAAAGAAGGATTTAAGGATGTGGTCATTTCATCAACCGAAGATCCCGAAACAGCGTTTAGCGGCTGTGATTTCATTTTTTCTCAGATTCGTGTTGGTGGTATGAAGATGCGTGAAAAGGATGAAAAAATTCCTTTAAGTCATGGCTTAGTCGGACAAGAAACCTGTGGCCTAGGCGGATTTGCTTATGGCATGCGATCAATGAATGGCCTATTAGAAATAGTTGGCTATGTTCAAAAGTATGCGCCTGAAGCATGGATTTTAAATTATACAAATCCGGAATCAATTGTTTCAGAAGCTGTTCGTAGACAGTATCCAAAAGCGAAAATGATCAATGCCTGCGATATGACGATTTCAATCGAAGAAACGATAGCTGTCAATTATGGCTATGATCGAAAAAATTGGATTCCAACTTATTATGGACTGAATCATTTCGGCTGGTATACCTCGATTTATGATAAAGATCTGAAGCGTGATGTGATGCCGGAAATCATTGAAAAATTAACGACTCAGGAAATGGAAGTAGCGGATTTTAATGCTGGAGATAAAACATGGCAGGAGGCTTTCAGCATGATGTCTGTTATCACAAAAAATTTCCCGCAAAATATTCCGAATAATTATTTAGAGTATTATCTATATCCAGATATGGTCGTGGAACATGCGGATAAAAATTACACACGCGCCAATATGGTGATGGAAGGTCGGGAAAAGAACACGAAGGAGATGGCGGAAAAGATTCGGGAGGGCGTAACGGAAGATGTCCTGAACTTTAACTTTGGGGAGCACGGTCAGTACATAGTAGACATGGCAACCTCTTTACTGAATGACGAACGTCGCCGCTTCATGCTGATCGTGCCGAACCAAGGAGCGATTCCGAATCTTCGTCCAGATGCAGTGGTTGAAGTACCTGCGTATGTAGGAGCAACAGGTGTAGAACCGATTTCCTTAAGAGAACCGATCTGTGATTTCCATAAAGGGCTGATGGAAGCACAGGTAGCAGCAGAAAAATTATTAGTTGATGCTTATTTTGAAGGTTCTTATCAAAAAGCATTGCAAGCATTTACGTTGAATCAAACGGTACCGAATGCTCGCGTAGCAAAGAAAATTTTAGATGAAATGATTGAAGCCAATAAAGAATACTGGCCAAAATTAGTATAGAGGTGATGAGAGGATGCTCTTTTTTAAAACGAAAAATATTCTGAAATCTGTAGCAAATGGACGAGTTCTTCCTTTAGAAGCAGTTCAAGATGAGGTTTTCTCTTCAAAAATGATGGGGGAGGGCTTTGCAATCACTCAACATGATGGCAATGTCTATGCTCCGATTGAAGGAATTGTTGAGAGCATTTTCCCGACGCTGCACGCTATTACACTTGAATGTAAGTCTGGTGAAAAACTTTTGATCCATATGGGATTGGACACGGTGGAACTAAAGGGGTTGCCTTTTTCAGTCAAAGTAACAAAGGGAAAAAAGGTAAAAGCTGGTACTCTATTGGCTTCAATGGATCTACACCAATTAGAAAAAAGTGGAAAAGATAACACGATCATCGTGATCTTTCCGGAGATGACTAAGGGACATCTGCTAATCGAAAATCAGATCGTGACATTACAGGATGAACTATTTAAATTTTAAACCAAGAAGGAAGGCTGGGGTTTATGCTCAGTCTTTTTCTTGAGCAAATTATTTTGTGTTTAGGAGAAATTAATGGCTACTTTATATTTATTACCCGCTCTTGGGTGGGGACTTATGCCGATTATTGCGAATTTAACGAAAGCGAAGCCAATCAATCAGCTGCTGGGAACTTCTACGACGGCACTCTTACTGGGAATTATCTTTACCGTGATTGTTCAGCCTACGTATGATTGGCTTAGTTTTGCAGCAGCATTTCTCTCAGGCTGTTTCTGGTCTGTCGGACAATATTTGCAATTCAATTCCTTTCAATTACTGCCAGTGTCTGAAGCGATGCCTATCTCAAATGGAACTCAATTAATTGGGATAACCTTTATCGCGGCAGTTTTTTTTAAAGAATGGACCAATCTTACTATGATAATGATTGGAATAGCTGGTATTTTGTTAATTATTTTAGGAATTCGTTTAACCTCTTATATAGAAGAACAGGGAAAAAAACAGTCGAATACGATAAAAAGCAAAGCTATCACTCTTTTATTACTATCCTCAGCCGCATTAACAATTTATGTGACTTTGCCGCAAGCTCTTCTAGTTAGCGGAGCAGTGGTATTATTTCCACAGTCGATTGGGATGTGGTTCTCTTCACTATGCTTAACGATTATTAAACGAGAAGAATTCGCTTGGTCACAGGTTGTAAAGAATTTGGGAACTGGGATTGCTTGGAGTATCGCTAATTTAAGTTTATTTTTTGCCATGCCAATCATTGGAGTAGCAAAAAGTTTTACCTTTTCCCAGATGGCGGTATTGATTTCTATTTATGCGGGCATCTTTATTTTGAAGGTACGAAGGACTAAGAAGGAATTATGCATGATCAGTGCTGGAGCAGCAGTAATTACACTAGGAATATTCTTGATTGGATCAATCAAATAAGTGAGGAATCTGCTCAATCTTAATTTTTAGAGTAGATACAAATGAATAGTACAGAATAATTAAGAAAATATCCGAAGTATGACAGTCAATTTATCTTTGAAACCATCTCACTGACATTTCTGATTGATGGTTACTTATTACACTCACCTATTTTTCCTATCTTGACTATTAGAGCGCTCTTCGTTAGCATTATTATTGTTCGAAATCAGTCAAAGGAAGAAGTAACAATAGTAGGAGTAGCTAAAAATGGATAAAATTTTTGAATTAAAAATCACCTGGCGAGATGCTGCCATGCTAATTTGTGCAGGCACGATGATCCTACTGTTAGTACTCGGAATTTCTTTTTGGTTTTTATTCCCTTATTTTAATAATCCTAATGCGCTAAATATATTGCTTAGCTTAACCTTGCTTGGAATAGCTTTATTGACAGGCGTCGTTTTCTTTTTTGGTTTTCTTATTTATTTTGCTTCTTTACTAATCTATTTGGGTATCAAGGATTCTATTTTTGTATTGAAACATGGCGGCATACTTTATCGTCTGGATCAAAGGGGAGTTACTTACCAAGAAGGACGGTTGTTAAAAACCAGAATTTGGTCAGAAATTTCAGATGACGGATTGTTTAAACAAGAATCGAAGAAATCTAGTATTGTATACAATTATCAAATAAAGTTTTCTGGTGACTTGCCTCATACATTTGATTTGAGAGGAAAGTATCCTACTAAAGATTTTAATCAAAAAGTAGAAGAATTTTGGCTGAACCATATTTACGAAGAACCCAGCCTCAAGCGATGATCTGTTGTTACTAAGAAAGTGCATATATATAATTTCTCTCATTTATAAATACGAAGCTACCCCGGATTTAACAAGGCATTTTTCCTAAATACGAAAAATGCCTTGTTTTCGTTGCGCTTCAGAGTTTATTGAGCCACAATAAAAGGCCAATGAGATACGCAAAACTGCCATCTACCGAGTATTATTTTCCTGATCATCTTTATCAGGAGTTTTCCCAACATTGCGCTCAAACACTCTCAGCCATTTCTGCAGCCAAGTGATTTTCAAACCGAATTCATGGGCATTTTCTAAAATCGAACCGATCTCGTAAACGATTAACAAAGCTGTCCAGATTAAGGCCACGTTAATTGGCAAAGTGATTCCTACAGTTGGCGCGATTTTGTCTAAGGCAGCGGCGCAAATGATTGTGGAAAAGATAATGAATTTTGTAAACAGGCCATACAGGTTAATCGAAGACACCCAGGTATGGCTTTTCAATGCTTTGACGTATCCGGTGGTGAGGTCCAGGCCCACCATGGCCAAAAAAACGCCCATGATCGGCAGACTTCCGCCGAATGAATAATTGATTAAGGGAATTTGTATCATATAGATTCCTCGCTTTCTAAAGTAATTGATAGCCCCTGCGAAAAGAAACTCGCAGGGGTTAATAGCTGTTGATCCCTACGCAGTATTTGATTGTCAATGAACGGAATTTAATTGGGAAAAGAGTTATTCCCGCGGTGTCTCAGGCGGTCCATCTTTTTTCTTCCTTCTGATCCGATGAAGCCATAGAAGTAGTCTGTTTTGTTCTTTTGTGTCTTGACTTGATGACTCGGCTGCCATTAAAGGCATAGCGACTGGCTGCTGTTCGTTAAGCTGGTTATTGCTTGATTGTGGAAGCGACTCTTTTTCTACTTTGATCGCTGTTTCTGTTTTTTCCGCTGGAGCGATAGTCGTTAATTGTTTAAAATAGCGACCATGTGGTGTTTCTGTTAGTAGGGAAGCTTTCGGAGTCGGCAAAGCGACTTTTTCTTCCGGTTTTTCCTTAACTTCAAAGCAACGTACTTCCTCACAGGTTGCTTCCTCAACGGGCTCGCCATCATAACGAACACCTCTCGTCTCATGTTCTGGATCAAATATCAGGGTTTCTTTATAGGTCAAGACCTTGGCAGTGACTACAGAATCAAATAGTTTTACGCCATTTTGTGTACAAATATCTAAGTTCGATAATAGTTCGCAAGCTTCTTTGATCTGCGGGGCCGATAAGTTAGGATCAAGGCCCTTGTATTTCCAATTGTGGGTGCCGCCATCGCTTTTTCCAAAGGTGGCAATTAAATCCTTGGTCATTGTTCTTTTCCTTTCTTTTAGTGTTTAATCTGCGTAGGTTGGTTTTATCAAGTTTCGCTAGTTTCTTCAGGTCGGACAAATGACATAAGGGAGCGAGCAATAGAGACAACCTTCTCACCAAATTTCTTTACTGGAAAGACTCTTAATTTCAAAGTCCGCCATTCCGGTGCCATAAAGTAGTCTTCGAAATAATAAAAAAGACGTTTCATGGTGCGAGTCGCTTTAGTGTGCATAAATACTTCACGGACAAGATCCTTTAGAAAGTGATCAAACTCCGCCGCTCCCAATTGGCAGCGTACTTTCAAGGCTAAAATGTATTTGATGGTGACACTACTGTTTTGCGTTTCATGGTAAAAATTAGTGATTCGTTGTTCGAGTGTTTTGGCTTTTAAGTTGAATAACTGCCGAAACGACAGTGTTTGTATAACGTTCATTGATTCTCATCCTTTCATTAGTAGTAGAGGAGGCGGCAGTAGCGCCGCGGCTCCTCAACGTATTGGTTTAAAAAATAATTGTTTCAATCGTTTCGACGTACTTGGCACTTTCAATGGTGTTGAATAGTTCAGCACCATCTTTTTGACAGAGCTTTACCTCTGTCATTCGTTGTAATAATCCTTTGATCTCTGTGTCGGTCTTTTGAGTATCAGGATCATTGAAGCTCCAGGTATGGTTTTTTCCTAAGCTGTTTTTAAAGGTTGCGACGATTTTTAACATCTTTCATGTTCCTTTCTATGATTTATTTGGTATAGCGCGATTGACTTGTCAGGATCACGCCATCTAGCTGACTGCCTTCAACGGATAGTGCTTTCATAATTTCTCCCAATTCCAACACTTTTTCTTCGCTGGGGTCATCCATCACATTCGTAAAGGTTATTTTCTTGTTTTTTTCTCCACCTGCATCGATTTCTACTTGAAGCTTGTTTCCAATAGTTTGAATCATCCTTGTTTCCTCCTAAATTTTTTTGGTTCCGGCCGGTGACTAAAAGATAAACGATTTCAAAAAAAAGTGCGAATCGCAAATTGACCAAAAGGGGGTCAATTTGACCTGTTTTTGGGTTAAAAGTGCTGTTTTTGATGAAAAAGCGGTCAAATTGGGGGTGAAATGGTCAATTTGCGATTTTACAAGTGGAACAAAAATGTAGTATAATAAAAAGCTTTTGTAAAACGGTTACAATTATAGCTGTAGCTGAGTTTCCCCTTAAGAAAAGTTGTAAATCGGTATATTAAGTCAGCTGGTCTAATAGGGATTTCAAATATCGTCCACCAAAAAAACTCTGCGAATGAATCAGGTCATGATTTTCGCAGAGTTTTTTAGTTGAATGCGTTCTTATTCAATTGACTGATTGTATAGTTTGGTCAGTAATGTTTTGATCCGATCATAAACGGCCGCTGTTTCAGGGATTGGACTTTGGATATTTTGAATGATAAAGAGGTCTCGGTATCTGTATTCATCGTCTAGTTCCTGCCACTTCAAGGAATCTGTTAGTGCTAATTTGGAGATAATTGATTTGCCTATATTGTTTTCTAATAGAGACAATATTACCTCACTGTTATTTGCTTTGATGATTTGCGGGTTTAGATGATTAGAGTACAAATAGGTCTCATTAATAAGATACATCCCAGAATCATGCTCTCTAAGAATCCAATAATCTGAATCAATATTGCCTGCTAAAACGAGTTCATCCTTATAAACGAACTCCTTTTGGATCAATGGGGAAACAATGGATTTTTCAATCAAGCCGATATGGGCTTTGTTTCCTTCGACGGCATCAATAACTTCTTGCGAGTTCATAATCTTGATTTCAAAAGCTATTAATGGAAATTCAACGATCAGCTGCTCCATAATTTTGGGTAATAGGTGCACGGCGGTGGTGTTGGAGCAGCCAAGGATGCAGTCGGTTTTAAAATTTTTAGAATTTTTTGCTTGGGCAAATACGTTAGATAGGGAGTGTAACGCTTCGACTACCCTAGGATACAAGAATTCGGCTTGTTTCGTAGGCAGGATCAGCTGCTTTCCTTTTCGATCGAACAGCTTGAAGCCTAATTCTGTTTCTAATCTTTGGATCTGCACGGAGATGGTTGGTTGTGTCTTAAACATGAGTTTGGCTGCGGTACTGAAGTTTCTCGTTTCATACACAATAATGAATGTTCGTAATAATTCTAACAACGGTACGACCTCTTTTCTATTAATAAAATTTATAACGGATATGTAAAATCATTATTTTACAAATAGTTTGCTGGTGCTTATTATAGGGGTGTAAAAAAAATAGATCAAGTGCTATCAAATAATTTGATCGTTTAGAAAGGATATACCTATGAATAACAAACTAAAGAATTTTCTGAAGGCTATACCAATACCTATTTGCGGTCTGATTTTAGGAACGGTATCGTTGGGCAATCTATTATTTTCTGAAGGCTTTGAAAGGATTGGCAATATTTTTTGCTATACAGGTCTTTTGATGATCCTTGTATTTCTTTTAAAAATCATTTTTACATTTAAAGATACGATGGCTGCATTGAGAAATCCGATCATTGCCTCTGTAGCTCCGACATTTACGATGGCATTAATGGTCGTTTCCGTATTTTTAGACAGATTGTTTCCTAATCAAATCATGAATAACGCGCTATGGGTAACGGCAATCATATTGCATCTGGCGTTGATGGGCTATTTCATTGCCGTGCATATCCTGCCTGTGGAGGTCACACTTGAGTATGTTTATCCCAGCTGGTTTATTACTTTTGTTGGAATAGGCGTCATTCCGAATACCTCTACCGTGTTTATCAAGGAATTAGGGCAGGTCGCTGTTTGGATCGCTTTAGCTTTGTATTTGATTTTGCTGCCAATCATCGTCAAACGAATCCTTCATAAGAAAATGTTTGAGGATTCAGCGATTCCTTTGATTACAATTCTGACAGCGCCAGGCTCACTTTGTTTAGCTGGTTATCTATCTGTTTGCAATCAAGTCTCTTTTCCATTTGTTATCGGGCTGCTGATCTTATCGCAATTGATTTATCTTTGCATCGTTTTTAATATGAAAAAAATGCTAAAGGTCGGCTTCTACCCTAGCTATGCAGCATTCACGTTTCCACTAGTTATCTCAGCAACGGCGATCTTCAAGGCCTCCAAAGTTTTTGAAGAGCTTCCGATTTTACTGACAGTTACTAAAGCGTTAAGTATTTTAGAAACGCTTTTAGCAATTCTCGTTGTTTGCTATGTCTTAGTGAAGTATGTGATTCATCTATATGATCAAACAAAGGTCCTAAAGTTAAATCGGGAATTTTAAGCAGAGTGCATCGCTGGGGCTTTCATTACTGCAAGAGATAAAATAAATAACCGAATTTTTCTCATGATCATTTGGAAATCAGCAGTGCAATTCAATAAGGGGAAACAACTGTTACGAAAAAAGGAGGGAAACTCAATGATTCTAATTACAGGTGGTCAAGGTCAATTAGGAACGGAGCTGCGTTATCTATTAGATGAAAAAGCTATCGAATACGTGGCGGCTAGTTCTGATCAGCTGGATGTTACCGATAGACTAAGGACCTACCAGTTCATCACCCAACTGAAGCCTGCGATCATTTATCATTGCGCAGCCTTCACCGCTGTTGATAGAGCAGAAGATGTCGACAAAGAATTAAACGAAAAAATCAATGTCGAAGGAACACGTAATGTAGCAGAAGCAGCCAAGGCTGCCCGTTCAATTTTGGTCTACATCAGCACGGATTACGTTTTTGATGGGATGAAGGACGCTGGATCGTATCAAGTAGAAGAGCTGCCCAACCCTATCAATGAATATGGACGTACAAAGCATCTAGGCGAAAAAATCGTCGAGGAAATATTGACTGAGTATTACATCGTCCGTACCTCATGGGTATTTGGGAGGTTTGGAGACAATTTTGTATCCACGATGCGAAATTTGGCGGAGACACAGACGCGCCTAGCCGTGGTGGCGGATCAGTTTGGACGGCCTACTTGGACACGTACATTGGCCGAATTCATGTATTTCTTGATTGAACAGGAAGCGCCCTTTGGTATTTATCAGCTATCGAATGAAAATAGCTGTTCTTGGTATGAGTTTGCCAAGGAAATTCTAAAAGATACGGATGTAGAGGTCTTCCCAGTAGCATCAAAAGATTATCCGCAAAAAGCAGCACGTCCGCGAACGTCAATCATGGATCTAAGTAAAGCGAGGGCATTAGGCTTTGAGATTCCAACTTGGCAGGAATCCTTATCAAATTTCAAGTAAACAAAGATTATTCATTGGAGATGTGATCAATGAAAAAGCGATAATTACAAGCAAAGAGCGAATAACTGAAGGCGGATGTAATGCCTGCGGGTTTGTGAAATGCATCACCTACACGATTCATTTCGAAGATGGAAGAAATGCGGCTTTGGACGTGTTGGATTTGCCGTCATTGGTTCGGACGATCGCTTTAAAAAAAGGCTGGCGAGAATGGGTGGAAATAATTGGGATAGGTGAAGAGCGAGTACATCTTGTAAAGAATTCACAGGTAGTATCGATGGATGAGACCAATCATGAAATTTGCTATACAAAAGAACGGAGCCGCATTGAAAGTCCGAAACAATTTGAGGATAAAAATCTATTATTTAAACAGGTAAATGAGATATTAGAAACGATCTTTGGTATTGAGGGCTATCTAATAAAGCTACGAAAAAAGAAATGTTTAAGCAATTAGAAGGGATGACAAGAATGGTTGGCATAGGGGATACGATCACTGCGAAGAATGTCCATGGGGAAATGATTTCTGGAGAAATTAAGAAAATTTACGCGAACTCTGTTTTAGTGTTGAGTCAAACCACCTCGCAGCTTGTCTGTAAGAAAGAAATTTATCAAATGGGTAATTCGATAGAAGAAATGAGCGATCCAATCATTGGAAATACGGAATTCACTATTTCAAAATATCGAAGCGTGTAATGCAGACGGTCCACTGAAGCGTGCAATCAGTGATAAATACTAGAAAAATAAAAAATGGAGTGAATTCATATGAAACGTACAAGTAGAAAAGTTGCTGTAGTGGGAACAGGTTTTGTCGGGACAAGTATTGCTTACTCTATGATCAATCAAGGAATTATCAATGAGTTGGTCTTAATCGATGTCAATCAAGAAAAGGCAGAAGGAGAAGCGCTTGACCTGTTAGATGGTATGTCCTGGGCACAAGAAAATATTAAGGTGTGGGCCGGCGATTATACGGACTGTAAGGATGCTGATATTGTCGTTATCACAGCAGGTGTTAATCAAAAACCCGGTCAAACACGCTTGGAGCTGATTGATATCAATGCCGGAATCATTACCAGTGTCGTGAAAGAAGTCATGGCATCAGGCTTTGATGGTATTTTAGTAATCGCCTCAAATCCAGTAGATGTTTTGACCTACGTTGCTTGGCAAGCATCTGGCCTACCAAACAGCAGAGTCGTAGGAACAGGAACTACTCTTGATACCACTAGATTTCGTAAAGAGCTGGCCGAAAAATTACAAATTGATCCAAGAAGTATTCATGGCTATATCATTGGCGAACATGGTGATTCAGAAGTAGCTGCCTGGTCCCATACCACAGTTGGCGGAAAACCATTGTTGGAATTTATCGTAAAGAACAATCGGCTAACAGTAGATGATCTAACCACGATTTCTGATAGTGTAAAAAACACCGCCTATGAAATCATAAACAGAAAACAAGCGACTTTTTACGGCATCGGGATGAGTGTCGCGAGAATCGTGAAAGCCATCTTGAATAATGAGCAAGCGGTGCTGCCTGTATCTGCTTATCTCAATGGAGAGTATGGCGAAAAGGATCTATTTACCGGTGTACCATCAGTCGTAGATCAACACGGTGTACGAGAAATCATCGAACTAAATATCGATCCAGAGGAAAGAAAGAAATTCGCCGCATCAAGCAAGCAGCTTAGAGAGGTCATTCGTTCCTTGGATACTAAAAAGAGTGAGGAATAAAAGTAAACAATACAAAAGACCGACGAAGCTTGAATATATAGCTGTAGCATTGCTTGAGCGGTAGGTATAATTTTTCATAAGCAAAGGGAGCATGCAACGCAATTATTTGCGAAGTATGCTCCCTTTGTTTAGTTGTTTAATCTTTTTTGTGGTTTCGATATTCTCGCAATCTTCTCTACTTGTTTGCGTATTTTAAAGTAAACGAATATAGGTGGCACACAAATATCCATGCTATAATGTAGGCGAGAAAAGCCTTTCAATTTGGAAACGTGTCCTATCTGAAAGGCTGTGAGAACGATGCAAAAATACTTACCAACAAACGATCTACTGTTCAAGAAAAGTTTTACCTCTGAAGATTCTCTGCATATACTAAAGGCATTTGTCAAAGATTTACTCGGTATTGAATTCAAGCAACTGAAGCCAAAAGAAACATATCACATCGATAGCTATAAAAAATCTTTTGACGAGCTGGATATCACCTGCACCGAAGTAGATATCTTAGCGATCGGTGAGGATGGCAGTCACACCACGATTGAGTGTCAGATTCAGCCGCATATGTACTTTCGCGAACGCACCATTTTTTATCTGGCGGAAGCATTTTGCAGTCCCTTCGGAAATTTAGAAACCGCTGATTTTATTAAAGGAAACAATTTTTCCGCATTACGTCCCGCATATGGAATCAATATTATCGATTTTCACTTGTTTGACAAAAAACAGCCCGCTCTGCAACGCTTCCGTTTACTAAATGAAGAAAGTTCGGTTCCCTTTCTCGGAACCACTGGCAAAGAGCTGCTGATCGCCTGTTTCCTTAGCTTAAAAAACGAAACAATCGAACAACAAAGCGCTGCTTATCATTGGCAATACTTTTTCAAAAGCGGTATAGTCCACGCTGACGCCCCAGATTACATCAAAAAAGCGAAACAAAAAATAGACTCTTACAAACTTGGAAGGGAGGAAAAAGAGATGATTATGAAAATCGATAAATCCAAAGCAATAAACGATGCAGTCATCTCCTCTGTTCGACTAGAGAGTGAGAGGATGGGGCGTGAACGTGAGAAATATTTGATTGCGCGTAACCTCATCGAAATGAAAATGCCGCTTGAACAGGTTGTGGAAGCTACTGGATTGGAACTTGATACGGTTAAAGAGTTAGCAGTTAAGAAGTAATTTAAAAAATGATCAAATAGCTGATTGAAGCGATGAGATACTTAATCGTTGGTATCCTGAAAAAATTTTACAAATCGTATCCAAAAAGTATTGATTTAAAGACAAAAAGAGTGAGCCAAACACCCGTAGATGTTTGGCTCACTCTTAGTCGTTTCAGCTAGGGGGCTGAAGGATTTAAGGTTGTTTTCCGATATAGGCTAAGATACCGCCGTCAACGTATAGGACGTGTCCGTTAACGAAGTCAGAAGCTTCTGAAGCTAGAAAGACTGCTGGTCCTGCTAGATCGGTGGTAGTACCCCAGCGACTTGCAGGTGTCCGTCCTAAAATGAAGTTATTAAATGGATGGCCTTCCTCACGTAGTGGAGCTGTTTGAGGTGTTTCAATATAGCCAGGGCCGATGCCGTTGCATTGAATGTTGTATTGTCCATATTCAGAGGCAATGTTTTTCGTTAACATTTTTAGTCCGCCTTTTGCGGCAGCGTAAGCACTAACGGTTTCACGCCCAAGCTCGCTCATCATGGAACAGATATTGATGATTTTCCCAGCTTTCTTTTCAATCATGTCTGGCAGGACTGCTTTAGACACAATGAATGGGGCATTTAAGTCAACATCAATGACTTGGCGGAAGTCTTCAGCCGCCATCTCAACCATTGGAATCCGTTTGATGATCCCGGCATTATTTACCAAAATATCAACCGAACCAACGTCTTCTTTGATCTTAGCAACCATCGCTTGGACCTGTTCTTCATCGGTTACATCGCACACATAGCCTGTAGCCTTGATGCCAGCTTTTTTATAGTTCTCATTTCCTTGATCCACTGATTCCTGATTGATACTATTAAAAACAATGGTCGCTCCTGCTGCTGCCAATGAACTAGCGATCTCAAAACCAATCCCATACACGCCGCCTGTAACCAAAGCTACCTTGCCGTCCAATCGAAAATTATTCATACTAAATGTCATGATAAAACTCCTTCTTAATTTATTTTTTTGTTGTATTTTCTATTTCAGTTGATCCATCGGTACCATATCCATATCAGTGTAAGTAATGTTTTCCCCGCACATCGCCCAGATAAAGGAATAATTACTTGTTCCTACTCCGGAATGAATCGACCAGCTTGGTGAAATAGCCGCCTGTTCATTCTTCATCACTAAATACTTGGTTTCATCTGGCTTGCCCATCATATGGAAAATGCGCGTATCCTGTTCCATATCAAAGTAAACATAGGCTTCCATGCGGCGCTCATGGGTATGACACGGCATCGTATTCCAAGAACTGCCGGGCTCTAAAATAGTGTAGCCCATTTGCAGTTGACAGCTTTCGCAGACATTCGGGTGAATGTATTGATAAATTTTGCGTTCATTTAAGGTCAACGGTTCGCCAGTTTCCATCGGTTTGATCTGATCGATACTGATTTTCACGTTGGGATATTTGTGATGTGCTGGCACCGAACTAACGTAAAACTTTGCTGGATTGTCCGCGTCTTGTGAAGAGAAGATGACTTGACGAGTTTCTTTACCAATGTAATAGCCATCTTGCTTTTTCATTTCTTCTTTTTTTCCGTCAATTTCAATAAATCCAGGCCCGCCAATATTGATAACACCTAACTCGCGGCGTTCTAGAAAATAATCTACACCTAGTTCTTTAGATAGAACGATTTCTAAGGGCTCTTTTGTAGGGGTAACGCCGCCGAAAATCATACGATCGTTGTGGGTATAAGTTAAGGTGATGGTTCCCGGCTCAAAAACTTTTTCCACCAAAAATTCATCTCTTAATTGTTCTGTCGAATAGTGACGGATATCCTCTGGGCTATGGGTGTAGCGTGTTTCCATGTTTTGCATTGCTGAATTCCTCCTTGTGTTGTGAATCAAATGGGTTTATATAATAGTAATTTTTCGTAGCGTTTAAATCTTATCGTTTAATTTTTCCTGATCCAAGGGCCAAAAAGGCTTCCACTTCTTCTTGACTAAACTGATTGCAGTCGCCATGAACGGTATGCTTCAAGGCTGAGGCCGCTGTCGCGAAATCAACCACCTTTTGATACGAATCCTTCATTAAAAGTCCGTGAAGAATCCCACCGGCAAACGCGTCGCCGCCGCCGACCCGATCAATAATCGGATCAATTAGATGGCATTGAGATTCATAATAGGTGCCATCAGCCCATGATGTTCCAGTCAGTTCATTTACACTGGCCGAATGAACCGTCCGTTTTGTAGAATAAAAAACAGAAATATTCGGATAGGCTTCCTGCATTTTTTGATAGTAATAAATCGTTTCTTCTTTATCTGACGCACCAGCATAAGCGGGGATACCTAGAAAATGCTGAGCATCCAAGCTGCCTGCCGAACAATAATCGACATAAGGTAAAATAGCTCGGATAGATTTTCCCGCTTCTTCCGGCGTCCATAATTTGCCGCGGTAATTCACGTCAAAACTGATCTTGCAGCCCGCTTTTTTGGCCGCCTTCAAAAGCGTTACTGTCAATTCTCGCCAGCTAGCTGAAAGGGCAGGGGTGATGCCAGATAAATGGAAAATATCGGTGTTCTGGAATAATTCCTCCAGTTCCCATTCAGCCTTTTCCATCACGGCAAAGCTTGAGCCTGCCCGATCATAGACCACACTTGCGCCACGTTCACCGACACCCGCCTCAAGATAATAGGTTCCCAGTCTAGGGCCTCCCAGCAAAAGCTGAGAAGTATCAACACCATAACGATTCAAATGCTTTTTCACAGCCTGACCAAGTTCGTTTGTAGGCACTTTACTGGCAAAAACCGCGTGATGTCCATAGTTTGCTAAGGAAATTGCGACGTTGGCTTCACCGCCGCCATAATGAGCAGAAAAATCTTCAGCCTGTGCGAGTCGTGTACCAGCTGTGGTCGAAAGACGCAGCATGATTTCCCCTAAAGTAACAACCTTTCCCATGATTAGCCTCCTTTATGAGTTTATTTTCAAGTTTCTATTTAACGATTGAATGTGGGATTAGTGTCCTTTTATTTCATGGAACTTCGTCATGTATTGGGCAGCTACCTCGGTTACTTTTTCAAAATTGCCAGTTGCCGCAGGGGCTAACAGATTACCACCAACGCCGACCGTAATGACACCGGCTGCGAACCATTCGGCCATATTGTCTAGGCTGACTCCGCCAGTTGGCATAATATTCAACTGTGGCAGAGGTGCTTTAAAGGCTGGAATAATCGACGGGCCATATGCACTTCCTGGGAAGAGCTTAATAATATCCACACCGCTCTTCAAGGCCTGTTTCATCTCGGTAATCGTCATACAACCGGGTAAATACGGAATTTGATAGAGGTTGCAGATTTCCGCTGTTTCTTGATCAAAGGTAGGGCTGACAATATAATCAGCGCCAGCCATAATCGCCAAGCGGGCAGTCACGGCATCTAACACAGTACCGGCACCAACAACTACTTCTGGTGAATCTTGATAGGCCTCAGATAGTTCTCGGATTACTTCGTCTGCCTGTGGAACAGTAAAGGTTAACTCGAGTCCATGCATTCCGCCTTTTACAATCGCGTGACTTGCCTGTAATGCTTCTTCTTTTGTTTTCCCGCGAACAACAGCAATAACGCCGGCCTTTTCTAATCGTTGAAGAATTTCAATCTTTTTCACAATTACCACTCTTTTCTTATTTGGAAATCATATTTTATTATAAGGAAATTTATAGTTTCATTATACATGGAAAAGCTGGAATTGCAAACGGTTTAATGAAGAAAATTGTTTTTCTTGCTCTTTTTTTTGCGCAAGAGGTGGATAAGGCTTCTTAAACAGAAAAAAGCTGGTTGGACAGGCATGTGTCCAATCAGCTAAGCAGGTTTCTGCTATTTATTTAACAGTTGTTCTAAGTCTCTTTTGGTTTGAAGGATCGTTTGGATAATCAACTGTTTTTTCTCATCGTTTAGTCGGTATTTAGGCATACTGACGCTAAAAGCACCAATCGCTTGTCCGTCTTTTTCTAAGGAAGCACCGACACAAAAGATATCCAATTCGACCTCTTCATCGTCAAAGGCAATCCCTGACTGCCGGATTTCCTTTAGCTCTTTGGCCAAGCGTAAAGGATTGGTAATAGTGTTCTCTGTATGAGGAACTAAGGTATGCTCTGCCAGATATTGATCAAAGGCTTCCTGAGAAAAGGTTGCCAGGACAGCTTTACCCATGGCAGAACTGTATAACGGACGTGTGATCCCAATCTTTGACGACATGCGAATCGTTTGGTGTTTTGCATCCAGTTTGTTTATGTAGAGAATTTCATTATCGTTTAAAATCCCTAAATGAATGGTTTCATCAATCGTTTGCTGGAGCTTTTCTAGATAGGGGAGAGTGATTTCTGCCAGATCTATTTGTTCAAGCCGTTGGTTGGCGTAGCGAATTAATTTTGAACCTAGCCGATAGGTTTTATGCTCACTTTTTTTTACATAGCCAATTAGGACTAAGGTGTCTAATATTTTAATAGTTGTTGAAGGTGTCATCTTTGTAGCAGCTGTAATTTCCTGAAGGGATTGATCAGGCTCCTCTGCTAAAAAATCCATAATTCTGGCTGCTTTTATGAGTACCGTTCCGTAGGGTTTTGCTTCTGACATCTGCCTCATCCTTTCTATATAGGAAATTATATACGATAAATAAGAAAAATCAACTATTCAAATTTTTAGATGTAAAGAAATCAAAAAGACCACCCTTGTGAAAATGGGTGGTCAATAGTGTAAATCTGTTTGATTTTAAGGCAGGGTGATCGCTTCTTGCGTGTCACTATCAAAAAAGTGACTCTTATTTAAATCAAAGGCTAAATCAATTTTCTCACCTGGTTGATGGAAATCGCGGGCATCAACACGTGAGACAAATTCGGTATCGCCAATTTTTGAGTAAAGCATGGTTTCTGCACCAAGTAATTCAGAAACGACGATCTCTGATCTTACAGTAGCTTCTGGTGTCGCATCAATGACAATTTGCTCAGTGTGAATATCTTCGGGACGGATACCAAAAATCATTTCTTTGCCTTCGTAGCCTTTTTCGACTAAGACTTTGTTCTTCCCTTGTGGAATTCTTAAGTTCAGACCATGCTCATTGGTAATACAGCCATTTGATAGTCGGACGGTGAAGAAGTTCATCGCCGGCGAGCCAATAAAGCCAGCCACAAAGACATTCTTAGGCGTGTTGTAGACTTCCTGCGGCGAGCCTATTTGTTGGATAAAGCCATCCTTCATGATGACGATTCGATCCGCCATGGTCATGGCTTCAGTCTGGTCATGAGTAACATAAATGGTGGTAGTATTTAAGCGTTGATGAAGTTTAGCGATCTCTGCTCGCATGGCGACTCTCAGCTTGGCATCAAGATTGGATAAAGGTTCATCCATCAGAAAGACTTGAGCATCTCTGACAATTGCTCGTCCTAGAGCAACACGCTGTCTTTGTCCACCAGATAAAGCAGAAGGTTTTCTGTGAAGATACTCAGTCAAGCCCAAAATCTCAGCGGCATTTTCAACCCGATTTTTTATGTCGTTTTTATCAAATTTTCGCAGCTTAAGCCCGAAAGCCATATTGTCAAAGACTGTCATATGCGGATAGAGTGCGTAGTTTTGGAAAACCATCGCAATATCTCTGTCCTTGGGCGCAACATCGTTCATCAGTTTGCCGTCTATCAGAAATTCACCTTCAGAAATATCCTCTAATCCAGCGATCATTCTTAAGGTAGTAGATTTCCCACATCCTGAAGGTCCAACGAATACAATAAACTCGCGATCCTTAATATGTAAATTAAAATCCGTGACCGAGTAATTCTCATTGTTCTCATATTTCTTGTGGATACCATTTAAAGCGATTTCAACCATTTTTGTTCCCTCCTCGATTTGTTACTCAAACTATACATGATTGCGCTTTCTTATCTCAACGTGAATGTACACAAGAAAAAAGCCAATTTTTGTATAGTTTGCCGAAATCCTAGGAATGATGAAAATTCAAGATAAGAAGGTAACCAAGAAAAAGTGCATTCGCTTCTTTCAAATTAAGTCCTGTTTCAGAATAAAATTTTTCAATTTTATATAGCAGCGTGTTGCGATGCATATACAAATCTTTTGCCGTCGAGCTGAGATTTCCTAGATTGTTCCAAAGTGCCGGAATAATCTCACACATCTCACTTTTCTTAAGCCACATTGTATAAAGCTCCGATAAAAGCACGCTGGCTTTTATGTTCTCGTTTGAATAGAAGGACATCGCCACATTGGAGATATCTTTGCATTTCAAGTTTGTCGTTGTTTCCCAAAAGACTGTCTGCTCTTCAGAAAAAAATTCAGCAAATTTATGTTGGCTAGAATGAAAGGAACCGACAAATAATCTTGTCGAAACATTGAAATCCGTATCAAGAGCTAGAAACAAGCCATCAAGGTCATTGGTACTCAAATAGTCATCGGATTCTTTTTCAACGAGAAAGGCGGTAGTTTCGGTTGTAAAAAAGAAGTCTACGATATTCGGAAAAATTTGTTTGATTTCTTCAATCCAAAGTTCTTTTAGCGGGAAATCAGAGGTGCTAAGTTTTATTTGAATCACTCGGTAATGGCCTTCTTGGTCAATTGATTTGTTTTCGAATAAAAATGAATACCAAGAATGTTTTTCTTTATCAATTTTATTTTTACCAAAGAGAAGAGTTAAGAGTTCTTCTTCACGGGCAGTTAATTCTTTTTTCGATATCCGAATGAATCCAGCTTCTACGGGAATAGCTATATCATCAGGACTATGATCGTTTGTAGTCTGCAATGAAGAGGAGGGGAACAATGATTTGATTTCTTGATAGTTCATAAAAGCAGCTCCTTTATAATAAATGATCGGCATCGTTCAAGCTTTATAATTTGGCGTTTATCTTAAGAGTAGAAGGTATATTTGGAAAAGTCAATTTCAATCTGTATGTTCTGAATTTAGCATAGATAGTCTTTTGTATGATGATTTCTAAATAGAAAGGGATTAAAAGTTTCGTGTGTCCATTCTTTCTAATTTGGTATACTTGGACTAACAGAAAAGGAAGGGCAAATTAATGCTATTGACATTTATTATTAGATATTTATCTTTTTCGCATTTAATCGCGTTTGGAATTAATTATTTTATTCTGGACGATATTAAAAATAAAAAGCGGATCAACTACTTATTGATTTTACTGATTGTATTATTTGGTTTTTTCGTAGGGGCCTATTTTTCCTATATTGATACTGTCGTGATGTATATCTTTTTTCTAATTTTATCGGTGAAAAATTCAGAGGAAGGGAATGTTGTCACTTCATTGCTGGTGGTTTCCAGCGCCTGCCTGATTGAGATAGTAGTAAGCAATATATCTAAGCCTTTGCTTTCTTTGGTCATCCAGCAGCAGAGCATTCCAATCTTTTTTCTATTTTTGTTACTTCATCTAGGTCTTTTGCTTCTTAGCATCATGGCCTATAAAAAGTGGTTGCTGCCCTTGATTAGACGAAAGAAAAAAGTCAATCTCTTCGCCTATTTATCAACGATTTCATTGATCGTCTATTTTTCCTATTGGACGATTTCACTCTATGCATCGACCTTCTTTTTAAAGGCCTTTGTTTCTGTTTTTTATCTGGTTTTTGCGATTTTTGGCGGGGTGATCATTCAAGCGATTTCCCGTAACCAAAACTTGAAGCTGGAGGCGGAAAAAAGACAGCTTGAGCATGCTATACACCAACGATATATTGAGGATTTAAAAAATCAATATCAAGGAATTCGGGAGTTTCGCCATGATTACGTTAATCTTTTAACCTCAATCGAATATTATATAGAAAATGAAGAATTCGAAGCGTTAAAAACTTTCTTCAATTCAAGTGTCAAAAAAACTAAGAATTATTTGAGAAGTGATGTCCTTCATGCAGATGAATTGAATAAAATCGATTCACTGGAGATAAAAAGTATTTTAACCATGAAACTGCTAGCTGCCCAAGAAAAAAATATCGCCATCCAAATCGAAACGGATGATGATATTCAGTTGAATCCGGCGGTTGATTCGGTCGTGCTGATTCGTATTCTAGGTATTTTGCTAGATAACGCGATCGAGGAAGTCGAAACAATGCCAGGGGGGAAAGTGTCAATCGGGATTTTTTCGATTAAGGGGGATACGATTTTTGTGATAGAAAATACTGCACGTGAGCAGATTGAGCCATTGCAAGTGTTGAAACAAAAAGGGTTTTCAACAAAGGGAGAAGGAAGAGGACTTGGGCTCTCCAATATTGACGAGTTAACATCGATGGAGCCCCATATTCTTTTGGAAACAATCCTATCTGAACAACGATTTATCCAGAAGATTATTGTAATCGGCGAGGAGGGGTAAGTGTGTTAGGAATTTTTATTTGTGAAGACAATGAGGCTCAACGAAATCAAATTGAATCCTATATTAGAAAGTATTTGCTGATCGAAGAGCTGGACATGGAGATCAAAGTTAGTACAGATACACCGGAACATATTCTTGATTATTTAGAGCAACATCCGGATTGCAGAGGGATTTATTTTTTGGATGTTGATTTGCAGTGTGATATGAATGGGATTCAATTAGGTGCAAAAATCAGGGAAAAGGATTTACACGGTAAAATCGTCTTTATCACCACTCATGATGAGCTGTTGGCGCTAACTTTCAAATATAAAGTCGAGGCTATGGACTATATTTTAAAAGAAGCTGAGATCACTGCTGTACGGGAGCGAATTCAAGAGGCGTTAAATCAGGCTCAGCGACATTATCAAAAAGAAGCACAAAAGGCTGATGATTTCATCCAGCTCAAAATTGGCAATCAAATTCGAGTATTTGATCTGCAGCAGGTGATATTTTTTGAAACAGCACCAACGCCTCACAAACTGATTCTCCACTTAGCCAATAGCACGTTAGAATTTTATGGGAAAATAAATGATGTTCCAGAGTTATCGCCACTACTTGTTCGAATCCATAAATCGTATGTGATCAATTATAAGAATATACAGCTGATCGATAAGAAAAAAAGAGAGGTCATTATGGTAAATGGGGAGAAATGTTTACTTTCTATTCGGCTAATTAAACAGCTTGAAACAGCGATTAAGACAAAATAATGAGCGTTTATGACAAATTTCGAACAAATCACTCCTCAGCCTTTATAATTTGAAGTAATAGGAGGTTGAGCGATTATGAAGAAAAAAATGGTAGCAGTCTTTTTATTAACAGTATTGGCAACAACGCCAGTATCGGCACTTGGTGCGGAAAATGAGCTCGTGAGCTTTGACACTCAAACAGGAAATATCGGAGCTAGGACATTAACATTAAAACAATGGTTCAAAAATGTTCCGCCAAAAACCTATCGCGGAAAGAAAAGAATCGATTATTATAAGGCCATTGGCGGCGGGTATATTGGCGTTTATTTATGAGAAAACGATCATTCATCATAGCCTGCTGTTTAGGATTGCTATTGGTTTCCTTCATTTTTAGAGTCAGTATCCATATCAGAATTATTCTGGTTCTAGCAACACTGCTCTATATTTTAATTGACAGATCACTATGAGAAGAATCGTCGTGTAACTCGCGACGGTTTTTTTTCGGTTATTTTGGGTTAGAAATAGCGAATATCCTCAGGTAATTCTATAGTTTAGAGAAGCCTAAAATGCATGAGAATTCAGCTTTGATATAAAAATTTAAGAAAAAGAATAGTGTTCAAAAATTAATAATTTTCAGTTCGATTTTTCATATTTTATCATTCACTTGAAACTTTTTTTACTGATTCTACATTGATTTATTTGAAAAATATTTAGCAACTCTTGTTTTCTGTTTTAGAGATTCCAATAAAGTGACTTAAATAAGAATGAAAATTTACTAATAATGTTTCTTCGTCAAAACAAGCTGGATTTCCACTTTTCTTCATTTTAATTAATAATAGAACTAAATAAAAAACGTAAATTCGGCAAGTGGAAAGGAAGCGAAGTACATGGAAATAAAGCAGCTGACAAGAAGACAACTCTTTACAGTCAAGAAAAAGGAAAACCTAGAGAAGAAAGTGTATAAATTCTGGGATGAGACTGGAAATGTAGATCTAGTCATTGAATACATTATCGCGATCATTTTAAGAAATGCATTAGTAGTTAGCGATTTTTCACTACCGTGCCAAGACCTTGTTCGACAGCTGCTTTTCCATGCTGAGCCGAGTGAAACGCTTAAAAAGTTTTGTCCATTCTTAAAGGATTATGTGGAAGAATCTGAATGGCTGACTGTTATTAAACGTTTATTTAAAACTGAAACAAACTATTATAAAGCGACCAAAAAGATCCGGATCTATGAGAGCTACTTGAAAAATAAAGGGACAGCTGAAATTACTGAAAAATATGATAACTATACTCTTATCTCTTACTTTGAAGATGAAAGTGGGAAGAAGCATGTCTGGAAATTAAGAGACGTTGATCCAAGCAAGACTCTTGATGAGACGAAGCGCATTCTTGGCATTTTGACAAAAATGACAATTTTTAAAAAGGGAGATATACGCCAATTTGCAAAATTCTTGGATTGCGAATGCCAAGGGACCACTACGCTTTACAGTTCGCGAGCACCGAAAGAGCAAGAAGCAAAAGAAGTTGTTGTTGAAACCCAAAAAATAAAAGCGGTTACAGATGAAGAGTCAGATCTATTGAAGGGCTACGACCTTCATTTGCTGAACAAGGATCAGCTGATTACGCTGATCAAAAGCTTGCTGAAGGAAGCAGAAGCGATTATGCGTGAAGCGGAACTCGGTGAGGTAAGTGATGAAGATTTTGACATGTTGCCCTATAATAACCTAATCTCACAGAGAACGAATCTAAATGATCGAATTGTTCCGGATATTTCTGATAAAGCAAAGAAAACATCCAAATCTACATCTTCAAAAGATGAGGACGAACGGACTTTAGTGGCTGCCGGTACCATGATTGATACACCTGACGAAAAACCACCCAAATCAAAAACCGCATCCAAAAACAATTATACGAAGCGGGAACGGGCATTACTGAAGAGATTTGGTAAGATCTAGAAGTAATTTTTACATCCTTTTATTAAGGTTTATTTGTTATAGCCTCAGAGATTTTAGTTATCGTTTGCAAGGCTGGATTGTATTACCTCTGAGTCGTTGAGGAAGAAGTGTGCCTAAAGGAAGTAAAAAAGGTGCAAAAGAAAAGTTTATTTTTGCTTGAATATAGCCTAGTATAAAAATTTGAAACAGCTATGAGTAAGGACTTTTGCTGACTAGGAAATTAAGGAAGTGAGATTTTTAACGATTTAGATTTGCAAAATATATGTTCGAATAATGATGATGCGGAATTAGCTAACCTAGAGCAATTCCGCATTTTTTTTTACTCCATATCGGTATGTCTTTCCAGCATACTCTCTCCAGTTTCTCCCATCCTTTCCATTAATTCTAGGATGATCCCGTCGTAGGTTAGAAAACTGATTTGTTCAAAGGCAGAACCCATCGGTTGAATCGAGGTGAGATTATTTTCTTTTAGTTTCGGCGATACGCCGGGAAGTCCGACAACGACATCGGCTAGCTTGGCTATTTCAGATTCTTTATCCATCGTAAGCAAAGCAAGTGTCACCCCGTTTTTCTTGGCCTTTTTAGCTAAGGCTACCAAACTCGGTGTGGTACCAGAACCAGAACCGAGAATCAACAAATCCCCCTTAGCTGTTCTCGGGCAACTGATCTCACCCACAAGACTGACCGTTAAGCCTAAATGAAGCAAACGGTTCGTGAATCCTTTGATAGCGACACCTGACCGGCCAGCTCCAGAAAGAAAAATCTTTTTGGCAGCCAAGATTGCTTCTACTAATTGATCTAGCTCCTCATCGTTCTCGTAATCGACAAAGAATGACAATTCCTCAATTATTTTCTGTGTGTGTTTTTTTACAGACATACATTTCCCTCCAATAACTATTAGTACTTAAAGTCTAAAGAATGCTGAAAAGTCTCACAAGAGTATTTTTGACAGAGGAAGACTGACAAAGGTGTCCTTTCAAACGATAGCTTTTCTGAAAAACGCCCCCTATAATTAGTGTCAGAAGGCGCTTTCTAAAACGAATATTCTTAAGGAGGAAAAGAAAATGGAATTTCAGCAACCTGCAAATGCAAATAGCTGGAGAGCGAAGATTCAGCGTATGGGTGGATTTTTAAGTTCGATGGTGATGCCGAATATCGGCGTATTTATTGCTTGGGGTTTGATGGCAGCGTTCTTCATCCCGACTGGATGGACGCCGAATGAACACTTAAATGAACTGGTTCCGCCGATTTTGAATTATTTATTACCTGTCTTGATTGGATATACTGGCGGATACAACGTTTACGGTAAAAGAGGCGGAGCAATCGGCGCGTTGGCAACTATGGGGGTAGTTGTCGGAGCGGATATCACAATGTTGATCGGCGGTATGATCATGGGGCCGATCGGTGCGATTCTGATGAAGAAGATTGACGGATTATTTAAGGGAAAAGTAAAGCCGGGGTTAGAAATGCTGGTGGACAACTTCTCATTAGGATTTCTTGGGTTTGCGATAGCACTTATTGGATTTGTGGCAGTCGAGCCGATCTTTGCAGTTATTCTATCCTTCATTTCAGGAGGAGTCGATTGGTTGATGGCGCGTAACTTGATTCCATTGACCAGTATCTTTGTTCAGCCGGCACAAGTTCTTTTCTTAAACAACGCTGTCAACCATGGGATCATGATTCCATTGGGGACCCAGCAAGTACTAGAAACAGGCAAATCGCTCTTATTCTTAGTTGAAGCAAATGGCGGCGCTTGGGTTGGATTGCTGATCGCTTTTTCAATGTTTGGTACAGGGATGGCAAAAAAATCGGCACCAGCCTCTATGCTCATCCAATTCTTAGGCGGGATCGGTGAAGTAGCCTTTCCTTATGCCATGATCAAACCAGTCACGATCTTAGCACCGATTGCAGGCAACATGGTGGCCTTAGCTATTGGTCAATTATTCGGTGGTGGAACGGTCGGCGCCGTTTCTCCCGGCAGCTTCTTAGCTTTACTGATGATGACGCCGCGAGGAAACTTTGTCGTAAACATCGCGATGTATGCGTCAGCAGTCTTAGTTTCCTTTGTTGTCGGTGCCTTCTTCTTGCGCCTAAGTTTGAAAAAGGATCTTGCGGCTGAAGAAGCGTTGGCTTTAGAGGGTGCTGGTGCATCTACTACAGAAGCATTCGAAACGGCAGCGCCAGAACCAATCGTAGCTGAGACTGCTGTGACAACAGGCAAGATGATCAAGAATGTCATCATCGCTTGCGATGCTGGGATGGGATCTAGTGCGATGGGGGCGTCCATGTTGAGTACCAAAGCCCGTAAAAATATGCTGGAGGTAACAGTCAAAAATGTTTCAGTTGACAACATTCCAGAGAACGCCGATTTGATCATTACTAATGAAATTTTATTAGAGAGGGTAAAAGGTCTGACAAGTGATAAACAGGTTCCTATTTTGACGATCAAGAATTTCTTGGACAATAGTGAATATGACCGTTTTATAAAGTTTATCCGAGAAAACAATGGCGAATAGGTGTATCCGCTTTCAGATTAGTGTAGTATGATGAATTCTACTAATTCATAGATGGGGGAGGAATCTACATGTATTTATCTACCAAAGAGAGCTCTATCTTAACGATCTTATTAAATAGTAGAAATAAACATACAGCACAGGATATCAGTGATCAGCTGAACATCAATGAGCGGACCGTTTACAGAGAATTAAAAAATATTAAAGCGACCTTGAAGACCTTTGATTTGGAACTGGTGACGATTCCTTCAGAAGGCTTTGAGATTCAAGGCAAGTCTGAGAGTCTCTCAGCACTGAAGCAGGCTTTTCAAAAGCAGAATATTCATCAAATCTTGACTGTGACAGAACGGGTCGATCTCGTCACATTGATCCTATTGTTGGAAGAGGACTTTATCAAGATGCAGGCGATTGCTGCGGAATTATTAGTCTCTCTTTCAACAATCAAGAAGGATATCGCCTTTTTAACAGATAATCTACCTGCAAAGGGGATTCGAGTGATCCCTAAAAAAGGCGAAGGGATCAAATTGGAGACGGATGTGATCAATCGTCATATCTTGACTTTGGATATCTTGACGAAGCATGTGACTTCTTCGGAATTTATCGCTTGGTTTTTACTAAAGAAATCGAAGGATTCATTTTATAAAAAGATTTGTTTTCAAAAAATAAATGAACCTCTCCATTTTGCATACGAGCAGTTAGGCGAGTTGAAGGCAGATATTGACGATAATGATTTACAGGAGCTCGTCATTTTACTCTCTTTATGGCTCAATATCTGTCATCTGACCGCTCTGCCAAATAATTCGATTGATACGATCGCCATCGAGCTGGATCAAACAGGGAACAAACTTTATCAACGAATGATTGAAAAGCAAAAGACGATCTTGGCGAAAAAAAGTCATCCAGAATCCTTTTTGGATTACTTGAAGTGGATCATTCACTTATATTTCCAGCGAAATCATACAGATGAGTTTGACCTGCCGCGTTTTGATAATGATATCGCCGTTTCAGTGAAGGCCATGGTGAATAATGTCGAAGCACAATTAGGGGTGAAGCTTCACGGCAATGAACGACAAATTCGCGATCTGTCTGCGCATTTAAGAAAGGCCGTCACGCGGATCAATAGCGGGCTGTTTGTCAGAAATCCCATGAAAGATGAGATCAAGAAAAATTATCTGTTCATCTTTGAGATTGTCAGTCGCGCAGCAGAAGAAGTCTTCGGAAAAGACTTTTTTCCAGAAGATGAGCTGTGTTTCCTCGTGTTGTACTTCGTGATGATGATCGACAAGCTATCTAATAAGGCCTTTCGTGTGTTGATCGTGTGCTCCAGTGGGATGGGCTCATCAAAAATGCTGACCAGCCGGTTGGAATACGAAGTTCCAGAGGTTTACGTAAAAGATATTATTTCGCTAACTGATCTGCATAATAAAGATGTTCATGATTACGAACTCGTTCTATCCACGATCCCGCTGCCATTGGCGCCGGAAGACTACTTAAAGGTCTCTCCTTTACTGAATGAACAGGAATTGGCTTTAGTCCAGACTAAGATCAACAATCATAAATATAGCGATCTAAAAACGATCCAGCGGCAAAAGCAGATGAATGTCGAGGATTTTGAACAGCATCTTGTCCAGAAGCTGTTCTACACCCAAAAAATCTTGGAGCTGATGAATCATTGTCAATTCAGCGAAAAAAGAATATTCACTACAAAAATCAAGAAAAAGCGAGATGCACTCAAGCAGTTAGCTATTGCATTGGACGTTGATGAAGCGAAACTGACTAACAGCATTCAAACAACGGTGCAGCAGGAACAGACGGTGAACTTCATTGTTCGCAGAAACAAAGCTTTATCGGCGGATCGTATCCAGTTGATTTCTGAGGCGTCCAAGCAGTTGGGCAATTATTATTTAGTCGTGATCGAAACAACGGAAGATTTTTCAGAGATCAGTCAAAAGTTTTATCGACAAGTCAAAGAGATCTTTTTTGATCATGTCTACGAATTAAGCAAAATCGAATCAGCGAATGATTTGAAAACCTATTTAGTAAAGATGAATGAAATTGTATAGATTGCGAGATGGGAAGATGAAAATTTTTAAAGACGAAAATATTCAATTGAATCAATACTATGAGAATAAAATCGAAGCCATTTTAGCTGCTGGAAAAATTCTAGTTGAAAATGGGTATGTAGAGGAAAGCTACCTTCAGGACATGCTGGCGCGGGAAGAAGAAGTCTCGACATACATCGGAAACAATATTGCTATTCCCCATGGCATAGTGAAGTCAGTAGAAAAAATCCACTCATCTGGAATCTCGTTATTACAGGTTCCAGAAGGTGTCGATTTTGATGGGAACACAGCCTATTTAGTTTTCGGTATAGCGGGAAAAAATAATGAGCATCTAGAGATTTTAGGACAGATTGCGACGATTTGTTCAGAGATGGAAAATGTCGAGATTCTTCGTCAAGCAACATCTAAAGCAGAGATTTTGAAAATTTTTGAGGAGGTCGTCGTTTAATGAAACAAGCATTACACTTTGGCGGAGGAAGTATCGGGATCGGCTTTATCGCTGACCTGTTGAATGAATCAGATTTTGAGGTAACGATCGTTGATATTGATAGCGGCTTAGTTGACCAAATCAATGAAACGAACACCTTTGATTTGTATCTGATCAATGAGGCGTACAAAAAGAAACAGCTGACACACATCCACGCATTATCTTCCATCGAAGATCAAGCAGCGATCATTGATCAAATCAGTACCACTGACTTGATCACGACAGCAGTCTGGGCTGAAAATTTGCCAAAGATTGCTCCTGTTCTTCTTGAAGGATTGAAAAAGCGTGTGGATCATGGCCATGATCGAGTAAACATCTTGGCGTGTGAGAATGCGATGTTCAATAGCGAGATTCTGCGTAAAGCGATTCTTGCATTAGATTCATCAGTGGAGGGCTGGCTAGACACCATCGCGGCATTTCCTAATACCGCGGTTGACCGGATGGTATTGGCTTCTGAGCACGAAGGGAAAAAGACGATCGACATCGGTCGCGATCATGAATTAGTGATCGAAGAATCAAAATTAGTCGATCCAGCAGATAAGCCGATCAAGGAGGTTATCTATACGACCAATTTGAAAAAATATATCGAACGGAAGCTTTATATAGTGAACTGCGGTCATGCATGGGCTGGGTATATTGGTTTTGTCCATGGCTACTCCATTATCCAGGATGTTTTCCATAATGAAGAGCTAGTACAGATGATTCGCGAGACGATGTGGGAATCCGCACATTTGTTAATGGAAAGATATGGCTTCACTGAACAGGATATGATCGACTACATCAATTTTATTATGGATCGTTACCAGACACCGGGCATCGAGGATCTGATTACCCGAGTGTCTCGCTCGCCGATTCGCAAGCTGCAACCAGAGGAACGCTTGGTAGGGCCATGTGTTCAATGCGAAGAGCTGGGACTAGAGAATCAACGCCTATTAGAAGGGATCGCAGCAGCATTCCTTTTTGACAATCCAGAAGACGAACAATCTGTTGAACTTTTAGCGTATGTGGCCGAGCAGGGTATTGATGAAGCAATCGTTCATTATACGAAGATTCCATTAGACAATCGGATGCATCAGGCGATCAAGAAAAATTATCAGAAATTTCTGGAAATGAAGGGGTAAGTCGGCATGAATGCAGAATTTTCAAATCAAGCAGGAAGTCGAGTGGTGGACGCGATTATTTCCACGATCAAAGTCAACAAAGGATATTTAACTGAGGTCGATAGTCATGGCGGTGATGGTGATCATGGCATCAATATGAATAAGGGCTTCACCATCGCCAGAGATGAGCTAGATAAACAATCTGATTACACCATGAGTGAAGGATTAAAAGTCATCAGTCAGGTATTGATGAATAAAATCGGCGGCTCGATGGGACCATTATACGGAAGTTTCTTCAGAGGACTAAGTGCGGCATCCAGAAAGAGCGGAAAGATCAACAAAGAAATAATGCTGAATATGTTGAAGAAGGCGTATCAAAATCTTGCTGAACTAACGGATGCTCGAGTTGGTGATAAAAGTTTGATGGATGTGTTGATTCCATCAGTTGAAGCATATGAAAAAGCATTATCAGCTGGGAAAAGCTTTGAGCTTTGTTTAGCAGAATCTTTAGCTGCGGCTAAGACAGGTCTTGAATCTACAAAGGCGATCCCTGCAAAAATTGGACGCGCAAGCCGGATTGGTGATCGCTCGATCGGACATCAGGATGCCGGAGCGACCTCTTGTTATTTAATCCTTGAAGCGATGGTACAAACAATCTATGAATTATTGGAGGAATAGCAGCGATGCAAATTTTTGTGAATAATCCAGATTTTATTGTTGAGGATATGCTGAAGGGCTTTGTGGTGGCACATCCTGAGGTGATGCTTTCGCCGCTGAATGAGCGAGTCGTCACCCTCAAGGAGAAGAAAGAAAAAGTCGGCGTAATTACGGGTGGAGGCAGCGGACACGAGCCAGCCTTTCTAGGTTATGTGGGTGAAGGAATGTTGGACGCTGTTGCAATTGGTGAAATTTTTGCCTCACCGCCCGCTCAAGCGTTCTTGGATGCAATGATCGAGGCAGATAATGGACGAGGGGTGGCCTGCCTGTTTGGTAACTACGCCGGCGATAATATGAATGTCAAAATGGCAATTCAAATGGCTGAGGATGAGGATATTGAAGTCAAGTATGTCGTGGCGACAGACGACATCGCCTCTTCTCCTAAAGAAACTCGTGAAAAGCGTCACGGAATCGCTGGCGGGTATTTCATGTGGAAGGTTGGCGGAGCAAAAGCAGCGAGTTGTGCGACATTGGATGAGGTCATAGAAGTAGCGCAAAAAGTAGTTGACCGAACCAGAAGTATTTGTGTCGGAGTCAGACCATGTACCATTCCAGCTGTCGGTACGCCTAATTTCTTGATCGACGAGGGGACGATGGAGTTTGGGATCGGTCACCATGGTGAGACGGGGATTGAAAAGAAAGCATTAGGTACTGCAGATGAAATTGCTCACGAGATGACGGAAGCTATTTTGACGGACTTTGATTTTGATGAAAATAGAAAATTGGCCGTAATGATCTCAGGCTTAGGCTCAACCATGCTGATGGAGCAATATGTCATTTGTGGTCAAGTTTTATCCATATTAAAGGACCAGGGTCATCAGATCGAAAAGGTTTATGTCGGTAATTTTGTCACTTCGTTAGACATGGGTGGTCTATCACTAACGATCGTTGATTTAGATGAAGAGATCACACAATTATTAGAGGCCGATGGACAGGCTGCTGGATTGAAAAACTATTAAGGATAGGGTGAAAAAATGAAATTACAACTAGCTTTGGATGAGTTAAAATTAGAGGAAGCATTAGTCTTTGCAGAAAAGGTACAGGAGCACGTTGATATTATTGAGGTGGGTACACCATTTGTGATTGATTCCGGGATGGAGGCTGTCCGCCAATTCAAAGAGAAGTTTCCAAATAAAGAGATCTTGTCAGATGAGAAAATCATGGACGGCGGCTATTATGAATCACAGCTGGGTTTTGAAGCAGGTGCCGAATATGTGACCGTTTTGGGTGTGACTGATGTAGCGACGATCAAGCAATGTGTCAAAGCAGGAAGCGATTTTGAAAAAAAAATTGTCGTCGATATGATTTGTGTGGCAAATCTTGAAGAAAAAGTGGCAGAAATGGAAGAGCTGGGGGTAGATGTGTTAGCGGTCCATACAGGAGCGGATCAGCAAGCCTGCGGTCGAACTCCACTTGACGATTTGAAGGTCATGACAACTTGTGCGAAGAAAAGTAAGATTGCAGTCGCTGGCGGGATCAGCAGCAAGACGATCGATAAATATGTTGCTCTGAATCCTGATATCATTATTGTTGGCAGCAGCATCACCCATGCGCCCGATCCTGTAGAAGAAGCACGCTTGATCAAAAAAGCGATGCTTGCGAAAGCTTAGGGGGGCGAAAACGGATGACCCCATCAAAAAATTTACTTGCAATCCTAACTGAGCTGACTGAAGATGCTCATCAAATCGATCAACTGCAATTGGAACAGGTTCAATCGTTGATACTAAAGGCAAAACGTATTTTCATTGCTGGTGCCGGACGTTCCGGGTTTGCGGCTCGTGCCTTTTCTAATCGTTTGATGCATTTAGGCTTTACCGTGTATTTTGTGGGCGAGCCAACCACCCCTTCGATTCGCGAAAACGACTTGATCATAATCGGGTCTGGCTCAGGTCGTACATCAGGTCTGGTCAATATGGCAAAAAAAGCTAAAAGTGAAAAAGCTCAATTGGCGACGATCACGATCCACCCGAAGAATCCGATTGGTACGATGGCTGATGCATTGATTCAAATTCCCGGTATTTCAACGGGTGATAAGGCAACAGAGAAAGCACCATCGATCCAGCCAAACGGCTCCTCTTTTGAGCAGTTATCTTGGCTTGTCTATGATTCACTAATCGTTGATTTGAAAAAGGAACTAAACCAAGAGCAGACGGATATGGATTTCCGGCATGCCAATCTTGAATAACCATCAGCATCGAGCTTACGCTCGGTGCTCTTTGGTCAGGGAGGAAAAAAATGAAGGTTGCATTGTTTGATTTGGATGGCACATTGATTGATTCAGAACGCTATTATTTTTCGATTTGGCAGGAATTGATGGTACGAGAGGGGTACTGTTTAGAGAAGGATTTTTATCAAAGTGTTGTCGGATCGCCGACATCGATCTTGAAGGAAAGGTTTCAAAAGCACTTCGGTGAGATTCCGATGTTTGATCAGCTGTTTGAAGAGTTTATGGCTAGACGAGAGCAGCCACAAGCGCAGGCGGTTTTTCCCATAACTAAAGGCTGTTTCGAATATTTGGTTTATTTGTCAAAGCGCGGGATCATTTGCGGCATTGTTACGTCTAGTTATCAAAAAGAAGCAGAAAGCATTCTGGAAAACTTGAAGCTCGCCCGATTCTTCTCTTTTGGTGTATACGGTGATCAGGTTACCAAAGGAAAGCCCGATCCCGAAATCTATCTCAAGGCGATCGAGGTCGCTCAGCAGCCTGTCGATCAAATCGTCGTTTATGAAGATTCCCCCAATGGGATACGATCCTCAGTTGCGGCTGGTTTGTCCTGTGTCCACATCAAAAACTTTGTCGATCCAACTCCAGCGATCGAGCAGCTAGTTGAAAGCAGCTGTTCTGATTTTTTTGAAGTCATGAGTCTCCAAAAGATCCACCTAAAGTAAGCAGTCATCGCACTGCTTTTTAATTGGTAAAAAACGAAAATCCTTCTAGCTACACTGCACCATATCCTCTATAATAAAAAGACGATGAAATTTTGCTGATAAAAGCTTCATCGAGTGTCGAGTGTCAGGAGAGGGAGCGACAGAATGAAGATAGAGCCGTTTAAAGTGGAATTATGGATGAATGAACATGAAGATAAAGCGATTTACAACACCGGAGAGACTTGTGTCGACTCCATCAGCATGGATGAGTTATTCGCGATTGCTGGATTAAATAAGCATGAAGTATTAAACGAACTGACGCAAAAGCGCCTGACTTATGGACATATTTTTGGCAATCCAAAGTTTAAAGTAGGGATTGCTTCCCTTTACGAAACGATCCAAGCAGAGAATATCACGACGACCCATGGCGCAATTGGCGCAAATCACTTGGTGCTCTATTCATTGGTTGAACCTGAGGATGAGGTGGTAGCTGTACTACCAACGTATCAGCAGCTGTATTCGATTCCGTCTTCTTTCCAAGCAACGGTGAAGCAGCATGTGTTGACACCTGAAAATAATTTCTTGCCTGACTTGACGCAATTGAGAAATCAGGTCAGTACAAAAACGAAAATGATCATCATTAATAATCCTAACAATCCTTCTGGTGCTTTAATGGATCGTGGGATGCTGGAAGAGATTATTGAGATTGCTAGAGCAGCAGATGCTTATATTCTTTCAGATGAGACGTATCGCGGATTGACTCAAGAAGAGGTGGAGAGCCCTTCAATTGCCGATATGTATGAAAAAGGCATCAGTGTTAGCAGCATGTCGAAGGTGTGGTCGCTGGCTGGGCTGCGGTTAGGCTGGATTGCGACAAAAAATGTCAAAGCGTTAGAGCAGTGCTTGCTTCACCGTGATCATAATACTATCAGCTGCGGCATGATTGATGAGGAACTAGCTGCGATCGCTTTAGCAAATAAAGAAAAAATCTTGGTAAGGAATCTAAAAATCGTACGTGACAATTTGAAGATTTTAGATGAGTGGGTAGCAAAAGAACCCCACATCTCTTATGTAAAACCACAGGCAGGTACCGTGACACTGCTTTATTATGATTTTGATCGTCCAAGCAGAGAACTCTGTCTTGATCTGATCGATAATCATGGTTTGCTGTTTACTCCTGGAGATTGTTTTGAATTTGAAAACTGTGTTCGGATCGGGTATGGTTGTAGTACAGAAGAATTGATTGCCGGTTTGAACAAATTTTCTGAATACTTGGCGAAGATTTAAAATTTGAGAGCGTAATGATCTTTCTAATGGTCTTACGCTTTTTTGCTGTAGAAAAAATCTTGTTGGTTAATAAAATCCTACAATTCGTTAACAACTGCTCCATTATCAATTACGACAAGCAATGGTACACTAAAGGTGATCAGAGAGGGGCGATTAACATGACGTTGTTAATGGGAAGGATTATCCAGAAGCTTAGAAAAGAACAGAATTTGACACAGGGGCAGGTAGCGGCAGCTTTAGGAGTCACAACTGCTGCCGTTTCGAAGTGGGAGACAGACAGTACCTATCCAGACATTTCCTTATTAGGCCCGTTGGCACGATTGTTGAAGACGAGTGTGGATCAGCTAGTCAATTTTAAGAAAGCATTGAGCGAGCTGGAAGTAGCGAATTTTGAAAAAGAAGCCCGAGCTATTTTTGAAACAGGTGATAGTCAACAGGCAATGGACTTTTGCGACGCGCTGCTGAAAGTCTATCCTAGTGATGACCTGTTACGCTTTCGCCTAGCTTCAGTGTATATCTTCTATCTGAACGCTTCTTCTGAGGAGAGTCAGATGAAGCATCAACTTCATGAAGCAATTCAATCATTTGAGGGGCTTCGAACATCGGAAAATCTTGAATTGAAGCAAGCTTCTCTGCATGTTTTGGCAAGCCTCTATTTGATGGATGAGCAATTAGCCAAGGCTGAGGCGGTGATCGAGGAATTACCACCAGTAAATCAAGATCCTCGAATGATGAAGACAACTATTCTATATAGAAAGGAAGCCTATGAGGAATCTTTGAAGCTGAGTCAGCTTTGTCTATTCCAAGAATTACGAGATGCTAGTCTGAATCTTTATCACATAGCAAAAGTCGCGCGTAAGCAGAAGGAGTATGAAAAAGCGATTGAAATTGTTGAAATTGGTATCGAAATGGATAAACTGCTTCATATTGATCAGATTTCTGGCACCAATGCCAATTACTATTTGTTTAAGGCTGAAATTTTAGCGATACAAGGAAAAAACGATGAAGCACTAAAGGAATTAAAAAAATTTATCCCTGCTTTAAAAACAGCCTTTACATTGAAGAATCCAAGAAAAGACCTTCTATTCAATCAAATTGCGTTGAAGGACTCCTCCGTTTCCACCCAATATATCGCAGAACGAATGGCTGATTTAATTGAACAATCTGAGGAATTTTATCCATTGTTGGAAGACCAGCGATTTTCATCATTATTAATTGAACTGAGAATGCTGAAAGAATAGATTACGAATCTGGAGGGCTGGATAACTAATTATCCAGTCTTTTTAACGGTGCTAAAAATCCTATCACCTTCAAAGTATCGTCTCCTTAGTCGAATAATCATTTTGGATATAGGGTTATTGCCAAGACTTTGGTATGATAATAGTGAAATTATGAGCGAATTTTAAAAGTAAGAAAAAATAAGGAATTGGAGTAATCACTATGGACACCACTCAAAAATGGCTGCAAGCGCATCAGCAGCGACTAGCGTGTGATTTTGCTGGGATTGCATGTAATGTAGCGACAGACGATAAGCCAAAGGAGATTCGCTGGATCTATGTAGCGGGGAATCAAAGTGAGGCCTATAAAAAGATTCGATTGCAAATCGGCAGAGGTATTGCTGGATTGGTTTGGAAAACAGCACGAACACAATTAGATGAGAACATACTAAAGCAGCCAGAAAAGCTGATTGATTATCCAATTGCTAGACTAGAAAAATTACAGGTCGCCTTAGCAGCTCCGGTAATCAAGCGCAAAGAAGTGGTGGCGGTCTTGTTGCTGGGCTATCGCCAAAATCATCAGTTTACTAAGACTGAAAGAGAACAATTGGAAAAGCTGGCAAGTGAATTGAGCGAACTGTTCGAGGAGGACCAGGATGATTGAATTTCCTTTATCATTGTTTCAACGTATCCAAGAAGCGCTATGGCTTTTAGATCAATCCGATCAGGTGTTGGCGGTTACACAATTAGCCAAGCAGATTGAAACAAATTATCGATTTAGCTTAAAAGCAATATTGGAAATTAGTCGAGGGGAAGGGTGCGCGCTGCATAGCACAAAAGAAGAGTGCTTAAATTGCTCATTGCCAGGAAAAATATCTCAGTCCGGATTTCCGTTTGTTTTAATCGATTGCAATGGAAAACAAGAAGAGTTCTGGGGAAGCCTACAATCTGATGGTAAGCAGAGAATTTTGCAAATTCAAGCACGGCCAACTATTTCTACCGAGACCTCCTTTTTTGATTACTTAAATAATGCGCGTGAGTATGAAAGAAAGAAAATTGCTCAAGATTTGCATGACGGTATTGCTCAAAGTGTCTACAGCTTGATGCTGGAAACGCGAGGATTAAAATGGTTGTCTTCCGATGCCCAGATGGAGAAATTAAAAGGGATCGATCGTCATTTTTCAGAGGTTCTAACTGAAATTAAAGAAATGGCTAGTGAATTGCGGCCAATGGCGATTGATGCCTTTGGACTTGTTCACGCATTGGAACAGTTTGTTGAGCGAACCAGTGAAATGACCGGTTTTGAAATAAATCTGTTGCGTGAAGGTGAAGAGCAAACCATGAATGAAACCACGCGAATAACCATTTACCGAATTATTCAGGAAGCAGTCAACAACGCGATGAAGTATTCAGGTGAAAATCAAATGACTGTTCGGCTTTCGTTTCAGACTGAAGATTTGCTAGTTGAAATAAAGGATCAGGGAATCGGATTTGAAGGAGAGCATAAGGAAAAGGGATTTGGTCTGGCAAATATGAAGGAGCGTGCCCATTCAATTAATAGTAAGTTAACCATTTACGCTAGACCAAACCAAGGAACGTGTATCAAACTTCATGTTCCTCTGAAGGAGGAGATAAAGTGAGAATTCTTATTGCGGATGACCATGCGATGATTCGTAATGCCTTGGCATTTTTAGTGAATGCTCAGCCGGATATGGATGTGGTGGCAGATGCCGCAGATGGACACGAGGCCTTTATGCTGGTTGAAAACAACCCAATTGATATTCTTTTAATGGATATCAGCATGCCTCCTGGTGAGAACGGTTTATTGACTGCTAAACGCATCAAGGAAACCTTCCCGCAGGTTAAGGTGATTATTTTGACCATGTATGATGATCGTTCCTATGTGCAAGAGGCGATGAAGGCGAAGGCTGATGGATTTATTTTAAAGACAGCAAATGACGAGACCTTGACAAAAGCGATTCGAAGCGTTTATGCTGGCAAGCGATACTATGATGGCTACACGGAACAGGAGTTAGGCGAGATTACGTTAGAGAAAGAAGATCCTTTGTACGCCAGCTTGTCTAAGCGTGAGAAGGAGATTTTGCCACTGATCGCCCTAGGAAATAATAATAAGCAAATCGCCGAACGGTTATTCATTTCCGTAAAGACAGTAGAGGTCCATAAGGCAAATATTCGAAAAAAACTCAAATTGGAAAGTTACGCGAGTCTATTACAATACAGCTTAAAAAATCATTTGATTGATTTCTAAAAAAAGGAATTGTTTGGAGCCTGAGTAAGCTGATTTAGTTAGGAGAAGAGAAATGATCGGGATTATCTTTGTTTTACATGGTCGCAAAAACAAGCTTTCAGTTGCAAATTTTTCAGGGATTGAAGCAGCAACGAAACACCTTACGCTCCCTTATGAAATAGGGCTGCTGGAAGGTGAACATCAAACCTTAGAGATGGCTATTCAATCCTTATTATCGCAACAGGTAAGCGAGATTATTTTTCTGCCGGTGCTGCTTTTTCCAGCCACCCACGCAAATGAGGATTTACCGAAGCGTGCCCAAAAAGCACTTAATAAGAAGGTGCCCTATCAAATCTTGCCTACTTTGGGAACAACGCATGCAGTTGAGAAATTCTTGTTGCAGCAAGTGACCTCGGTGAAGGATTCAAGGGCAGAGGTACTTTTGATCGCACACGGCACACCCCATTATCAGGAACCGTTTAAGCAGCTAGCGCAAATCGCTAGTAAGCTTGAAAGGCAACTTGGACGAAGGGTCTATCCAGCTGGTTATTATGGGGAGCATCTGTATCTGCCTATTTTGGAGAAGCAGAGCGAACCTATGATTATTCAACGTTTGTTTTTAACGGAGGGGTATCTGGCGAGAAAAATAAAAAATAATATTATTGAACACAGAGGAGCACAGGATATTCTGCTGCCTACTATGCAAGATAGCGCAGCATTAGTCTCAGCGATTCTTGAAAGACTAACGCCCTACATTTAATCGTGATTGAAAGTGGTCGCTTAAGGAAATTTCGGATTATTTTTAAGCTTCTGCCTCTGTAACATTAATTATTTGAAAAAGCAGGTGTGACTATTACTTAGGTCACATCTGCTTTTTTGACTATGAAAGAAGGTATAAAATTTTCACATGAATAAATCGCTTTACAGCAAGCATATCCATTTCCGGCTTCACGAACTAGCTTTTCTACGCAAGCTATGCATACAGTTACTGCTAAACTCCGTTAAGCAGAACTAGCATATCGGCAATAAGCAAAAGCTGAGCGAGTTCGCGAAGACTTTCTTAAATAATTAGGGGATTCCCTAATATAAAAAACACTTGATATCCTTTATTGTGATTATGTGAACAAATAGAAGCTGAGGTGGAGATAGTGAAAGAACGGTTAGTGGTAATTGGGAATGGAATGGCAGGCGTTCGTACAGTAGAAGAAATCTTGGAGCGCGATCCTGATCGGTATGAGATTACGATCATTGGGGGCGAGCAATATCCAAATTACAATCGAATTATGCTTTCGAATGTATTGCAGAAAAAAATGACAGTCGATGAAATCATTACAAACCCAACCGAATGGTATCTGGAAAATCAAATTATTCTGAAAAATGCAGATCCAGCGGTAGGTATAAACACAGAAGTGAAAACGATCACAACTGAATCAGGGGAAGTTGTTGCCTATGACAAAATTATTTTCGCTACCGGTTCTCATCCCTTTATTCTGCCAATTCCTGGAGCAGATAAGGAAGGGGTGACCGCTTTTCGAACAATCGACGATACGGCAGAAATGTTAGCTGCGGCAGCAAAATATTCAAAGGCGGTCGTTATTGGCGGCGGCTTGCTAGGTCTTGAAGCGGCAAAGGGATTGCAGGAGCAAGGGATGGATGTCACGGTTGTCCATCTGGCAAAATGGCTGATGGAAACACAATTAGATGAGAAGGCCGGAAAGTTATTGCAGGCAGAGCTTGAAGAGCAAGGCCTGAAATTCTTGATGGAGCATAGTACCGAAGAGATTTTAGGAAACGAGCGCGTGACAGGTATGCGTTTTTCAAACGGTACAGAAATCGAAACGGATTTGATCGTGATGTCGATCGGTATTCGTCCAGCGGTGGAGCTGGCCCGGGAAATTGGTTTAGAAGTGAATCGCGGGATTGTCGTTAATGATTACATGGAGACCAGCCTTCCGAATATCTACGGAGTCGGCGAATGTGTCGAGCACAATGGTATTTGCTACGGACTTGTGGCACCGCTGTTCGAGCAAGGAAAAATATTGGCAGATCTGCTTACGGAGCAGTCAGAAGTTAAAGCTTATCAAGGTTCAAAGACCTTTACCTCATTAAAGGTTTCTGGTGCAGATCTTTATTCTGCCGGCAACATTTTAAATACTGAGGGTATGGACAGTATCGAAGCATTTGACAGTGCCTCTAAAAAATATAAGAAAATTTTCTTGAAGGATGGGAAAATTCAGGGAATCGTGCTTTATGGCGACACTGATGACGGTAGTCGCTACTACAATATGATGAAAAAAGGCCAAGAAATCAACGAGCTGGATCTGCAGACGATTGCTGTGCTTCAAGCAATAGGTGAAGGAGCAGGCATGGGGACGGACGTTGTCGAATGGGAAGATGACGAAACAGTTTGCGGCTGTAATGGCGTTGATAAGGGCACGATTTTGCGTTCAATTCGTGAAAAGGGCTTGTCCAGTGTCGGAGAAGTTGGAAAGGTCACGAAAGCTGGTACCTCCTGTGGAAAGTGTAAGCCGCAGGTCCAAACCTTATTAGAATATGAACTGGGGGATGCCGTTACCACGGCAACGGGTATCTGTCCTTGTACAGATTTAAATCGTGATCAGGTCGTTACACAAATCTATGCTAAGCATCTGACAAGTACGCAAGCGGTCTTTGCTAAACTAGATTGGCGCAACGTTGAGGGCTGTTATAAATGCCGTCCTGCGGTCAATTTCTATCTGAATGTCGCTTGGCCAGCGGAGCATGAAGATGAACGAGATTCACGAGTAGTCAATGAACGAATGCACGCCAATATTCAAAAGGACGGGACTTTCTCAGTTATCCCAAGAATGCGCGGCGGACAAACGACCCCGCAACAGCTAATTAAACTGGCTCAAGTAGCAGAGCGCTACAATGTTCCATTAGTAAAGGTAACGGGTTCGCAGCGTATCGGCTTATACGGAGTGACGAAACAGGATTTGCCTAAAATTTGGGAAGAGCTAGATATGGTTGCTGCCCAAGCTTATGGAAAAGTGTTCCGTTCGGTTAAGACCTGTGTCGGGCAAAGCTTCTGTCGCTTTGGCACCCAGAAGACGATGGAACTAGGAATTAAAATCGAAGAAAACTTTGAGTATATTGATACACCACACAAATTCAAGGTAGGTGTTTCTGGCTGTCCGCGAAGCTGTGTGGAATCAGCAGTCAAGGACTTTGGAATCATCGGTGTTGAAAATGGCTTCCAAATCCTAATTGGAGGAAATGGCGGGATTGAGCTAGTAGAAGCGCAGCATTTAGTGACCGTTGAAACGGAAGAGGAAGTCATTGAACTATGTGGCGCAATGCTGCAATACTACCGAGAAACAGGAATTTATGGCGAACGAACAGCGCCTTGGGTGGAGCGAGTGGGGTTTGAAAACGTTAAGGCTGTTTTGTTGGATGCTGAGAAACGTCAAACACTTTGGGACAGTCTTAATCAAGCGATTGCGGCTAAAGCCCGCCAGGATTCATGGGGACCAATTACCAAGGACGTGGATTTAAGAGAAAAAATGTATACCATTGAACGGCCAGAATTAGTGGGAGTAGGTGAATAAGTTGACAAAATTATTAGCAACAAAAAAAGCGAAGTTAATTCCGCGAATTGGCCGCTTGATTGATTTGCAGGGAGAAAGAATCGCTCTTTTTCAGCTTTCCGATGGACGAGTCTGTGCGATCGAAGATTACTGTCCGTTAACGCAGGGACCTGTGTTAGAAGGAATTGTATCGGGGGAATATTTGTACGAACCAATGCGTGAATATAAGATTTCATTGATTGATGGAAAGATTCAAGAGCCTGATGAGGGACAGCTAAGAGTGTTTCCAGTAGAAATCATTGATGATGACATTTATATAGAGGTTTAGTGATGATTTCATTTGTTGGGGCTGGTCCGGGTGATATTGAATTACTAACCCTTAAAGGAAAAAAGCGTCTGCAGGAGGCTGATGCGGTGATCTACGACCGCTTAGTCAATCCTTTGCTGCTGTTTTACTGCAAACCTGATTGTGTGTTTATTTATGTGGGGAAGACACCGTATCAGTCAAGTATGCAGCAAGAGACAATCAACCAATTATTGCTGGATACACAAAAAAATCACAGCAAAATTGTTCGTTTAAAAGGAGGAACGCCCGAAATATTTGGCCGTTTAACAGAAGAACTGGAAGTAGTTTCCGGTAATAATATCGCATTTGAAATAATTCCCGGTGTTTCTTCTGCTAGTGGCTCAGCAGCCTATAACGGTATTCCTCTAACTGAACGGGGGGAGGCAAGAGCAGTTACCTTTATGACTGCTCATTTAAAAATGAATGAGGAAGTTCTCTTGCCTGAACATTCTGCTGAACAGACGCTTTGTATCTACATGGGAATCGAGGCATTGCCAAAGCTCATTTTACAGTTGGTAAACCAAGGTTTTTCTGCGAATACGAAGATTGCAGTCATTAGCTGGGGGACCTATGGAAGACAAAAGAAAGTGTGCGGGACATTTTCAACGATTGAAGGCCTTATCGCAAAAGAAAGAGTTAAAAATCCGGCAATGATTTTAATTGGCAAAGTGGTTTCAAATGAATGTCGATTCAATTGGTTTGAACAGCTGCCAGCATTTGGCAAACGGTATCTGCTTGTTTCAACACGTTCACCGACTATCGACGAACTGATTCACTACACAAGTGCCGGAGCGGATATTTGGTGGCACCAGGTAGGAGAAATGCGCGACAAACGCTTCGATCTTATCAGTGAACGTTATTTATCAGAACAGCAATTCGAAGAGGTCAAATTCATAGATTCGACTTCAGAAAAACTGTTTTGTACTTAAGAAAAGGAGAGTGAAAGGATGTCATTATCACCGAGGGATTTAGTAGATGAAGCGATTACGCGAGGCAAGGCCAAGGCGAATTACAGTCTGTTGACAATCGCTGTGTTAGGAACGATGGCGGGAATCTTTATTGGCTTAGCCGGAGTTGCAATGATCCGTACGATGGGATCAATGCCAAAGGAATGGGGAACCTTAGTGAATTTGCTGGGAGCAGTTGTTTTTCCCTTTGGTCTCATTTGCTTATTATTAGTTGGCGGCGAATTGGTTACAGGAAATATGATGGCAGTCAGCATGGCCTTATATGCAAAGGAAATCACGCTGAAGCAATGGGTACGTAATATGTTTTTTGTTACAGTGTTTAATTTGGTTGGCGCTTTAGCAGTCGCTGTATTTTTTGGCTATTTTTCGAACACCTTGCAGGGAGATTTTGTCGGTCGGACGATTGCGGTGGCTCAAGGGCGTGTGGCAGATGGCCCGTTACAGGCATTTTTATCAGGAATTGCATGTAACATCTTAGTTTGCACAGGGGTCTATATGAATATGGCCTCTCGAGATTTTATTGGTAAAATATTCGGTACGTGGCTGCCTGTCGCAGGGTTTGTCATCGCAGGCTATCAGCATGTTGTGGCGAATATGTTTTTGGTAGCTGCTGGAGTGTTAGCAGGTGGAGTAACGATTGGCCAATTCATTGAAAATATGGTATTCGTCTGGACGGGAAATCTAGTTGGTGGCGGCGTTATTCTAGCTGGCATGTACTTCCTTGCCTTTAAAGTGGGGATGAAACAAAACACCGAAGGATTGGAAAGTACGAAGACTTCCTCTATAATAGTGGAGGAAAAATAATTGATCGAGGAATACGATGAGAAAATTAAAGGTTGGGACAAGAAAGAGTCCCTTAGCCATGAAGCAAACACAAATTGTGATAAATTTGTTAATGACACACTGTCCACAGCTGGAAATCGAAATTGTCGGACTTTCTACTAAAGGCGATCGACTGCAGCAGGCACCTTTGACTCAAATTGGAGGAAAAGGTGTCTTTGTTAAGGAAGTCGAATACCAGCTGCAACAAAAAAAGATCGATTTTGCCGTACATAGCTTAAAAGATATGCCCGCCAACCTTCCTGACGACCTCATTCTAGCAGCTACGCCTAAACGTGCACAGCCATGGGATTGTCTGATTTTGAAGAATGACGCTGTACTTGAAGCTGAAAAAGAGGTAACGATTGGTACAAGTAGTCTGCGAAGAGCAAAACAGTTAGCGATGAAGTATCCTAATATGCGATTTGTTCCAATCCGTGGGAAAATAGAAACCCGTTTGGAGAAGATGGTAAGCGAAAAGATGGACGGGACTGTTCTTGCTTGCGCTGGATTAGAACGAATGAACTATTTTGATCAATTATCTAGCTATAAGATATTGCCTCCAGAATTATGTGTCCCTGCAATTGGTCAGGGGATTTTAGGTGTTGAATGTCGAAAAGAAGATCGCGAGGTTTTTGATTTGTTAGTTCAAATAACGGATGAAAAAACATCTTCAGCGGCAACGGCAGAACGTTTCTTTTTACGTCAAATGAATGGCAATTGCGACCTTCCGATCGGGGCCTTCGCCGAGAAAAATGGGCAGGTATGGGATTTCTATGCTTTTTTGGCCGAGAATATGGATGCTACAGGCAGACAGCTTCACTTGTTAGGAGACGATCCGCTATCCTTAGCGGAACAGGCGGTCAAGGAGTTATTTTCTCAAAAAACCTATTGTTGATATGAAAGAAAGATTTCGTGGTCATTAGGATCACGGAGTCTTTTTTTGCGATTTGTTAAGGTTGAGATGTAGATGTCGTTTTTAACCAAAAATAGAACAAGTTGGTTAGCCAAATCGTATGCTTGAGTTAGCTTTGGCAAAATTAGGAATACTTGAATTTCCCATTGCTAGGAAAAAAGTAAGTTTGTGAGGCCAGCATAGATTTTCCTATAATAAGCTTGTAAATAAATGAAAGTGGTGAAGAAAATGAAAAACATCTTGTTAATTTGTGGATCAGGCGCTTCGAGCGGCTTTATGGCTGCGGCGATTAGAAAAGCGGCAAAAAAAAGAAAGGTCGAAGTAACTGTGAAGGCAGCGAGCGAATCGCAGTTAGATGATCGTATTAATGAAATCGATTACTTGTTGATTGGGCCGCACTTGTCGTACATGCTGAATGATCTTCAAGAGCAAACAAAAGATAAAAATGTCAAAGCAGCAGTGATTCCGCAGGCAGTGTATGGAACGTTAAATGGTGAGAAGGCATTGGATTTGATTTTAAAAATGGAGGATTAGCTGATGGATAAAATTATGAATTTTATGACGAACTCCTTTGCACCTAAAGTGAATAAGGTAGTAAAGAATCCATGGATATCGGCTATTCAGGATTCCATCATGATTGCTTTGCCATTGGTTTTCGTTGGTTCATTAGTAACAGTGGTGTCATTATTAAAAAATATTTTCAGCGGAATGCCTGATTTTTCTATGATCAGCAACTTCTCATTCGGGATGTATGCGTTAGTAGTAGCGTTCTTAATTCCCTACTATTTAATGGAGAAAAAAGGCTATGGTGGTCAGAAGTTGATCTCTGGTGCAGCTTCCTTGGTATTATTCATGATGCTGCTCTTCCCAACGATGACAGCCGAGGGTGAAGCGGTCTTCATTCTTTCTCGTTTTGGTGCGACGGGCATGTTTCTTTCCATGATTACCGGCTTGTTCGTCAGCTTCGTGATGAATTTTGCTGTGAAGTATTCATTCTTTGATGAGGATACACCAATTCCCGATTTTGTTGTTGGCTGGTTTAACAGCCTATTGCCGATTACATTTGTCTTACTGGTTGGTTGGCTGATTACCTTCCAATTCAAAATTGATTTCTTTGATGTTGTCTTGCTAGTCTTCAGTCCATTAGCAAGCATTGTCCAATCCTATCCAGGCTTTGTTTTATCAGTTTTCATTCCTGTATTTCTATATACATTCGGTATTTCTGGTTGGGTAATGATGCCCGTTGTTTATCCGGTTTACATGTCTGGTTTAGCAGCAAATGCCGAAGCGGTGGCAAATGGTGGACAAGCAATCAACATCGCTACTCAAGAAACCTGTTACGCCTTTTCTTCAATGGGCGGGATCGGAACAACATTGGCTTTATCAGTGATGATGTTGCTGTTGAGTAAATCTGCCCAATTAAAAGCAATCGGTAAAGCAGTCATCATTCCTTCGATTTTTAATATCAATGAACCACTAGTATTCGGAGCACCGATTGCCTTTAATCCTTACTTAATGGTGCCAATGTGGATCAACAGTATTATTGTTCCAACAATTGCTTATGTAACAATGTCATTAGGGTTAGTCAACGTACCATCCAGCACATTCCTGTTGTGGTATATGCCATACCCATTTACATCCTATTTAGCAACGCAGGATTGGCGAGCGATTGTTGTATGTGTGTTGATTTTTGCCATTACGTGGCTGATATTCCTGCCGTTCTTTAAGGCCTATGACAATTCATTGGTAAAACAAGAAGCTCAGGAGGCCCTGGAGGAAGCAGAGGCAGAAGCTGTTCATTAAAAATAACTATAAGCTATTAGCAGGAGGTCGCATATGGAAGAGACAAAGCATTTAGAGGAGAATGATCAATTAAATCAATTATCGATGAACATTTTGGTTCATGCGGGAAACGCACGTGATCATCTCGTTCATTCTTTGGAAAGTATAGAAGCAATGGATTTTACTACAGCAAAGCAAGAGGTTCAGGCCGCACGTAAAGAGGTAGTGATTGCTCACGGTTTGCAGACAGATACGCTGCAATTAGAAGCCTCAGGTGAACAGATTCGTTATTCAACCTTGTTTTGCCATGCGCAGGATACATTGATGACAGCGCAAAGTGAAATCTTAATCGGTGAACATTTGGTTCGCTTGTTTGAAACCTTTAGCCAAAAATAAACAGTACAATTATTCAAGGAGGAATTTCATTGGAAAATTATCAAATGCCAAAAGACTTTTTATGGGGCGGTGCCATCGCGGCTAATCAGGCAGAGGGCGCCTATAAAGTTGATGGAAAAGGCGTTAGTCTTGCGGACCTGCACAAGTATTATCCAGATAAAAGCAATGCTGAGATTGCAGAGGAACAGCATAAGGGGATGTCTTTGGCGGATGTGAAGGCTAACCTAGCGGATACGGAAGGTTATTATCCAAAACGTCATGGGATTGACTTTTATCATACCTATGAATCAGACTTGGAATTACTCAGCGAAATGGGCTTCAAGACCTTTCGGACTTCAATCGACTGGACACGGATTTTTCCGACTGGGGAAGAAACAGAGCCCAATGAAGAGGGATTGGCCTACTATGATCGCTTGATTGGTAAGATCATTGAACTGGGGATGGAGCCGATCATTACTATTTTACATTACGAGACACCTGTTGAAATTACGTTGAAATATGGCGGCTGGAACAATCGCAAAGTGATTGATTTATTTGTTAAATATGGAAAAGTAGTCTTAGAACGCTATCAAACAAAGGTAAAATATTGGATCGTCATCAATCAAGTCAATTTGATTCAGTTCGAGCCTTTTAATTCAACCGCGATTCCTTACGATACGGTAGATAATTATGAGGAAGCGAGTTTCCAAGCGGTGCATCATCAGTTTGTTGCTAGTGCCAAATTGGCAGCTTATGCTAAAACGATCAATCCTGATATGATGATTGGTACGATGATGGCAGATTGTACGGCGTATCCGTATTCTTGTGATCCTGACGACGTGAACTTGGCCTTGCGTCGAAATCGTATGCAATATTTCTATACCGATGTTCAATTCCAAGGCGCGTACCCTCAATATGCCTTGAATTACTTTGCTGAAAATGGCATCCACCTAGAAATTACTGATGAAGACAAACAATTGCTGAAGGATCATCCAATGGATTATTTAGCCCTGTCTTATTACTACTCGCAAATGGTCGATGCTTCAAAAAATACGATGAGTCCATCTTCGGTGACACCGAATCCGAATTTGAAGGCCAATCCATGGGGCTGGGCAGTTGATCCGCAGGGACTGTACAATTCATTATCTCAATACTGGGATCGCTATCACAAATCCATCATTATTGCGGAAAATGGTTTTGGCATGTATGACAAATTGGAGGACGGACAGGTCCATGATGATTATCGTATAGCTTATCTGTCTGAGCACATTGCTCAAATGAAGCGTGCCATGTATGACGGGGCAGACGTGATTGCGTATTGCGCTTGGGGACCGATTGACATTATCAGCTGTTCTTCTGCCCAGATGGAAAAGCGCTATGGCTTCATTTATGTCGATCTGGATAATGAAGGAAAAGGCTCGGGTCAACGAATCAAAAAGGACAGCTTTAACTGGTACAAACAGGTGATTGCTTCAAACGGCGAGACGTTATAATCAATTGAAAAGTTGATCTTCGTGATCAACTTTTCTTTGAATGGAGGTGTAAATGTGCTGACTAAAAAAGAAAAAGAGCTGATTGATTATCTAAATAAAAAGGCTCGGCGGGTAACCTCAGATGAACTAGCTGAATTTAGCAATTGCACCACTCGTACGATTCGTAATCGTGTTGCCAAGATTAACCAAAACAATTCAGCACTTATTTTGACCAGTCATCGCGGCTACCAGCTGAATGGGGAGGTGGGTATCGAGTCAGGGGGTACCGAAGATCGCAAATCCCGGATCTTTTTGGAGCTGTTGAAGCACTCATCAGAAGGTGTTGATTTTTATGAGTTGGCGGAAAAACTTTTTATTTCCGAATCGACGTTAAAAAATGATATTCAACAATTGAAAAAAGAAATCACCAACGATGCGATTCAAATTGTTTTCGAACAAGATTATATTAAGCTAACCGGACCAGAACGGGCAAAACGCCGCTACCTCATCTCACTTTTATACAACGAAAGTGACCTGCAGGAAAAATTGAAGGTCAGTATTCAGCAAATGATCGGCTACATCTCGCTGGAAAAGCTGCAGCAGACGATTCAACAGGTGTTAGCTGAAAATAATATCCAGATCAATCAATACTCGCTGAATAACATCGTACTCCACTTTGCCATCAGCATCGAACGCATTCGCCAAGGGCATAGTCTAAAGAAAAGCTTGAATGAGAATCCCGCACAAAGTAGCTCGGAATTTTTGATCGCAGAAGAAATCAGTAATCAATTGGCTCAGCAATACGACATTCATTTTTCTCACGCAGAATTGGAGCAATTGTCATTATTATTTATTGGTATGCAAAATGAAACCTTAACGAAAGAAAAGAGTCAGCAGCTCTCTAGCTTTGTTGATCCCAAAATCATCAGCGCCTTAAAGGATGTCTTAGCCGAGGTGGAGCGGACCTATTTAGTCGAATTGAATGATGAGGATTTTTTCAATAAATTAGCGATTCATTTACAAAGTCTTTATTATCGTTCCCACTATGAAACCTTTACTCGCAATAGCAGTTTATTGGATTTAAAAACAGCGTATCCCTTGATTTATGATCTAGCCGTGTACATTTCTTCTTTAATTCAAGATCGCTTGGCTATCTGGTTCAATGATGACGAAATTTCATTTATTGCTTTACATATAGGCTCCTTCCTTGAAACGCAAAAACATTTTCGTAATCAGATTACTATTCAATTGGTAGTAAACGATTATCATGATATTGGTAGAAACCTAAGGAACGAGATTGAAGAACGCTTGGGAGAAAATATCAACGTCACAGTGACAGAAAAATGGAAAGCAGCGAATGCTGAGTATGATTTATTGCTAACAACGGATCGGGAAACAGCTTCGTCAAACGAAGGCTCTGTTTTTATCCATCCTTTTCTAACCGACAAGGATGTTAAGAAAATTGAAAAAAGAATTGATGCGTTAAAATCACAGCGCGAAAAACGACGCATGTATCAAACCATCGAAAAATTCATTTTGCCAGAATTGTATTTCAATCAATTTGATCCTGCTGGATTAACGCCTATCGAAATACGAAGTCAAATTAATCAGCGGATGATGAATGAAGGATTTGTAGATGCTCAATTTCTCGAAAGAGTAGAAAAACGCGAGCGGATGTCTCCAACCAGTTTTCCATCAGGAATCGCGGTTCCGCATTCGGTCGAGTTGGAAGCTGTAAGAAGCGGTGTCGCAATCATGACGCTACAAGAACCATTGGTTTGGGCCGATCATACGATTAAGCTAATCGCTTATATCGCAATCAATAAGGAGGAAGCAAATGAGTTCAATGACTTTTTTGAAAAATTCATTGAGATTGTTTCAGAGCCGATCAATACCAAGCAGTTAAGTATGAGCGAAGATTATGAGGCGTTTATTTTAAAGCTAAAGGCGATGGTGGAGGCCGATGACTAAAAACTTTTTGAGTCGATTATTCTTGGTGGTTTTCGGTACGATCTTGATGGGGCTTGGAATCGAAATGATCGTGGTGACCAATCAAGGATTTGATTCTGTTAGTACGTTGATCTTAGGCTTAATGAAACATACAACGATTCCCTTTGGACGCTGGAGTCAATTGATCAGTTTTCTATTTTTGTTGATTACTTTTTTGTACAATCGTAGAATTTTAGGAATCGGTAGTCTCATCAATACATTCTTAGTTGGCGAAACCATTAATCGAACGGCGGGCGTTTTTCAATCTATCGAATTTTTTCAGAATAGTATGGCAAGTTCCTTTTTGGGGTTTTGTCTAATGGCACTAGGCACAGCGATATATTTAACTGGTGGCTTAGGTTCAGGCCCATTGGAAGGAATGATGTTTTGTGTCTGCAATCGTTTACAGGTTTCGCTGCAAAAGGGTAGAATCATCCTAGATTTTATCATTGTTATCAGCGGCATTCTTTTAGGCAGCACATTTGGTGTTGGAACCGCCTTTGCTATTTTTCTCTTAGGTCCTATGATCCAGTTTTGTGTGTCCTTGTTAAAACGAGTTTCTGGTAATAATCTATCAATTCGCAGTAAAAAGCAATTATCAAAATGAAGAATGGTGTTTGGAGAATGTACAAATTCTTGTGCATTCTTTTTTGTGCTATAAAAGCAATCGTTCACGAAACTGAAAGGATATCGAAGTTAAGAGGACAACGGAGGTAAAAAAACTGTTAGGTAGATTGATTAGAAAAAGCTAAATTTTTTTGACGAAGGACGCAAAAGCAGGTAAACTATAATTGAACGAACGGTTCAATTAATGGATGGAGGTGAAATTCATGGAGAATCGTCTAGAATTAATTTATGATGCAGCAAGCCAGCTTTTTATTAATAAAGGCTATGGTCGAACGCAAATTCGCGATATTGCAAAGGAAATTGGCTTATCTACTGGAATGATCTATCAGTATTTTAGCGGAAAGAGAGATATTCTCAGTTTTATCTTAAAGGGAACAATTGACCCGAGCTTTTTTGAGCAAGAACTGCATTATCCCATTGATTCCACGCTTTTTGATAACCTAGAGGATGAAATCATGGAAACCTTTGAACAAAATCAGGGGAACTTTGATGGGCATCTAAAGAATCAGGCTGTCGACTATCCTCTAAAAGCAATGCTTTCTGATGCGTTTGATATTGTCTCAAATTATGCGGTGAGCTGTTTAATCATTGAACACAATGGGGAGGATTTAAAGGAGCTTAGCTTCTATTATCGCGATTATCGCAAAAGATTTCTTTTTCAGATCCAACAATATATTGAGCTTTATATTGAAAAAGAGGAATTTCGTAAAGTTGAGAACACTTTTTACACTGCCAGGGCGGTTACTGAGAGCCTAGCTTGGTGGGGAATGCACATCAGGTATGATGCTTTTGAGCCAGATAGGGCACTTTCACGAGGAAAAGCAAAAGAAATCTGTCTGGATCTGTTGCTGCATGCTTATGGAATTTAAACAGAGCAAGGCTCTGTTTTTCTTAAAAACAGAATTGAATGAACGGTTCAATTAACTGAAAGGATGAGAAGATGAAATCTTGCAAAAGAATTTTAAGAGGTTTGCTAGGAGGTGTATTATTGGGAATTGTTTTTTCCGCCTGTGGTTCTGACGAGGAAGCAAAGCTGGTTAATACCCAAACGATCAACATGAAGACTATTTCAAAAATTGTCTTAGATTATGATGCGGATGACCTAGTGATCAAAAATTCGAAAAGTCAAAAGATTATTTTGGAGGAATACCTAAGTAGGGATAAACGAAAGTATTACTCTAAGGTTTCTAAAAAAGGAAAGACGCTAACTCTCAATGAGGGAAAACGTCCATTAGGATCAAGCTTCAAAAGTAAAATGGTACTTTCGATTCCCCAAGAATATACGAATAAATTACAGGTACATTCCACCAGTGGGAAGATCGAATCAGAACTTTCTAATAAAACTTTAGCAGCGGTATCACTGGACACTACTAGCGGAAAAATAACTAGTGATAATCTAACTGCTGACAGAATTACTTTGACCACGACGAGTGGCATGATTGAAGGAAAACTATTACAGAGTGAAGAGAAGCTGCAAATTAAAAGTACGAGCGGAATCATCAAATTAAAAAGTCTGAAGGCTGATAGGATTAGGCTACAAACGACTAGCTCGAAAGCCGTACTTGAAACGGTAAAGGGAGAGGTAAATTACGAAACCAAAAGTGGGAATTTGTCTCTTTCTAATTTTTCAGGCGGCGGAGAATTTTTAGCAAATGGTGATGGAAGCATTAAAGTGACAGTAAAGAAATTATCCGATGATTTGTCAGCATTTTCCAAGAATGGTCCTATCACACTGGTATTATCAAAATTACAAAAGGCCCGTTTCACTTTAAAATCAAAAGAGGGGAAAATTCAAAATCAACGAAAGGAATTTGTGGACGAAAATGACAGTTCTATTCCTCAAGTCAAGCTCGAAACGAGAAATGGAGATATCCGTGTGAAATAATTTTTACTATTCTTATTAAATGAATCGTTCAATTACTGAAGGGAGGAATGTAGAATGAAAGGAGCAAAATTGTTCTGGATTTTTATTTTTAGTTCAATGATCGGTTTTTTGATTGAAAATGGCTATCGTTTTTTTATGACAGGAGATCCTATCTGGTACAGAGGGGTGATCGTTGGTCCATTCCTTACAATATACGGTATAGGTGCTTGTGTCTTTGTTCTTCTGCTTCGACACATTCATTCACCAATCAGGTTATTTCTTTTCGGCGGAGAGATGGGCGGAATAACGGAATATTTTGGTAGTCTGGTTAAGGATTTTTTACTGGGGATCAAACTATGGGATTACAGTCAACACCCTCTCAACTGTTTTGGACGAACAAGCCTGGTTTATCTATTCTTTTGGGGAGTTTTAGGTGTTTTATTCGTTAAAATTATCTATCCTTTCTTATCGAATTTAATAGAAAATATTGGTTTAACTCAGATGCGGAAGCTTACTAAAATCGTGCTACTACTGTTTGGACTCAATCTTACCGTGTCCGGTCTTGCATTACAGCGTTGGAATGAACGGCAATCTGGTGGACTGGCTCAAAATCGTTTTGAGCAAAGAATTGATCAGTATTTTCCTGATCGTGTCTTAGAGGAGGTTTATCCTAGTTTGCAGCAAAGTAATTAATGAAAGTTATTTAAGAACGGAGGGGAAGGAAATGGAGAAAAAACAATTCTATTGTAGTGCTGAGAGCATTACAAGTGGCTTATTACATTTATGGGGAGTGCTGCTATCAATTGGCGGAACTGTTCTTTTGATTTTATTTTCAGTCAACCAAGAGGCGCCACCTATCAAGTTGGTTTCCTTTTGCATTTACGGGGCAAGCTTGATCTTACTCTTTTCCGCATCGACGATTTATCATATTTTCTATATTTCGCCAACCGTCCATCGAAGACTTAGAAAGGTTGACCATTCAATGGTCTTTTGCCTGATCGCAGGAAGCTATACACCGATTTGCTTACTGTGTTTGAAAGGGTTGCTCGGATGGATTAGTTTGATCTTGATCTGGTCAATGGCGCTGGTAGGGATTATTGGGAAAATCTTCTGGTTTAAGGAATCAAAATGGTTTAGTGCAACCATCTATTTGATTATGGGATGGGGAATTGTACTGTTGGTTAAGCCGCTTTCTGAAAGCGTGGCTTTTGAAGGAATCGTCTGGCTGTTTGTCAGCGGCATTTTATACTCGATTGGAGCGTTTATCTATGCTTCAAAAAAGTGCCAATTTCAGATACCTGGGTTTGGTAGTCATGAACTGTTTCATTTGTTTGTTTTAGCAGGAGCAGCGAGTCATTATTATATGATCTTTCAATATGTATTGTAACTACGAAAACGTTCGTGTGAAAAAATATTGATGTAATTATGTTCAGCATCAAGAATTCGAGATGTGCGAGTTAATATGTGGTCGCTGGACTGTTTGAGAGTAGAAATTAAAAAAAGTGCTCTAATTAGTATGTATGATTTACTAATTAGAGCACTTTTTTTGCTATTCCTTCAAACTCAATATTACTTTTCTAACCTTTGAAATGGTTTCTTGCGCATTTTTGCGATTATAGAACATCAGAATCACATATAGTGAATCAATAATACTCAACTGAGCGATTCGTGAAGCTAATGCCTCAGAGCGAAATTCAATTTCTTCAGAGATTGAGATAAAGACCACGTCTCCTAATTTAGCTAAAGGTGAATTGATTTGGCTGGTCACTACAATTACTTTTGCGCCATTCTTTTTAGCCGCCTCAGCGATGTGAATGGTTTCTTTGGATTTACCAGAATGGGAGATAATCATGGCACAGTCTTCTTCTGTGAGCAGGGAGGCCTCCATTAATTGAATGTGATAATCCGTACTATGACCCACAGGAATAGGTGAGCGCAAAAACTTGTGATACGCATCAGTCGCTACGATTTCCGAACCGCCAACACCAAAGAAACACAAACGCCTAGAGTCAGAGATCATTTTTACTGCTTTTTTCAAATCATCTTCCTTTAGCAGCTTGCTAGTATCTGTCAAAGTGGTCATATTTGAATTAAAAACTTTTTGTGCCATCACTAATTCAGAATCTTCCTTTTGAACATTTTCATGAATTGTAACGGCGGTCAAATCATTTTCCTGTTTTAATAAAGCAACTTTGAAATCCTTGAAGCCATTAAATCCTAAAGTCTTAGTAAATTGAAAAAAAGTCGAGTCGGCGATACCTAGCTCAGCCGAAAGGTCGCTGATGGAGCTGTGGCTAACTTTGTTAGGATTTTCTAATATGTAGTCGGCAATTGCTTGTTCTTTAGGACTAAAATCTTTATACATTGACTTGATTTGTAAGTGAATTGGGCTAGACATTCTATCCCCTCCTTAATCCAATATGTTTATTCTTAAGATACTAGTAATGAGAAAAAAAATCAACAAAAATATTTTTTGTTTTTCTTGTTTACAAAAAAATATTTTTTTGTATAATAGAGTCATAAGGTTAAAGCGCTATCAGAAATCGGTTTCCATAATCTTATAAAATGAATCAAGGCTGTGATGTTCATCAAAAAAGAAGGAGATGTGGCGATAGGAGAGCATTTTTTGCAGATTAGAGGATAAGGATTCGTCAGTCATAAGTTGTTAAGCAAGCATAAAAGGAGCTTTGAAGATGGGAAAATACAAAATAGCGATCGTTAATTCGAGCAGTTTCGGGAAAATTTTTCGTGAGCAGCTGCAACGGCTTGAGGAAATCGGTGAAGTTCAATCGTTTACAGTGGACGGGGAAATCGGCGGACGTGAATTAGCGGAATTATTACAAGGCTACAATATCATTATTGCAAGTGTCACACCATTTTTCACTCAGGAATTTTTTGATCACAAAGATGAACTTATTTTAATTACGAGACATGGGATTGGCTACAACAATATTGATATTGAGGCTGCCCGCCAACACGATACGCTGGTCTCAATTATTCCAGCATTAGTTGAAAGAGATGCAGTAGCAGAAAATAATATCACGAATCTCTTAGCGCTATTAAGAAAAACCGTTGAAGCGGATCTAAGTGTCAAAAACGATAGCTGGGAGGACCGAGCGAACTTTGTCGGTCGAACGCTATTCAACAAAACAGTCGGTGTTATTGGCGTCGGAAATACTGGCAGTTGTGTCGTAGAAACTTTGCGAAATGGATTTCGTTGTAATGTCTTAGCCTATGATCCGTATAAATCCGCTTTGCATATTGAAAGCTATGGAGCGAAAAAAGTTGATTTGCCGTATTTACTACAAGAGGCTGACATCATTTGTCTGTGTGCTAGTTTAAATGAAGAAAACTACCATATGATTTCTACAGATGAAATTGCTCAAATGAAGGACAATGTTTATCTTTCCAACAGTGCACGCGGAGCGTTATTAGATGAAGACGCAATTGTCAGCGCTTTAAAATCAGGAAAAATCGCGGGATTAGCCACCGATGTTTTAGAAGAAGAACCGGGTCGCAAGGATCATCCTTATCTTGCTTTTAGCAACGTAGTCATGACACCACATACTTCCGCTTATACGATGGAATGCCTGCAAGAAATGGGCGCGAAATGTCTGCGAGATGTCGAAGATGTGGTAGCTGGAAAAATTCCAGAGCGTTCAGTACAAGCGGAAAGTAAGATTATCGGTTAGAAAGGAGCAGGGAAATGCTAACTGATTTGAAGGTTAAAGTGGGTCCACAGTTTTATCGTTATCATGTTGGAGCAATCGATTTTGTACCGGAGTTACTACAAGAATTTTCAGCAAAAAATGTTTTGATTGTTCATGGTCAGATTTCCTTTGAAAAGGCTAAGCCCTTTCTGAATTTTCTAAATGATCGAGACTACAGTTTCCATTTTCTACAGTACACTGGTGAATGCAGCTATTTTGGGGCAGAACGAATCGCTAAAGTAGTCAAAGAAGAGGCAGTCGACTTCATTATTGGTGTAGGCGGCGGAAAACTGACAGATTTAGTTGGGTATGCTGCTCATACGCTAAATGTCAACTTCGGGGTGATTCCAACGCTTGCTAGTAATTGTGCGCCGTGGACACCACTTTCAGTGATGTATAAGGAAAGCGGTGAAGCGGAAGGAAAAAGCGAGCATTTCTTACGACAGGCGGCCTTTTTCATTACCGATCCTAATTTGATTATTGATTCCCCGGTTAACTATTTTGTTGCTGGCTTGGCCGATACGATCGCGAAATGGTATGAATCGGACGCTATCTTACAGCAGGAACACTTAAAAAATGAACCATTCTTGCAAGTAGCTGGCTATACATCAGAACTATGTAAGAAAGCCATTCTAGATCATTCTGCCAAAGCAATCAAGGATATGGAGAAAGGCGAGGTATCAGAAGAGTTTGTTCATTTGTCTGAAATAGTATTTGCTGTTGCCGGTTTGGTTGGTGGCTTAGGAGATAAGTATGCAAGAAATGCCATCGCCCATGCGATGCATGATGGGATGAGCAAATATATCCCTGAAAGTCATCATTATTTGCACGGAGAGAAGGTGGCCTATGGTATTTTTTACCAGCTGGCAGTTGAAAAGAAGTGGGAGCAGATAAATGCCTTGCTGCCATTTTATCAAGAGCTTTCTCTACCAACATCCTTGACGCAAATGCAGCTTTTACCTAAAGAAGAGAAAGTTCTAGATCAGATTGTAGAATTCATTGACTCGAAGGAAAAGGTTCATCTGTTGCCAATCCCTATTACAGTCGATTTATTGAAGAATTCGATTTTTGAATTGGAAGCTTATATTAATGAGCAATAAATGGAGGCTATCGGCACAATAAATCATGATAGATAAAAAGGCCGATTTGTTGAATGTGCTTTAAAATAGGAAAATCAAGCTTTTCTACTAAGAAAAGAAGGAAGAATAGAAAATAGAAATAAGGAGGAAATTATGGATACTTTAAGTGTTATGCAGAGTCTTTTGATTGCGCTGTGGGTCGCTGCGGTTATGTCCAGATGGTTGGGAGGAGGAGCGACACTGACCTTACGCTTCTCGCCTTTGATGACTGGATTAGTTGTAGGGCTAGTTATGGGCGATGTTGCTCAGGCGATGATTGTTACTGCTGCTTTGCAAATGATTTATATGGGGGTTTTCTCACCTGGCGGCTCAATGCCGGCTGAACCATCGATTGCTGCAGCAATTGCTGTTCCAGTAGCGTTATTAGGGAATTTGAAGCCAGAAGCGGCGATCGCAGTTGCTGTACCCGTTGGATTGTTAGGAAGCTATTTGTATCAATTCCGTTTCTTTATCAACACATTCTTAGGGAAATACACCGATAAAGCCGTGGAAGATTTGAATGCGAATGCGATTAAACGCTCGATCATTCTTTATCCTACGATCGCATCATTTGTCCTATTTGTCCCATTAGTATTTATTGCTCTTTATTTGGGAGCACCGGTTATTGCAGATGTTATCAATGCCTTAGAAGGAACAGTGGTCATTCACATCCTTGAAGTAGTAGGTGGCGGATTAGCCGCGATTGGTATCGCGACAACCGTTTATGTTATCGGACGTAAAGATTATATGGTCTTTTTCTTCCTAGCTTATTTCATGAGTGTTGTATTGAAATCCCTAGAAATCACAATGGTTACTTACGCAATTTTCGGAGTTTTGATTGCATTAATTTTTGTACAGTCACAAAAAGGAAAAGGAGCGGCACCGGCAGCAGAGTCTGCGACACCAAGCTCTGGCGCTACCTTTGATGACGACGATGATTATGATGACGGATTTTAATGAATTAAAATAGGAGGAAAAAAACATGACGGAAGTATCAAATAAAAGTCTAGCACCTGAAGAAATTACCAGTAAAGATGTCACAAAAGCATATCTAAGATGGCATTTCGCTAATGAGATCCCTCATTCTTTTGAACGTTATTTAGCACCATCATTGCTTTATGCGATGATGCCGATCTTGAAGAAATTATATAAAGACGACGATGCCTTAAAAGCCGCATATAAACGGCAGCTACTATTTTTCAATACACAATTGAGCTGGGGTGGCGGTGTTATCACTGGTTTGATGTCATCGATGGAGCAGCAACGGGCACAGGAAGAATATGAGAAAAAAGAAATCCTGATGCAGGATGACCTGATGTATAACACGAAAGCCGGTTTGATGGGGGCCCTAGCCGGAATCGGGGATGCTATTGACTCAGGAACAGTTCAGTATATTTTCATTGCGATCGCTGTTCCATGGGCGCAACAGGGAAGTGCCCTAGGCGCATTGTTCCCATTCGTTTTCTTCGCCATTTATCAGGCAGCTTTGGGTGTATTCTTTGCGAGACAATCATTCACGATGGGACGAAATGCTACTGGATTAATGCAAAGTACTGGAGTTCAAACAGCAATTGAAGCACTTTCCGTATTAGGGCTGTTTATGATGGGAATTTTAGCAGGAAATTATGTAAAAGTTGAATCGACACTGAAGTTTGCGATTTCTGGAAGAAAGTTCGTTATTCAAGAAATTCTTGATCAGATCGTTCCAGGTATTTTACCGTTAGCAGTTGTTATGGGTGTTTATTGGTTCTATACGAAGAAAGGTCTGAAAGTAACGCAAGCATTGCTCTGGCTGACCTTAATCCTAATCATTTTAGCCGGAGTCGGAATCTTATAATTTTAAAAAGGAAGTGTGTGAAATGGGCGTAATTAATTTAGCTCGAGTAGATGAACGATTGATTCATGGTCAAGTAATGATGACCTTATCGCAAAAAAGCGGTGTAAATTCAATTTTTGTGGTAGATGAAGTAGTAGCAAAAGATAAATTTATGCGTGATCTTTACAAAAATGCAGGTAGTCGGACCGGCCAGAAAACAATCGTGATCACGCCAGAAAAAGCGAAATTTTACTGGGATGAGTTCAATTTCAAAGAATATAACTGCATTTTGATCACAAAAACCGTTAGTGTCATCTACGATTTAGTCAAGCATGGGGTACCCATGAAAGAATTAAATATCGGTGGGATCGCTCAAAAAGATCCTGATAGAGATCTATTGGTAACGAAATCTGTTTACTTGAATAAAGACGATGCAGAACGTTTGAAAGACATGCACGAAAATTACGGTGTTGAAGATATTTATTTCCAAGCAACACCATCGGCACCAAAATCTAGTTTAAAAGATGTATTGAAGCAATTTAATCTATAAAAAACAGGAGGAAGATCAGATGGAGCAATCAGAAGTATTCAAAGATTGGCTGTTTCGTTACCAATATGTTTATCGGCTGCGTCGAACAGAAAAAAGTAAGAAACGATTTCTGGCAGCCTTGGTGACGGATATCGCAAAAATACGTGAAGACGTTCGTGTCATTGAATATGATCAGCAAAAGAAATATGCTTCGCGAAATGTCTATGTGGGCAATATCAAGCAGGCGGATCGTGTGATTTGCACCTTCTATGATACTCCTCCTGAAAGTATCGGTTCCTATCAATTGTTTGATCGGAAGGATCAGGCGAAAAAGACAACGACGTTTATTTTGACTAGCACGCTTATTGCGATTCTTCTAGGCATTATTGGAACGATCATCTATATGCGGTTTTCACCAAACTCGTTTCAATTTAATTCGATCAGCACCCTTGCGATTATGGTGATTTATGCAGGCTATTTCGCTTTGCTGGGAAAAATTACCAAGGGATTATCGAATCGGAAAACGTTAGTCCGCAATACGTCGTCATTATTAGCGATGCTGAAAATGATCGCTGAGAACAAACAAAAGAACATTGCTTATGCTTTTTTAGATGAAGGCAGCTATGGCAATAAGGGCCTAGAGGAACTACAACGGCAGGTCAATGGACACTGTAAAATTTATTATTTGGACAGTGTTGGTGCTGCTGCACCTCTGCATTTGGTAGGCAAGTCGCCGAATAACGGAAAAATTGATGACTACGTCGACTATCAAGAATCAGATCAAAAAGTAAGTTATCTTTTTAGTGCTAGAAAAGATCAAACGAACACAGCCTATTACTTAAATCAGGCTGATCTAAAAGAGAAACAGTTAAACATGGAAAATATTGTCGCTGTAACAAATTTGTTTCAGTGAGAGAAATGGAGGGGCTTATGTTAGGAATCGTAATTGCCACACATGGAAAACTAAGTGATGGCTTGAAAGACGCCGCGGAAGTGATCGTGGGAACAACCAATAATATCGCCACAGTCAATCTAAACCCCGGAGATGATGTTCAAGAATTAGGAACAACGATTGAATCAGCCATCAAAGAGGTTAATCAGGCTATTGGTGTTATCGTATTAACAGACCTAGTAAGTGCTAGTCCGTATAATCAATCGGTTTTAATTACGAATGGATTGGAGCCGGAGCTGCAGGAAAAGGTATATGTAGTCGGCGGTGTCAATTTGCCCATGCTGCTAGAAGCGATCAATCATCAAATTCTAAGTACACCAGTTGAAGAAGCAGTGCCAGCGATATTAACGCAAGGAACAGATAGCTTAGCTGTTTGGCATACATCAGATATTGAAGAGGACGATGAAGAGGACGGATTTTAGTTTGTGAAGGCAAAGTACAAATAGAAGCAGGATAGGAGACTAAGATTAATGAAGTGGGGCTTTAGATGGTATGGAGAAAAAGGCGACTCCATTCCTTTAAATCATGTAAGACAAATTCCCGGTATCAATGGTGTAGTCGGCACATTACTGAATAAAATGCCAGGTGATGTTTGGGAAGTTTCCGAGATACGCGCTTTAAAAGAATCAATTGAAAAAGAAGAGTTAGAATTATTAGGAATTGAAAGTGTTGCGATCCATGATGCGATCAAAGCGGGAACTGCTGAACGTGATCAGTACATTGATAATTATATCCAAACCATTAGAAATCTTTCTGCATGCGATGTTCATTTGATTTGCTACAGCTTTAAACCAATTTTTGGCTGGGCAAAAACAACATTGAATTACGAGAATGAAGATGGCAGCTTAGCGTTGTTGTACGATCAAGCAGTGGTAGACAATATGGAACCAGGAGATATGTACAAATTAATCAGCAGTCAGTCCAAAGGCTTTCAGCTATCTGGTTGGGAAGAAGAACGTCTGAACAAATTCAATTCTCTAGTTGAAATGTACGAAGGTGTGACAGAAGAAATTTTATTTGATAATTTGAAATATTTCTTGGAAAGAATTATCCCGGTTTGTGAAGAGGCCGATGTCAAAATGGGCATTCATCCGGATGATCCGCCTTGGGAGATTTTTGGTTTCCCTCGGATCACAAAAAATCTGGCTGATTTGCAACGTATTATCAGCATGGTTGATTCTCCTTACAATGGTGTTACTTTGTGCACCGGAGCGCTTGGTGCAGATCCGAATAATGATATGGTGAAGATCGTTCATGCAATTGGAGATCGGATCAATTTTGTTCACTTCCGTAATGTGGAGTTTTTAGGCTACCGTAAATTTAAAGAAACTGCTCATTTATCAACAGAGGGGTCTCTTGATATGTATGCGATTATGGAAGCTTTAGTCGAAGTTGGTTTTGACGGTGTCATTCGTCCCGATCATGGCCGGACACTTTGGGGTGAAGTAGCGAGACCGGGGTATGGCCTATACGATCGAGCGATGGGTATTACCTATATGCAAGGACTACATGAAGCCATTACCAAACGTAAAGACTAGAAATCCCTTAGAAAGTGAGAAAAATAATGCCTGTAAATATGGAGCATAAGATCTATGAACAATTAAAGCAAACAAAGCTTTTACCACTATATACAGCAACCGATTTGAGTTACTTGGCCAAAGTAGAAGAGATTTTACTGGAAAATAACGTCCCTTTGATTGAAGTGACTTTCCGAAGCAATCTGGCGGGAGAAGCAATCAAACGCTTAGCAAAATCTGGTAAGCTGATGGTTGGCGCAGGGACTGTCCGAACACTAACGGAGGCAAAGATCGCGATTGAAAACGGCGCACAGTTTGTCGTGTCTCCAGCAGTTGTTCCTGAGGTTATTGAGTATTGTTTGGAGCAAGAGATTCCTGTCTTTCCAGGAACTGCAACACCTAGAGATATCCAAGCAGCAACTGAATATGGGATCAACGTTGTGAAGTTTTTCCCGGCAGACATTTATGGAGGCTTAAGGGCGATAAATGCTTTAAGCGGTCCATTTTACGATGTGAAATTTTTGCCAACCGGCGGGATTAACGCAGAAAATTTTGTCGAATATTTAGAAAACCCAAATGTAATCGGAGTAGGTGGCTCATTCATTCTTTCTGAGAAGGTCATTATGGAAGATAATGGAGAGAAGATGAACGATATTCTCAAAGCATTGGTCCAACAAATAAATTAGTAAAAAAAGCATTCATGAGGCTGGCTTTTTGCCTCATGAATGCTTTCAGTTTAGATAGAATCATCACAGAAGATGCTCTTCATAAATACGACACATTTTTTTCTTATTTTTATTTAAAAAGCTCATAGGTTTTTCAAATATGTAGCGTAAGATGAACTTAACCCTAAAAATAATTCTTTTTCCCCTGTGAAAGCAGGAACCCCCAGAAATAAAGCTGATGCATGTGCATCAGCTTTATTTTGTGTATGCCCAGGCATTCGCCAATTGCGACATAAGCTCATCAATGGAGTATTTTTTCATGTAGTGCCCTTTATCGGGACTATCGTTAGGATCGTAAACAATAATCTGATCGCTTTGCACATCTTTTTTGATCACCATAATGTGTCCGACATCGGTGAACTCACCAGGATTAACGGAGATTACAATTGGCTGATTTTGATTCAAATGCTGCTGAATTTTTGCTTGATCTTTGCCGAGGTCCTCAACAGTCAGTCCATAGTTTTGAGCAAAGGCAGGAAAAATCGACCAAGCGGTTCCTTGTCCAGCCTCATAATACTGGTTGCCGCTCCATTGTAAAATTTCAGTTGGATAAACAGTTCGATGTTCCCAATAAGAAAGAATCATTGCTAAAGAAGTAATCGCGCAACCGTTAGTGGCTAAATCATTTTGAGCGGAGCCGCTGCCATAGGATTTATCGGCCCAACGAGAATCGGTTTGTACGAGTAATGGGAAATCCTGTCCATGCTCCTGTAAATATTGATTCGCATTAGCGGAAAAATCCTGTTGACTATTAACATTATTATTAAAGTGGAAAACTCGAGAAGAGAGGATTACCAGACTAGAAATCACTAAAAAGCTTCCCAGTAAAATTGAAAAAGGACGAATTTTTCGTCGCATAAAAAACACCTCCACTCTTTTATTAAAACGAAAAAAGTATGAGGTGTCATCGGTCAAAAGTTGTAAGTTATTCGAATTCTTCTAACTCTAAGCTGAGTTCTTCCCAACTTGAAAGCTGCTCTTCTTGCTCAGCCTTTTTTGCTTCCAAGTCATTTGTTAATTCTAATAGCTGAACATGATCGTTCAAAATATCAGGTTGACTCATTTGGATCTCGAGTTCGGCGATTTTTTCATCCAAGGTGGAAAGTGTCTCTTCGATTGCTTCGATCTTTCGACGTAAGCTGCGAATCAGCTTTTGTTGTTCCTTATCTTGGTAAAACTTCTTTTTGGGAGCTTCGACAGGTGCAGCTTCTTTTGCCTGTAATTCAGCGATTTCTTCTTCTTCTTTTTTCTTTTCTAAATAGTAGTCGTAATCACCAAGATATAATCTGCTGCCCTCAGGAGATAACTCGATCACTTTGTTGGCGATACGATTAATAAAGTAGCGGTCATGGGAAACGAATAGCAGGGTTCCTTGATAATCGATCAAGGCATTTTCCAACACCTCTTTATTATCAATATCCAAATGGTTGGTAGGTTCATCCAAGATCAAAAAGTTTTCCTTATTCATAGAAAGCTTTGCTAACGCAACTCGAGCTTTTTCACCACCACTAAGTAGCGGGATCGTCTTGTCAACATCTTCGCCACTGAAAAGAAAACCACCTAATACATTGCGAATGTCTTTTTCTGGAGTCGTCGGGTGTTCGTCCCATAATTCAGCTAAAATTGTCTTATTGCCGTGCAGATCAGCCTGTCCTTGGTCGTAATAGCCGACCGTGACATTGGTTCCAAAATGGGGCTGCCCCTTAATGAAGGGAATTTGTCCAATCAACGATTTTAATAATGTAGACTTTCCAATCCCGTTCGGTCCGACAAGTGCGATAGCGTCTTCTCGACGAATATCCAAATCAATCGGTTCAGAGAGTGTTTCCTCATAGCCAATAGCAGCCTCTTCAACTTGTAAGACGACATTGCCTGAAACTTTGTCGATATCAAACATGAATTTCGCGGATTTCTCTTTGCCGTCTGGTCGATCTAGGCGGTCCATTTTTTCTAATGTTTTCCGGCGGCTTTGGGCGCGTTTGGTAGTGGAGGCACGAACCAAATTACGTGCAACGAAATCTTCTAATTTTTCGATTTCAACCTGCTGCTTTTCATAAGCTTTCCAGTCGCTGGCAAGCTGAGCGGCTTTTAAATCAAGATAACGGGAATAATTTCCAGTGTAATGACGGATTTTATGACGAGAAATTTCATAGATCTCATTGACGACGCGATCTAAGAAATAGCGGTCGTGTGAAACGATCAAGAGCGCACCAGAATACCCTTGAAGATAGTCTTCTAACCAAGCCAATGTCTCAATATCTAAGTGGTTGGTAGGTTCGTCTAAAATCAAAATATCAGGTTTGACCAATAACATTCGTGCCAAGGCAAGACGGGTTTTTTGCCCGCCGGATAAGGTACTGATTTCTTTATCATAAAAACTTTCATCGAATTTAAATCCATGTAAGACGCTGCGGATTTCATTTTCATAGCCATAGCCGTTCTGATCATTAAAATCATGCTGCAGCTGGTCGTATTCCTTCAGAAGAGAAGTGTAACGACTATCGCTTTCAGGTGTTTCGCCAATCGCCACTTCAACATCTCGCATGCGAGCTTCCATTTGACGAACTTTATCAAAAGCTTTCAACATTTCATTCCAAATGGTCTCAGTTGAATCTAAGCCAGTATCTTGCGCGAGGTAGCCCAGTGTGGCTTGTTTGTTCTTTATCACTTGTCCCGCATCTGGAGCTTCGATATTGGCGATTATTTTTAATAATGTAGATTTGCCTGCACCATTTCGTCCGACTAAACCGATTCTTGCTTTACTGGCAACTTCAAGATGAATATTCTCAAATAAAGTGTCGGCGCCGAAATAGCGAGCAATTTGATTTGCTTGTAATAAAATCATTGGATATCTTCCTTAAATTTATTTTTCCGAATGGATTCAGTCTAACATATTTTTCAAGTCGTTGCGATTGGAAGCGGTCATTTCAATAAATCGTGATTTTTTCACAAATTTTCGAGCAAGTGCGTTGCAATTTCACTAAGATTCTTGCTATTATAGTGCAGTAGTCAACAATTACGAATTTTTTTGATAAAGGAGAGTTATTGTGAAAGAACATTCAATTCCAAAAGCGACTGTTAAACGATTGCCGTTATACTATCGGTATTTACGTATTTTAAATAATGCTGGAAAAACCAAAGTATCATCAACAGAACTAAGTGAGGCGATCCAAGTCGATAGTGCAACGATTCGCCGTGACTTTTCTTACTTTGGAGAACTTGGCAAACGTGGATATGGATATGACGTTGAAGATTTGATGCATTTCTTCGGAAAAATCTTGAATGATGACCAATTGACTAATGTAGCATTGGTTGGGGTCGGTAATTTAGGGAGCGCTTTGTTGAAATTCAAATTCCATCAAAGCAATAGTATCCGTGTAAGCTGTGCGTTTGATGTCAAAGAAGACATCGTAGGTCGTATCGTGGATGGGATCCCCGTTTATCCATTAGACAACATGGTGGAACAAATCAAATTACAGCAAATCGAGATCGCAATCTTGACCTTGCCAGCACAACAAGCACAACAAGTGGTCGATCAATTGGCTGATGCAGGAATAAAAGGGATTTTGAACTTTACTGCCGCTCGTCTAACTGCGCCAGAGGATGTTATTATCCAAAGCGTGGACTTGACCAACGAATTACAAACCTTAATCTATTTCTTACATCATAATAATGATAGCAAGTAAAAAAGACTGAGCGCGAGCTCAGTCTCCGACTATAGATACAGTCCGATTTGTGGATGATATCTATAGTCTTTTTTTGATTTTTAACACAGTTATAAAAAAATGTTTATAGCTCGTCGAACAGCGCTTGATAATCGGTTTGTTCTTCCGCTTTCGGTAACTGATGCAATAGATTTTCCAATGTATGGAAATCAATGAATCGAGCCTGCCGCCCAACTTCTTTTCCTTCGTGATAGATTAAGACCGCTGGTACAGTCAACACTTCAAAAAAGCCAGCCAACTCAGTCTCATGCATAATATCCAAATGATAGAATGGGATATCATAGCTTTCGGCAAGGTTCCTTGCTTTTGGTTCATCCACATGACAAATACTGCATGTTTCTGAGGAAATAAATACGATATTATTGGTATTCTTTTTAATAGCTTCTTGAACAGTTGCTAAGGTTTTCATGTCAAACATCCTTTTCGAATAAACAATACTTACTAACTGTAAGATAATCAGTATTGGTCAAATTGTCAATTTTATTGTCTGGAAGAAATAGTTGTTTGATTGGATAAAAAGCGTTATACTCTCTTATGTACTGCGGGTGTAGTTTAGTGGTAAAACAGAAGCTTCCCAAGCTTCCGTCGCGAGTTCGATTCTCGTCACCCGCTTAGACAGATCAAACATCGTAGCTTTAGAGCAGCTACGATGTTTTTTCTTTTTGGTATTTATTACTTTTCTTTTAAAGTACTCTTGCTATTCAATCGATGATTGATGTATGCTAAAGGTGTTGCGGGAGGTAACTCCCGTTTAGGGTATTATATCCTGATGAAACCAACGTTTGTGGCTGAGCGTTGGTTTTTTTTGCGTTATCGTGAAAGCGGATTATGCGAAAAAGAATATTTTGTACTTTTTGTTGATTCAAATGAAACGGTTCTTTAATGAAGGAATTTTATTTGTATAGAAATAGTTGTTTTAGCACTTGAATTTACTAGAGTTCCTTTGAACCTAGGCATATACTATGTGCTAATCACAGAGGAGGGTAGGAAAATGATTTTTGAACGTGTTTATCGTTGGGTGATTCGAATCAGCTTTATGATCTCAATAGTACTTTATAGTCTAGGGATTTTTTTCTATTCCCGATTACCAGCTGAAATTCCGATTCAATTTGGTTTTGACGGAGGTGTGAATAGCTGGGGCAGTAAGTTGACTGTTTTTCTTTTTCCGACACTTTTGTTAGGTGTCTCATTCATTACTCGCAGTAAATATGTTGATGTGAAATATCCAGTCATGTCTAGGGAGAATCGTTTGCACAAAATAGCATCAATCGGTTGTTTATTGCTAATTTGGGGAGTGGGAATCTATTTATTTTTCATTTACGCGACTTTACTAGAATAAAAAAATCCTCACAAGGAGGATTAAATTTTGATACCAAATAAGCTAAGGATTAACAGTAGAAGAGCCGGCAACATAGCGTTCATCGTATTTAGCATCCAATGAACCATAATGGAACTCCAGATGTTTTTTGAAAACAGATAGATCAAACCAAAATACACACCTAGAGCCATATAAGGAATCATGGCATAGATATTGCCATTAAAATTGTTCCAATGCACGAGTCCAAATAAAATTCCTTGAACGAATAGCATAATCAAACGTAGTGCTTTATTCGTCAGCTTTCCCAATAGCAAGTAGCGAAAAGTAAGTTCCTCAGCAAAGGGAGCAAGAAAGGGTGCGATTGCAGCTAGAACGGACCAGCTTGGACTAAGTGTTTGGGAAGAATCGTTGGTTGAAGAGCCAAGTTCCAATAGTTCGCTGGGAATCAAACCACGAACAACTCGTAACAATAAAAAAATACCTGCTACTAATACGATGCTCAATAACAATCTGCGAAACAGTTTTTGACGATATACTCGCCATTCTGCTTTTAAGAAATCGCCGAATAGATAGATCATTACTAAAAACCCAGTAAAAAAAAGCAAGGTAGAGGATAGCAACCCAACTTTTGGATCGTTTGTTAAGTGAAAGAGCGGGAAAATATAGTCTCCGATCAATAGCTCTAATGGAATGACCAAGAGACCAAACCATTGTTTTTTATTTTTAATCATTTTTATCCCCCATTCTTTCCTAAGTGTAAAAAAATAGGTGAGATGTGTAAAGTAATATGAAATAAAGGAAAATATGTTTGTGAAAGTTTTGGTATACTATAGTGAAGGGGGAGATTGTGTTGGATTATCAAATGCAGAAAACAATGGGTAAATGTTTTCGCAGCAAAGTAAATAGCATTACCGGGCTTATCCGAATTTTAGGTAGTTGGTATGACTACAAAGTGATTAATGGATCACCTGAGGTTGGTGATATGCTGGAAGTGGTTGACTTTACCAGTCGAGAGTTGTTAGTCGTTATCAATAATAAACTAGAAGAAAGTGATGTGAACTATATTGTTAATACTTAATATCATCTTAATCATAATTGCGATCATTGTTCTCATATTCATCGTTAGTCAATTAGTCGTGATCGTGCAGCAAGGGGAAGTAAAAGTCGTCGAGAGTTTCGGTAAATATGTAAAAACGCTGGAACCAGGACTGCATTTTTTGATTCCAATCTTATATGTTGTTCGTCGCCGGGTTTCATTAAAGCAAACACCGATCCAAATCGAACCACAAAGTGTGATCACTCGTGATAACGTAATCGTTGAAATCGATGAAGCAATCAAGTATCACGTGACAGATGCCCGGGCTTTTGTGTATGATAATGAGGATTCCGTCACGTCAATGATCCAAGATTGCCAATCCAACTTACGAGGAATTATCGGTAAGATGGAACTGAATGAAGTGTTGAACGGAACGGAAGAGATTAACGTGAATCTTTACGAAAGCGTGAAGGACATTACAGCTGGATATGGTTTGTCAATCGACCGAATCAATATCGGCGAAATTTCAGTCTCAAATGAAATCGTCAATTCAATGAATAAATTGATTACAGCCAGCCGCGATAAAGAATCGTTGATTACGATTTCCGAAGGGAAAAAACAATCAGTGATCTTAGAATCAGAAGCGAAATCATCTGAAATGCAGATTGATGCGGAAGCGCGCGCTCGGCAGACCAAGATTGATGCAGATGCTCGTGCAGAACGTACAAGAATCGATGCTGCAGCAGAAGCAGACCGGATCGCCAAACTGACTGAAGCAGAAACAGCTCGAATTAGAGAAATCAATAAGGCAATTGCTGAAAGCAATCTGACAGATGAAATGATTGCGTATCTTGGGATCGAAGCTTTCAAACATGTAGTGGAAAATAATGGCAACACTGTTATTATGCCAAGTAATTTGACCGAGCTTGGCAATGTTCCGGCAATCAAAGAAATTTGGCAGCAAACCAAATAGTAGGATCAGCGTGATGGAAAAAAGATTCTATAGGAGTTGAACAACCATCGCAGCAAAAAGACAAGCACCCAAAATAGTTTCGGCAGTTGTTGTACTATTGGCGGGGATTTATGGCGTTTATTCGCAAGTAAAGCCAAATAATGAGCAAAGCAACACAATAAAAGAAATAACAGTTAGTCAGTTATCAGAGATTCCTGAGTATGATGGACAACATCAAACGATCGAACTGAATCACAATCGTCCTAGTTTTACTACAAAAGATCTTTCGTTGGAGCAGGGGGCGTGGACTCGATTTTCTGACCTCGACCAGTTGAACCGCGTCGGTACTGCAAATGCAATGCTGGGAAAAGAGATAATGCCTCATCAAGAGCGGGAACGTTTATACGTAAAACCAACTGGCTGGCGACAAAAATTTTATAATGACGAGCCTTTGTATAATCGGGCTCACTTAATTGCTTATCAGTTTTCTGGCGAGAATAATAATCTAAAAAATTTAATGACTGGAACGGCTTCATTGAACGATCCAGGCATGAATGACCATGAAAAAGAAATAGGCAACTATATTCGAAAGACTAATCATCACGTACGTTATCGTGTGACGCCCTTCTTTAAAGGGGACGAGTTAGTCGCTCGGGGTGTACAAATGGAAGCACAAAGCGTTGAAGACGACCAGATATCCTTCAATCTTTTTGTCTACAATATTCAAGACGGTATCAAAATTGACTATCAAAATGGTTACTCACAAAAGGATTAAGAAAGGGAGCTATCCAGCTATCCGTGTTGGATGGCTTCTTTTTTTGACATTATAAAGAAAGTATTAAAGTATCATATAAATAAATCGCTTTAGAGCAGGTATATCCATGTCCAGCTTCACAAACTAGCTTTTCTACACAAGCTACGCATACAGTTACTGCTAAACTCCGTTAAGTAGAACTAGCATTTCGGCAATAAGCAAAAATATTTCGAAATTTTAGAAGCACCGAGGAGGTACCAATCAACATCAGTTCTCTTCGATCACTGTGTTTCTTGGCAATTTAGAAATATTTCGGTCTTATTGCTGACACACACAGAGACTGCTTGCAGAGCTGATGTGGAATAGTACCTACCTGGTGCTCAAAAGCTGAGCGAGTTCGCGAAGCCTTTCTTAAAAAAGAGCACTGTGTGACAAGCGTGGAAATCTGAAATTAGGTATAATTTATAGTAACTATTAATAAATGAAGGAAAGCAGGTGTTACTATGCAATGGTACGAGGTGTTCAATAAGGAGCAAGAGCCAACAGAACAACAAATCACGGATTTTATTGCGAATCCTCTTTGGCAGGACTTATTAGATCATTTTACACAGACTTATCGAGTAAAACCAAAAAAAACATACAGTAGATGCTCAATGGGAGATGGCTACTGGATGGGCTGGAACATAAAATTTCAAAAGAGCGGTAAATCATTGTGTACAATCTATCCAAAACAAGGTTTTTTTGTAGCAATGATTTCCTTTAGTGCTAAGGAGTTAGATGATGCAGATGTGTTAATCCAGATGTGTGAGGACTACACGAAAGAGAAATACCAAAAGGCCAAAACCAGTAAACTTGGCAAATCAATTTCTTTTGAAGTGACCAATGAAAAAATTTTAGCGGATATTAAAGAATTAGCTGCTTTCCGCGCTCAATCAACGAAAAAAATAAGATCATCAATTGCCTAAGAATTTTCTTAGGCTTTTTGTTTGCGCTTGCGCTAACCTTCAAAATTCGAGAAAATAAAAAGAAGAAGTTCGAGGAGGAAACTGATGGAAGAGTATCAGAAAGAACGATACACAGTCGCAGCGATGACGCTTAGCAAAAAACTAATACGAAGGAACTTTCATCCTATTATTTGTGAAAATCTAGAAGAAGCTAGAGTCCAAGCTTTGGAACTGATTGATCCAAAAAAGTCAGTCGGTTTTGGGGGTTCAATCACAGTTGAACAATCTGGAATTATTGAAGCACTATATAGTCGAAATCAAAAAATGATTGATCGTGAAAAAACAACTACGTTAGAAGAACGACAGCAAGTAATGAAACAAGCATTAACGGCCGATTATTTCTTAACGAGTATCAATGGAATAACAGAAGAGGGTGAGTTAGTAAATGTTGACAGCGTGGGAAACCGGGTAGCGGCCATTGCTTATGGACCTGATAAAGTCCTCGCTTTTGTCAGTATGAAGAAAGTGTATGGAGATTTAGCGACGACACTTGAGATGGTCCGTAAAAATACAGCACCACTAAATGCGCACCGTTTAGGATTGAAAAAAACACCTTGTATCAAAAAGGGAACATGCGGAGATTGTCTACATGCAGAATGTATCTGTAATACGATCGCAATCACACGTCGTTCTATGGCGAATGATCGGCTTTTTATCTTTCTAATTATCGATGAGGTGGGCTTATAACTGATAGGACTGCAAATGAAGAAGCAAAAAAAACCGAGGAATTCCTCGGTTTTTTCAACTATAAAGAAAGTATAAACTTTTCATAGGGTTTGTCAACTAAACTGTGGAAGTTAAATAGTTAAGAGTTTTTAACAACCATAATTCTCTCGGCTATTTTGAAATCAGATAAATTTTGATCGGACACATAGTTGAATAAACCTA